>CANPYS010000026.1 GCA_947588655.1 uncultured Alphaproteobacteria bacterium | reverse complement strand
AGTATTCCCCCAGCGAGCACCAAAAAAAGCACCTAATTAGTATTTTATAAAAATATGGAGAGTGGTGTAGATAGCGTTGTTTTTTTATTAAAAGTACCGCAGTGTACATAGACGTACATGAGGACACTTTTAATAAAAAAACGGCGCTAGATGCGCCGCTATACATATTTTTAAGATTGGTGGAGCTGAGGGGAATCGAACCCCTGACCTCTTGAATGCCATTCAAGCGCTCTCCCAACTGAGCTACAACCCCAAATGTCTCTTGCATCATACATAAACTTTTTGGCTTGTCAATCTGTTTTTTTTAAATAACATAAAAAAGCATGCTTATTCAGCACGCTTTTTTTGTTCTTGTTTTTTCTTCTCTCAGGCTTTTTTGCGCTCAAGCGCGGCTTTCAGATCATCAAACGCCGCCTTAATTGCTGATTTTGCCGGATAAACAGGCTCTCCATCAAAGAAACGGACTTCTTTAGGACGCGGCTTATCGGCAAAATATTTTTGCATCAGCTCTTCAGTGGCAGGCTGACCATTTTCCCAACGATAAAGATTTACCTTATCCGAACCCCAAACGCCAATAAATCTGATAACCATTGCCACAACCACAAACAAAAACATCCAAAGCCTGGCTTTACGTTCCCAACAGCCATAGGGCATAGAGGCCATATCGCGCCAACGTTTGCCGGAGAATAGAAGCATTAACAAGCAGATGAACACAAGTTTTATGTCGTTGAGTAAAAATTCTTTATTTTCCTCAAATGACCATGTGGGGTCTATTCCCAAAGCCATTTGAAAAAAGACCGCGCAAATAACAACAAAACAGAGTGCATCCCAAGCTCTTTTTTCCGGTCCGAAATAAAACCGAAAAATCCATACGAAGCACGTCCAAACTATAACTGCCAATATTTCTAGAACAAAGCAGATATTTGTGACGGCATCAATAAATTCGTAATCCATATTCATAATAGAAGTTTTAATAGTTTGACATCATAATTTTTTGATATATTTTGGCTTAGCACCATAAAAATAATTTGTCAACAAAAAACGCCGCCCATTCGGACGGCGTTTTGCAAGCTTTTGAGGCTTATTTGCCAAGTTGCGCGGCAACTTCGGCGGCAAAGTCTTCTTCTTTTTTCTGCAAGCCCTCGCCAAGCTTAAAGCAGACATAATCCGTAAGTTTGATGTCGGCGCCAAGCTCTTTGGCGGCTTCAGCAATAACGTCTTTGACCTTTTTATCCGGATCCATAATGTAGGCTTGTTCTTCTAAAACAACTTCCTCATAATATTTACGGATACGGCCTTCCACCATTTTTTCAATGATGTTTTCAGGCTTACCGGACGCTTTGGCTTGTTCAGCAAAAATGCCTTTTTCATGCTCAACAGCTGCCGGATCAACATGTGCAATGTCTAAAAACAGCGGATTTGAAGCAGCAATGTGCATAGCGATGTGCTTGCCGAGTTCGTTTAACTTGGCTTTATCGGCCTTAGATTCCAACACAGCCAACACGCCAATACGCCCCAAATTCGGGCGAATCGCACTATGCACATAAGAGGCAACGACGCCCTCTTTGGCTTCCAAAACTTTTGCGCGGCGCAAATTCATATTTTCGCCGATTTTAGCAATCATATCCGTTAAGCGCTCTTCAAAAGATTTGCCACATTTCGGGCAATTGAAAGACTTCATATCGCAAATTTCGCCATTGTTGAGCAAAGCCACTTTTGCGGCATCTTCAACATATTCTTGGAAAATTTCGTTTTTAGCGACAAAGTCTGTTTCGGAGTTAACCTCAACCACGGCGCCTTTATTGCCTTCCACGCAAACGGCCACCAAGCCTTCAGCGGCAATGCGGCTAGCTTTTTTGGCGGCTGATGCCAACCCTTTTTTACGCAACCAATCCACGGCGGTATCCATATCGCCGTTTGCTTCAACCAAAGCCTTTTTGCAATCAAGCATACCGGCACCGGTTGATTCTCTTAATTCTTTAACCATAGCGGCTGTAATTTCTGCCATTGTTTTTTCCTCTATATCTGTGATTTTTAAGATGTTGGCGGCAGTCATTTAACCGCCGCCTTTTAAATTAAAAGAGATTATTCGGCTGTTTTTTCTGCTTTTTCGGCAGCAGCTTCAGGCTCTTCTTTAACTTTTTTAGAAGCACGCTTTTTAGGTGCAGGTTTTTGTTCAGCGACAACTTCTGCCTCTTCAACCTTCACGCCTTGAGCGGCAAGACCAGCTTGCATACCGTCAATGATAGCGGCGGAAACTAATTCGCAATAAAGCGAAATAGCACGAATCGCATCATCATTGCCGGGGACAGGATAATCCACATCATTCGGGTTAGCGTTTGTATCAACAATGCCGATGACCGGAATACCAAGTTTTCTCGCTTCTTTAACAGCCAAAGCTTCTTTCGGCGTATCAATCACGAACAACATATCAGGCTGACCACCCATATTCATAATACCGCCTAACGAAAGCTGAAGTTTTTCTTGTTCTTTTTTAAGATTTTGAAGTTCTTTTTTGGTATAGCCTTCTGTTTCGTTGTTTTCAAACATTGTATTGAGCTTGACCAAACGGCTGATTGATTTATAAACCGTTTTCCAGTTGGTCATCATACCGCCCAACCAACGATAATTCACATAAAACTGACCACAACGCTCGGCATTTTCTTTCACAATTTGTTGAGCTTGCTTTTTGGTGGCTACAAACAAGATTTTACCGCCATTAGCCGCCACTTCATGCACGGCGTTTAACGCCGTGTAAAGCATGGGGTACGTTTTTTGCAAGTTAATGATGTGAATATTATCTTTTTTACCAAAAATGTAAGGAGCCATTTGCGGGTTCCAACGACGGGCGTGATGCCCAAAATGTGCACCGACTTCAACCAATTGGCGCAACGTAAATGTAGGAAGTGTCATATTAATATCCTTTTTTCCGGTTAAACCTCCGCAGACCCTGAAGCCTTTTAAGGCACCGGAGCGGAACAAAACCTTGCGCCGCCTGTCTGCGTGTGTAATTACGAGACGGCACCATTGCCGACTCTGTTGAGTCTTTTATAGACATTTAAAACAAATTGCAAGAATTTTTTTATAAAATATCAATTTTCTTAAACTTTTAAATAGTTTCAAAAAAAGACGACAAGAATCAAACAAAATAAAGATAATAATAAAAATAATTAGGACATAAATCTTCTTCTAGGTTGGTGATACCAATTTTTTAGAGTCACAAAAAGATAGAATTAAATTCCAGAAAACACCTTAACGATTCGTTTAAGGTGTTTTTTCTACCTATAAAGATATAGAATGTGTTTTATTTCATTAAAATTCTAGACTCACACGGACAGGAGTGTAGGGCTGGTTCCTATGGTGGCTCTCCCGGTAACCTTTAGTCATACCTAGTACCCATGCATTGTATTGACTCTCCCTTGATGACGACCAATAGGAACTCTCTGTTAATTTTTCAGCCTCAACCTTCTTACCCTTTAAAGCACCCAATGTATTATTGACAAGCGTCTTATTGTTGCCCTCAGCGCCTGATGTCCCCACAGATTTCGTTATATTGGCATTATCATAGCCATATAGCTCTGTTAATTCACCAAGTGCGGGTAAATACCATTTCCCTTGACCAACTTTAGAATCGTTTTTATCTACTTCGGGCGGATAAAAATCTCGTGCTGCCAGAGCTGCTTGTGGTATACAAATTTGATAATATTCTGCAGTGTCTTGTTCATAATAACAGGTTGGTTCTTGCACCGCTAATATCTTATCCGTATCCCCTTTGCCGTCATATAAATCCGGATCATACGCTTTAAACGCGTTAACCGTACTTATCGTAGCCGAATAACTTTTCAGCGTTGAAAGATCTTTATAATAATACCCCCAATAAAGATATCTATGTCTTGTATCATACGGATTCGCTGGATCAAATGGTTTGTTATTTGCTTCTCTACCCAAATCTTTCAGGTTAATCACTTTACCGTGCCGACCATTATCCGTAACCCAATACACGACACCAACAGGGATTTTTGTGCCGTCATAATCATCGGCATAACCGCAAGTGCCATCCGAATAATAAATATCACCAACTTCACAAAGCGCTTTACACGCGGTGTATGTTTTATCGCTCGGACAAAAGGCAAGCTTGCCACACCAACCCGATTTCTCAGACTTTGTATAGCCTATTTTTTGACAATCAGGCTGTGCGCATTTTTTGTATGAGAAGTCAAAGGGGCATAAAATATAACCGTCATCGGCACATTGTGGATCATCATCTTTGGAATAATTTAATTCTTCACAGCTTGGCTGCCTTTCACAATTCAGCGCCACCGCCTGACTTGAAAACAAAAACATAACTAAAAATAAAACGTACTTCATTTTTTCCTCCTTATTTATAAACTCCCCATCCGAATCGTCATACTGAAACGATCCCAAATGTCATGCTGAACTTGTTTCAGCATCCCCTCCAAATGTCATGCTGAACTTATTTCAGCATCTCCTCCAAATGTCATGCTGAACTTGTTTCAGCATCCCCTCCAAATGTCATGCTGAACTTGTTTCAGCATCCCCTCCAAATGTCATGCTGAACTTATTTCAGCATCCCCTCCAAATGTCATGCTGAACTTGTTTCAGCATCTCTTTTTATAAGATCCTGAAACGAGTTCAGGATGACCTTTGAGAATCTTCTCAAAAAAACGTACGTTTAAATGCGCAAATCGTCAAAGAGATTTATATTTGGAAAAACAATGCATTATTTGCTTGACAAAATGCACATTTAAAGGTACGTTTTTTTGCACGCATTTTGTTGATAAGTTGTTGATTTTCTTGTTTATTCTTTGTTATCCCGAACTCGTTTCGGGATCTCTTATAAAAAGATGCAAAAATAAAAAACTTGACTTCTTGTTTCTTATAGGATACAATATTATATAAATAAAGGACTAAAATGTTTACGATTTTAAAAACAAAAAACTTTGACAAATAGCTTGATAAATTAAAAGATCGCCACGCAAGGTTGCGTATTCTTGATAGAATTAACAATATGATAGATGGAAATTTTGGCGATGTTAAGCCTGTCGGCGAAGGAGTTTCTGAGACGCGAATACACTATGGCGCGGGTTATAGGCTCTATTTCTGCCAGACTGATAAGGTTGTAATCGTTTTGCTTTGTGGTGGCGATAAATCAACTCAAAGCAAAGATATTCAAAAAGCAAAGGAGTTAAAAAAATGTCTGAAATAATTACAAAAGATGACTGCAAATTAAGCAAGTTTGATGTTGCTGATTATTTGCATAATGAGGAAGATATGAAAGAATATCTTCAACTCAGCTTAGAAAGCGATAATCCCAAGCTTATTATAAGAGCTATCAATGATGTTGCGCGTGCGCGCGGGATGAACGAATTGGCTCAAAAAATGGGGGTTGGTCGCGCAAGCCTTTATAAATCTTTAAGCGGAAGTGTAAAACCTCGCTTTGAAACAATTTATAAGGCGTTACGATCTTTAGGCGTTCAACTCGCTATAAAATTTTAAGAAATTTGCGAATTTGTTGTTATGGATTCTTCTTGCTCGTAAGCTCTGCTTTTTGAGCAATCACTAACTCACTACGGAATTCCGTAAAAGAGATGCTGAAACAAGTTCAGCATGACATTTTGAGTTGTTTTTTAGGCTCTTCTTGCTCGTAAGCTTTGCGATGAACGCAAAGCTTACGAGTAAGACCATAAGAAGTACATGAGGACACTTTCGGGCTTAAAATTGCTCTAAATGCCAGCTATACGCCTTTCCAAATGGCTAGACGCCTTTCCAAAAGTTTAGAACTTCTCTTGTAACTCAAAAAAGTACGCCTGCGGATGATCGCAAACAGGGCAACGTTCAGGCGCTTTGGGGCTTTCAATACGCGCGCCGCAGTTTGCGCATTCCCAAATTACTTTTGTCGGGCGTTCAAAAATTTTGCCTTCTACTAATGAGTCTAACAAAGCGCGGTAGCGTTCTTCGTGACCTTTTTCAATTTTGCCGACAGCCGTAAACAGCGCGGCAATTTTGTTAAAGCCTTCTTCGCGGGCTTCTTGAGCCATACGCTCGTACATCTCGGTCCATTCATAATTTTCGCCCGAGGCAGCGTCTTTAAGGTTTTCTATGGTAGAGGGAACTTCGCCATTATGCAAAAGTTTAAACCAAAGTTTGGCATGCTCTTTTTCGTTATTTGCGGTTTGCTCAAACTTATCGGCAATAATATTATAGCCCTCTTTTTTAGCTTTAGAGGCATAATAGGTATATTTATTGCGCGCTTGAGATTCGCCAGCAAACGCATCTTTGAGGTTCTGTTCGGTTTTAGAGCCTTTTAATTCCATTTTAAATCTCCCAAAAAAGTTAAACATCAGGCATACGATAGCACTTGTTATAAAAACAAGTCAATCAAATAAAATTTTATTCAGCCGATTTTAAATTTGACCAGCCGTAGATTCGGCTTTAAGGCTAAGTTCTTTATTTTCAGAGGCTTTAATATCAGCAACCATTTTCTTAAAAGCCGTTAATTTAGCGCCTTTCAAGTTTTCGCCGGTAGCGGCTTTAACCTTTAGCGGGTCAACTTTTTTGCCATTTTTAACCACTTCAAAGTGCAAATGCGGTCCTGTAGAGCGTCCGGTACTGCCTACATAAGCAATAACTTGCCCTTGTTTAACGCGTACGCCAGGGCGTATGCCTTTAGCGAACGAGCGCAAATGCGCATAACCTGTGGTATATTCTGAATTATGCCTAATTTTAATCATATAGCCATAACCATTAACCCATTTTGAAAGCGTAACAACACCGTCACCGCTAGCATAAACTTTAGAGCCCATCGGCGCGGCATAATCCACGCCGTCATGATTGCGATAAGTTTTCAAAATAGGATGAAAACGTCTTCCAAAGCGTGAAGAAATTCGGGCTTTTTTAAACTCCAGCGGTTTGCGATCAAGCGTCTTTTTAAGAGCCAGCCCTTTTTCATCATAATAATCCACAAAGCCCGATTTATCTTTATAGCGATAAAGCTCAAGCTTATCTTTGCCAAGCGTTAAGGACGCATAAACAATATCGCCCGTTTTCACGACTTTTCCATTCGGGGCTTTTTTTTGCTCAAAGCGAACTTCAAATGAATCGCCAGCATGGACATCACGGCGAAAATCAACACTAAACGAAAAAATATTAATAAAATTACCAACCACATTTGACGGAACGCCCGCATTTTGCATTGAAGACGACAAATTCCCCTCAATAGGGCCTTTGAGGGATTGAATTTCATCTTTCAAATCGTCTTGTTCAACGCGCGATTCGTATTTGCCTTCGGCGTTTTGCTCCACGATATAGCGTGTGCCGCTAACCGGCTCAACCATCACTTTTTTAACGGCTGTCAGCTGATTATATTTATTATCAGTGGTATAAGTAACATATAAAACCTGCCCAACTTTCAGTTTACGCACATCATAAACCTTTTTGAAAACCGTATAAATGTCGGTCGTTTGAGAATAATCCAAACCAAGTTTTGTTAAAATGCCAATAAATGTATCGCCTTTGGCAATTGTGATTGCGTCTTCATTAAGACCAACGGCATTTGTGGCAATCAGCTCGCTCAGATGCGGCGCATCTGATTCAGTTTCTTCTAAAATTTCAGGCGATTCCGATTCTTTTAAATCAGCGTCTAATTCAAAAGATTCTTCAAACTCTTCAGGGGCAATTTCAGCCATACTTTCATCAGAGGGCATTGAGGCCTCAACGTTGTTATTATTGTAGAGCGAAACAGCCAAAGCCGCCGTAACAGCCACGGCATAAACCAAAAGCAGTGTTCTTTGACGGCGCAGGCGAGAAGTTGCCGGATTTTGAAAAATTTCAGACATTTATTTCCCTTTATTCTTCTTTCAGAATGCGCTAAAATCGGCAAAAAAGCAAGTAGATATTCAAGTTATACCGATTTTGGCGATAATTATATCCATAAACACATTGTATTTTGAAAATTTTAAAAAAAAATAAAAAAAACGCTTGCAATTATAATTTTTGTTCAGTATAAGATATTGCGTTAATTGTGGGGGCGTAGTTCAGTTGGTTAGAATACATGCCTGTCACGCATGGGGTCGCGGGTTCGAGCCCCGTCGCTCCCGCCATTAAAATACAAGAGGGTGCTAAAATGCACCCTCTTGTATTTTAAACCGTGGGAAAGCTGGAGCGCGAACCCGCGAAATCGCGGGCGAATAATAAAAAAGCTGACTTAACGTCAGGTTTTTTATTGTTCGGATAGCTTTTGTTAGACAACGATGAGCGATAGCGAAAAGAGTTGTTGTTACAAAAGCTTTGACCGAAGCGCAGTTAGCGCGCCCGTAGGGCAAGTTTTACGGAGCTAGACCGAGCCCCGTCGCTCCCGCCATTAAAACAAAAAAGAGACAAAAGCCAAGCATTAAAATCCCCTTCATATCCACATAATTTATATTTACAAAGACAAGTTCAACAATATAATAAAACTAATAAAACAAAGAAGAAAAAGTAATATTTAGGGATTTTGATAATGAAAAATATTTGGTCACGAACAAAAAAAATTATTATTTTTGTTCTTCTTTTTGAGATTGTTATATTTTTAACAACAGAAACAGCGACTCATTTTTTATGCATGGATAAAGATTATAACAATCTTTTAGGCGCGTCTGCGGCATCTTTTATTATAAGCTATTGTTGTTATGGGGTTATCAAAAGTCATCTCAAATATTTTTCTGTTCCTATAACAATATTACTCTATATTGCACTTTTCTTTTTATTGATGTCTGTATAAACACTTAAGCTACGAAAAACAACAAAAGTAATTATTGTTTTTATTCCTCTACGCCTCAAAATGACGCAAATATCATAAGCAAAATCAACAATTTACAAACAGAACATTTGCAAAAAAACGTACGTTTAAATGTGCAAATTGTCAAGGAAAATTTTTTGAGATTTTTCAAAAGGTTATTTTCTTGATGAAATGAACATTTAAACGTACGTTTTTTTGAGAAAGGGAAAACTCCCTCTCAAACGTCATTCCATAGAGTTTTCAAAACACCAAAAGTAATTGGTGTTTTGAAAGCGAGATAACGCGATTGTTAGCTTGCGAGGTGCCGGCAGGTGCCGATGCAAGCGTTACAGAGCGGTGACCGAAGCGAGTTAGTGTTGCTATAAAGGCAACACTTACGAGCAAGAACGTTTTGGGAGCTTATAAAAAGAGATGCTGAAACAAGTTCAGCATGACATTTGGGGCGTTCAACATGACGATTCGGATGGGAGGACTTTGTAAGTAAGGAGCAGACAATGAAGTACGTTTTATTTTTAGTTATGATTTTGTTTTCAACTCAGGCGGTGGCGCTTAATTGTGAAAAGCAACCGACCTGTGAAGAATTAAATTATTCCAAAGAAGAAAATCCAAAGTGTGCTGATAATGGTTATATTCTTTGCCCTTATGATCAAACATATAAAAAATGCGTTCAGTATAGTTGCGAATCGCTGGGATTTACGAAATCTGATAAAAATCCGTGGTGCAAAAATATTGCCACTTGTCCGAATAATCCAAACTATACGCTTTGCACCAAAGCCTCTTGTGACATCGGGGATGTTTATTATTCGGACGGCTCATGTGGCTTGGTGGATGATTATAATGGTTCTAAAATTCCTGTCGGTGTGGTCTTTTACATCACAGACGGCGGTTATCACGGCAAGGTGGCCTCTTTGAAAGCCATCTCTTCTCCTTGGGGTTTACATGGAACAGATATTAAAGGGTTAAAAGGGTATAATAAGACAAGCATCGTTCTCCCTTTACAACAACGTGATCCAGATTTATTTGATGGTGCAAAAAATACGGAAATCATCCTCCAGACTGAAACAACCAAGGCAGAGTGCTTAAACGGCACTTACACAGAAGATAAAGAGCTTCGTTATTATCAGGACTACTGCATACCAACGGCAGCTTTAGCCGTCAAAGCCTATTTCCCCGAGGGCGTGGATGAACATGACCCTCTTGTCGGTGTCGGTCATTGGTATTTTCCGGCATTGGGCGAGTTGATGGATATGTATGGTTATGATCCCGCACTCGTCACAGAGGAGGATGGCACAAGCGGTATGACAGGAACAACGAAAGAAATAATTGAAAAAACTTTAAACACTCTTAAAACTAAGGGCTTTACCGCCATAACATCATTTGATGATTGGAGTATCGGGACATGGTCATCTACAAGTCATCATAGTGGTTATGCATGGACGCTTAGATTTACAACGGGCATAAGATATGGTGACGGAGATAAATCTGGTGGCAGTCCTGTCCGGCCGGTTTTGGCGTTTTAAGATAAAATAAAAAACAAATCCTTATTTTTGCACTGATTCTCGGGAACGCGTAAAATCCTTAGCATAATATAAGTAAAAGTTGAAAAGCTGGAGAATGAGACGAAAAATAAAGAAATCCTTATTTTTGCACTGATTCTCGGAAACGCGTAAAATCCTTAGCATAACATAAGAAAAAGTTGAAAAGCTGGAGAATGAGACGAAAAATAAAGAAATCCTTATTTTTGCACTGATTCTCGGAAACGCGGAGAGTGGTACAGATAGCGCAGTTCTTGTGGCAAAAGTACCGCAGCGCGCGAGGATAAAAACAACCCCGACGGGTTGTTTTTACCACAAGCGGCGTAGCTTTGTTAAAGTTGTGAGGAAGTGACAACGACCGATACAACTTTTACAAAGCAAGTGACCGAAACGAGTTAGTTTTGCGATTAACGCAAAACTTACGAGTAAGACCATAAAGGTACATGAGGAAACTTTCGGGCTTAAAATTGCTCTAGATGCCAGCTAGACACCTTTCCCTACACCATTAAAACAAAGAGGGGGCCAAATAGCCCCTCTTTGTTTTAATGGTGGGTGTGACAGGACTCGAACCTGTGACCTCTACGATGTCAACGTAACGCTCTAACCACCTGAGCTACACACCCAAAAGTGAGTGTTGATTAACACAACATTTTATCTTTGGCAAGAACTTTTTTTCATTTTTTATAAAAATTTTAAGATTCTAAAGCTATATTTGTTCAAACGAAAGGACAAACTGTGCCACAGACACTCAACATAAATGTAGATTATCAAAAACTTCAGGTTTTCACGGAAAAAAACGCCAATGAGCTTTATTTTCCGCTGATAATAACCATTCCGCATGCCGGAACTCTTTTGCCTGAGAGTTTTAAGGCGCAATCCGGTTTGACCGAGCAAGAATTGCGCGCCAACGAAGATTTGTTTGTTGATGAGCTTTTATCACCTTTAGCGGCGCAGAATTTAACACTCATAAGTTTGAACATCTCGCGCGCTTTTATAGATGTCAACCGCGACAAGACCGAGCTTGACCCGCAAATGTTTGCCGATTATCCTGATAATCAATTGCAAAAAGATAACAGTCGTTGCCGGTTTGGTTTAGGGCTGATACATCGGATAAGTGCGCAAAACAAGCCGCTTTATCAGGGGCTTTTGAGTTTTGCCGAGGTTCAGAGTCGCATTCAAAACATTTACGATGTTTATCATCAGCAAATTGAACGCCTGATTGAAAAAAGTCTTCAAAAATTCGGTTATTGTTTTATTTTGGATTGTCATTCCATGCCGTCCAAAATTTGTGGCATTATCCCTGATTCGCCGCAAATAGATTTTTGCCTTGGCAACTTGTTTAACAAGAGTTGCCCGAGCCCTTTAACAGACTTTTTAGCCCGAAGATTAGCCCGAAACAATCGGCATGTGGCGTTAAATCTGCCTTATTCCGGCGCCTACACGACCTTTAATTACGCCAGACCGCGCCGGAAAATTTACACGCTTCAGCTTGAAATCAATCGTAGCCTTTATGCAGACGAAAAAAATCTGCAAAAAAAAGCGTGTTTTCAATGTGTTAGCTCTGAAATCTGTGCTGCGCTGGTTGATTTTTCTAAAAAAGTGCTGGATTTTTAAAAAAAAATATGTTATATATCTTCAAAATTTAGATTTTGTTAATATTTTTTAATAAAAGCTAAATATGGTTCACGTCCGGTTTAAGACTGCGGCTATTTTTTTGTGCCGTTTGTCGTTTTGAAATCCGTTTGGAGGGAAAAACGTTGCTTATTTCGGACTAATAGGAAAACATTTTATCGTGTTTAAAAAATTAATTTTATTTTTTATTTGTTCGTTATTGCTTTGTCATCCGCTTCAAGCGCATAGAAATAAAAGGGCTGAAGCCTCAATCAAAAATCCACCTGCCGCAACTGAATTATGTCGTTTGGCGGCAAACCGGATGGAGAGCAAATATCAAATAAGGCAAAATCTTTTGCATACCATTTCAAGCGTTGAAACTGGTCGCTGGAATAAAGAAACCGCCACCGTTGTAGCTTGGCCTTGGACAGTCAACGCCAACGGCAAAGGCATGCACTTTGAAACAAAAGAAGACGCGATTGCCGCGGTGAAAGAACTTCAAGCAAAAGGCGTTACAAGCATAGACGTTGGTTGCATGCAGATTAGCCTTAAATATCACGCGCAAGCTTTTGATAGCCTTGAAGACGCGCTTGATCCTGAAAAAAATGTGGAATACGGCGCCAAATTTTTAACAAAGCTTTATAAACGCCATCATAATTGGCAAAAAGCCGCGATGGCTTATCATTCAAACATTCCATCACGTGGCATTGTTTATAAAAAGCGGCTTTTGAACCGTTTTGAACAAATCAAGTTGGCTTATGCCGATAAAAATGCCTCGTTGTTCTAGCCTATTAAAGAGCGTTGTATGGAAAAATTTACCAAAGAATATGCCTTACGCACCTACGAATGTGATAAAAACAACAATTTGCGCCTGATAGCGCTGATGAACATTTTGCAGGATATGGCCGATTCGCATGCAACTGCTCTTGGGCTTGGGTTAGATTTTTGCTTAAAAAAGGGCTTGGCTTGGGTTGGCTCGGCGTATCATCTCAAAATCAATCGCCTGCCCGTTTTGCACGAAAAAATTATGGTGGAAACGTGGCCTTGTGAAGAGCGTTTGTTGGGCGCGGTGCGTGAATTTGTTGTCAAGTCCATAAACGGCGAACCGCTGATAAAGGCCTCCAGTCTTTGGATTTTGATAGACTTTACGCGCAAACGTCCTGTTTCATTGCGCGATAATTTGCCTCAATATACGGTTTTGCCTGAACATGCCTTTGAATCAGATTTTGCCAAACTACCTGAAATTGAAACGCCTGATTATACCAAGCGGTTTTCTGTGCGTTTTGATGACATTGATGTGAATAATCATGTCAACAACGCGGTTTATCCACTTTGGGCAAGCGAGGCCATAAACCCCGAACAACGCTTAAGCCTTACCCCTTCAGAAATTGAAATTAATTTTAAAAAAGAATGTCATTACGGCGAAGAAATTGAAGTTTTAACCCAAACAACACAAAACGCCACATTGCATAGCATCAAATCTTTAACCGATGGGCGCGAATTGGCACGCTTGCGCTTTCAATGGAAACAAATTTAACGCTTTTATTTTCTTCTTTACAAAATCCACAAAAAATGCTATAAAAAGCTCCAAAACAAATTATTAAAAATACAATTATGGAAAAATTAGATTGCATCTGCGCCGTAACGATTGGCGTTTGTTACTTTTTATTAATTTGGATGCTAAAAGAAGCATTTTATGGAACAGCTTTATGGTTACCGATATCGCTTTTTATGGCTATCGTAACATCAGCTTGTGGCGTGTTTGAGCTTATATCCATTCTTTTGGATAAGCCGAGCAAATTAAGCCATTACGCAGGCATAGTTTTTCTTGTGACTCTCGTCTGCATGGTAATATCTCTGTAAAAAAGCGTCCCCAAAGGGGCGCTTTCATTATGTTTGCGCTACCAAAAATATTTTTTCTTCTTTACAAAATCCACAAACAATGCTATAAAGAAAGCCTGAAACGAATTATTAAAATTATATATTATGAAAAAGTCTGATTATTTTTGCGCCATTATTATTGGCGCGATACTCTTCGGTTCTATTTTATTGTTCCGAGAGGCTTTTTACGAAACACCTATGTGGACATTCTTGTCCTTGGTTTACGTAGCGATTATATCGCTATGCTCAATCTTGGGTGTATTCAATATGCTGGTTGATCGCCCCCGAAAAAACTGGACGTACGCCGGCATGATAGCCGTTGTAAACATCATCGGCTTAGTCATTTTCTTCTAAAAAAGCGCCCCAAAAGGGGCGCTTTTGCTATGCCTCTGGCACGGAAGAATGCGTTTGTTTGTTTTGAGGAACAGGAGTTTCCTTGCCTTTTTCAAGCTTTTCGCCCGCCAAAACGGCTTTGATTTCATCGCCCGTAAGGGTTTCATAAGTCATCATCGCCTGCGCCAAAGTTTCCCAATCCTTGCGTTTTTCCTTCAAGATTTTGGTGGCTTGCGCGTGTCCTTCGGTCACCAAGCGCTTAATTTCGGCATCAACCAAACGCGCGGTTTCTTCGCTCATATTTTTATTTTGCGTGACCGAGCGGCCTAAGAAAACTTCTTCCGAATTTTCAGAATAAAGCACCGGACCGAGCGTATCACTCATACCCCATTCAGTCACCATAGAACGCGCCAGATTCGTTGCCGCGGCAATATCCGAAGACGCGCCTGATGTCACAGCATCATAGCCGAACTTCAGCTCTTCCGCCACGCGCCCGCCCATTAAAATGGTAAGCCTTGAGAGCATTTTGGCGCGCGTGTAGGAATATTGATCTTTTTCAGGCAACTGTTGCACCATACCAAGCGCACGTCCTCTCGGGATAATGGTCGCCTTATGAATTGGGTCTGTTTCCGGCACATTGAGCGAGCAAATGGCATGCCCTGCCTCATGATAAGCCGTGAGCATTTTTTCGCGCTCGTCCATCGCCATGGAACGCCGCTCGTTGCCCATCAAGACCTTGTCTTTGGCCTCGTCAAAATCTTGCGCGGTCACCTTACGTTTGTTTTTGCGCGCCGCCAAAAGAGCGGCCTCATTCACAAGGTTTGCCAAATCAGCGCCCGAAAACCCCGGGGTACCACGCGCCACAACGGCCAAATCAACATCTTTAGCGAGCGGTACTTTACGCACATGGACTTTCAAAATTTCTTCACGCCCTTTAATATCGGGGTTAGAAACAGTCACTTGCCGATCAAAGCGCCCCGGGCGCAAAAGCGCGGGATCTAACACATCGGGGCGGTTTGTGGCGGCAATCAAAATCACATTTTCATTGTCATCAAAGCCGTCCATTTCCACCAAAAGCTGATTAAGCGTCTGCTCGCGTTCATCGTTGCCACCACCTAAACCAGCGCCACGATGCCGCCCGACAGCGTCAATTTCATCAATAAACAACAAACACGGCGCATTTTTCTTGGCTTGCGCAAACATATCCCGCACACGCGAGGCACCCACGCCGACAAACATTTCCACAAAGTCAGAGCCTGAAATAGAGAAAAACGGCACATCAGCTTCGCCGGCCACCGCTTTGGCAAGCAAAGTTTTACCTGTTCCCGGAGGACCAACAAGCAACACGCCTTTCGGGATTCGCCCGCCAAGACGTGAAAATTTTTGCGGATCTTTCAAAAAGTCAACCACTTCTTCAAGTTCTTGCTTAGATTCATCAGCGCCTGCCACATCGGCAAAAGTCACTTTTTTATTGTTTTCCACCAAGCGCGCGCGGCTTTTGCCAAAGCTTAAAGCCTTATTATTGCCTGAATTGGCTTGCCGCATAAAGAAAATCCAAACGCCCACCAGCAAAAGCATCGGAAACCACGAAATCAAAATGCCCCAAAACGTTGAGCCTGTTGTATCAACCGGCTTTGCATTAATGCGCACATTATTTTGGCGGAGTGTTTCAATCATCTGCGGATCATTAGGCGCATAGGTGTAAAAGCGCCGTCCGTCAACGGTTGTGCCATAGACATCATGCCCAGAAACGGTAACTTCGGCAATCTTTTTATTTTCCGCCTCATTCATAAAATCTGAAAAGGCGAGCTGATCCCCGCCTGAAGGAACGGGCGATGAGCCAAAGCCCCCAAAAACCGCCGACAAAACCAAAAATATAACCAACCAGATTATAAAATTTTTACTAATTCTCATTATTCCACCTTAGTTTGATAAACTTATTTGATTTATATAAGTTGTTTTGCATCAAAACTCAAGAACAATTATATTTTTGCAAACAAAAAGCCCAACAAATAAGCAAAAAAAAACGCCCCGAAGGGCGATTTTGATATTTTTAAGCATCACCTGCCGGTGCGCCGTCATCATGCGGTATAATATCAGGCAAAGAGCCCAAAGCTTTTTTGCGCTTGAGCTTATTCACAAACTTAATGGAACGTTGGGCATCCCATTTTTTCTTGCCTTCTTCATGCTGGAAGATTTGCTTATAAACCTCAATAGCCTGATCAAATTCAGAAAGCTTTGTCAAGCACGAGGCCATACCGTCAAACGTTTTGTGATGATAACGCCCATTCACAAGCATTTGCGCTTTTTTATAGCACTTAAGGGCATCATTAAATCTAAACATTTTTTGATAAACAAAGCCAATAGAAATCCAAGCCTGAATTTCTTTGCTGTTAATGTTCAAAATTTTTGTAAAACACTTGATTGCCGACTCGTTATCGCCCATCAGCTGATACGTCACGCCGATACCATTCCAAGCTTTAACATTGCTTTTATCGGCGGAAAGCACCTTTTTGAAAAAAGAAATAGAGCGCTCGTATTGTTTTAATTTTTGGAGCGTAACGGCAATACTCAAAAGGGTTTGGGCGTGTTTATTATCAACTTTTAACGCTTGTTCCAAAACATCAAGCGCTTCTTTAAACATAAACATGCGTTGCAAAGCGATTGCTTTACCATTTAAGGCTTCCAGAGAAGTCGGATCTAGCTTAAACGATTCATCAAAGCAAGCGATAGCTTCTTTATAAAGGCCGCGCATAGAAAGGGTTACGCCTCTATTGTTCAAAACTTCAACCGACTTCGGATTAATAAGCAATGCTTTATCAAAGCAAGCCACAGCTTCCGTATATCGGCTTAATTTTTGTAAGGCAAAGCCCTTAGAGTTAATGGCTTTCCAAGAATCGGGGGTTTCTTTTAAGACTTCGTCAAACTCGGCGATAGCTTCATTATACATACCGCTGTCTAAAAGCTCTTGACCTCTTTTATAAGCGGTGCTTTCATTCATTTTAACCATTTGTTTTCTCTTCCACAAGGTTTACAAAATAATTTCCAACGTTTAATATAGACTTTATTTTCAATTATGTCAAGATTTTATTTAAATAGGCCTGATTTGCCTCGCAATATCTTGATCTGATTCAACTTGCCGATAATGACAGTTATTTTGCAAGCAAAAATCTTTTATAAACTGTCTCTTTTTGGCAAAATAATTTTGATAATGCGCTTCAAAGCGCGCGCCGTCATTCACAAAAAGGGCTTGGCTTTGTTGATATTGCGCCAAATATGTACCTTCAGGTGGCGGCACGGCCTCAATGGGATCATAGACATCTATCAAATAAACATCGTTTTGATGCGCCAAAGAGCGCAACGTTTTTTTTATATTTTCAAAATCGGCAAAAGAGCTAATAAAAAAGACAATCGCGCGCCTTGAAATCTTTTTTTGCAACAAAATAACTGATTTTTGCGCCGATTCGGTATCGGTGGCATCATAAAGCGTTTGCTTAGAAACATTTTCAATTTGTTTTAAAATTTCCAAAAGATGTGTTTGCGTCCGTTCCGAATCATAAAATCTTGTTTGATGACCATCAAATAACGCCAAACCAAAGCGGTCTTTATTTTCAAGCGTAAACCAGCCCAAAAGCGCCGCAATTTTAGAGGCGGTCACGCTTTTAAGCTCTTTTTGCGTGCCAAACCGCATAGATGCTGAAAGGTCAAGCCAAGCATAAACTTCGCGGTCTTTTTCTTCGGTATAAAGTTTTGTAAAGGGCTGATTTTTACGAGCTGTCACGCGCCAATCAATATCACGCACATCATCGCCGGCATTATAAAGACGCACTTCGGCAAACTCCATACCGCGTCCTTTAAAAGACGAGCGCGAATCACCGGCCGTCAGCGCGGTTTGCCGAAAGCGCATATTTCTCAAATAAGGCACCAAGCGCCGCATTTTAAGCAAATCTTGAAAATCAGGCACAAGCGCATTGTTTTGATTAGAAACATGCTCTGAATTAAAAAAATCAAAAATTTCTTTCAGCTTAGCCAAATTTTTCCCCTTACGGCAATGGAACAGCCTTTAAAATATCTTGAATAACGGCATCGGTGGTCAAGCCCTCAGCCTCCGCCTCAAAGCTTAAGATAATACGATGCCGCAAAATATCATAAACCACGGCTTGAATATCTTCCGGCGTCACAAAGTCGCGGCCGTCAAGCCAAGCGCAGATTTTGGAACATTTATCCAAAGCAATTGTGGCGCGCGGGCTTGCCCCATAACGAATAGCACCGGCAAGGGCGGGCGTATATTTTTGCGGTTGCCGCGTGGCCATAATCAGCTCAACCAAATAATTTTCAGCGGCTTCAGAAGTATGAATTTGCAAAACCTCTTGTTGCGCCGCCAAGATTTCCTCAATCTGAAGGGGCTTAAATTTCAAGTCATCTTGTTCATCTTGCCAACATTTCAGATCATCGCCGCAAGCTTTATCTTCGCCGCGCACAAGCTCCAAAATCTGATGTTCAGCCGCCGCGTCAGGCTGATTAATTTTAATATAAAACAAAAAGCGATCCAGTTGTGCTTCAGGCAGATTATAAGTGCCTTCGTGTTCAATTGGGTTTTGGGTAGCCATAACCATAAAAAGGCGCGGCAATTCATATTGCTTGCCCCCAATACTAACCTGATGTTCCGCCATAGCCTCCAAAAGCGCGGACTGAACTTTGGCGGGCGCGCGGTTAATTTCATCGGCTAAAACCAAATTAGCAAAAACAGGACCTTGCCGAAACTCAAATTGTCCAGTTGCCGCCACATAAACATCACTTCCGGTAATATCGGACGGCAACAAATCGGGCGTAAACTGAATACGGCTAAACGCGCCCCCAACAGACTGAGCCAGCGTTTTGATTGCCTTTGTTTTGGCAAGCCCTGGCGCACCTTCCAAAAGAGCATGCCCCGATGCCAACAACGTAATCAGCATTTTTCGGATTAAGTCTTGTTGTCCAACAATCCGATTTTCCAAATGACGTTGCAAACCTAAAATTTTATCGCGCAAATCCGACATTTTGTACCTCATAAGTAGTTGTTTATAAGCAAAATAAAAACATTTTTCTTTCAAAGAATAAGATATATATATTTCTAATCGGTTAAAATACAACAAATATAAAAAATGAGCAACATTTTTGATTTAGAAGATAACGCCGCACCGCAAACTTTTGATAACATCAGCGCCTTAACAATGCGCCCGATGCCTTGGCTTGACACGCTTAATCCGGAGCAAAGACAAGCTGTGGAGCAAACCGAAGGTCCTTTGTTGGTTTTATCAGGCGCCGGAACAGGCAAAACAAAAGTGCTGACGACACGTTTGGCTTACATTTTAGCCACAGGCAAAGCGCAACCGTGGAATTGCTTGGTTGTAACGTTTACAAACCGCGCCGCGCGCGAGATGAAAATGCGTGTTGAAAGTATGATTGGCAATATGGCCGATTCGGTTTGGCTTGGCACATTTCACAGTATGTGCGTTAAAATTTTGCGCATGCATGCTGAAATTGTGGACTTAAAGCCAAACTTTACCATTTTATCTGAAGATGATCAAAAACGCCTGTTAAAACAAATTGCCGCGCAACTTGGCGTTGACGATAAAAAATATCCGCCGCAAGCGCTTTTGGACGTTATTTCACGTTGGAAAGATAAAAACATTTCGCCTGAAATGGCTGAAAAAATTCAAAAAAACAACATCATTGTTCAAATTTATGCCAAATATCAGGAGCGGCTTTTGGAGCTTAACTGCGTAGATTTTGGCGACATTTTACTTCACACGCTTCATATTTTGACAACCGATGCCGAAATTTTGCAAAAGTATCAGGAAAAATTCAAATATATTATGGTTGATGAGTATCAAGATACAAACGTCACGCAATATTTGTTTTTACGCCTTTTATCTCAAAAAAATCTCAACTTATGTTGTGTTGGCGATGATGATCAATCCATATATTCATGGCGTGGCGCTGAGGTAGAAAATATTTTGCGCTTTGAGAAAGATTTTCCAAGCGCGCGCATCATCAGACTAGAGCGGAACTATCGTTCCACGGGCAACATATTAGCGGCGGCTTCAAATTTAATCAGCCACAACAATGGTCGGCTTGGCAAAACGCTCAAAGTGGCAGAAAACAGCCCTGCAAAATATTGTGAGAATGAAAAAATTAAGGTCATCAGCACCTATAACGGGCAGGAAGAAGCGCAATATGTCGCTGATGAAATAGAAAGTCTAAAGCAAGACGGCTTAAACTATGCGGATATTGCCGTTTTGGTACGCACCGCCGCCCAAACGCGCGAATTTGAAGAGCGCTTTATTGCTGAGGCATTGCCTTATCAGGTTATCGGTGGTCCAAAATTTTATGAACGCGCCGAAATCCGCGACTTATTGGCATATTTTCGGGTAATTTTGCAACAAGATGATGATTTGGCTTTTGAGCGCATTATCAATAAGCCTACGCGCGGTCTTGGGCAAAAAGCGCTTGAAAATATGCGCCTTATTTCGCATGAAAAAAATATTTCGCTTTATCAGGCGGCAAAAGCAATGGTGGCGCAAAATCTTTTGAGTGGCAAAGCAAAAACCGCCCTGCCCCTTTTGCTCCAAAACTTTGAACAATGGCGTCAAACGGCGCAGATTGTGCCACCGAATGAGTTGGCGGAACAAGTCTTAGATGATTCCGGCTATCTTGCTATGCTTAAAGAAGATAAAAGCGTTGAGGCTGAGGGGCGGCTTGAAAACATCAAAGAACTTTTAAACGTTATGTCCGATAAAGAAAATTATCCGTCTTTGGCCGACTTTTTAGAGCATGTTAGCCTTGTTATGGAAAATGACGGCGCGTTAGACACTGATAAAGTTTCGCTCATGACATTACATTCCGCCAAAGGTTTGGAGTTTCAGGCGGTCTTTTTACCCGGATGGGAAGAAGGGCTTTTTCCGCACCAGCGCAGTTTAGATGAAAAAGGCTCAGAAGCTTTGGAAGAAGAACGCCGCTTGGCATACGTTGCAATTACACGCGCCAAGCAAAAACTTTATATTTTAATGGCATTTGGGCGGCGGCTTTATGGCGAATGGAAAAATAGCCCTCCGTCACGCTTTTTTAACGAGCTGCCAACTTCTTGCTTAGAAATTATTAATAAGAGCAACTGCCAATATAACGGCGGCTATCAAACATATTCATACCGCAAGCCACACAGCACGAGCAAACAAACTTATCGGCAAAACCAAAGCGCGCACGAATATTCGTACGAACCGGCAGATGACGCCACACCTTCAACCCAAAGCCTGAAAGGAACGCGCGTTTATCATCAAAGCTTTGGTTACGGCTACATTTTGAGCGTAGAAGGGCAGAAATGCGTTGTTTCGTTTGACAAGTTCGGACGCAAAAGCATTTTAGGCACATACCTCCGCCGCGCCTAATTTTAATCCTAGAATCCAGAACATCCCGCCAAAAATCGTCACTCTGAGGCGTAGAGCCCAAAAAACACCAAAAGTAATTGGTGTTTTTTGGGCGAGATAACGCGAGTGTTAGCTTGCGAGACGCCGACAGGCGCCAAAGCAAGCGTTACAGAGCGGTGACCGAAGCGAGTTTGTTTTGCAATTAACGCAACACTTACGAGCAAGAAGCCGAAGAATCCAGGATAACAAAAGCATCCGAATCGTCATTCCGAATCGCCCCCCAAAAGTCATCCCGAACCGCCCAAAAAGTCATCCCGACGACCACCCCCCGAGTCATCCCGACGACCACCCCCGAGTCATCCCGAACTCGTTTCGGGATCTCA
>CANPYS010000025.1 GCA_947588655.1 uncultured Alphaproteobacteria bacterium | reverse complement strand
GTTATGCGCAAACTTATCCTCTTTGCTAACTCTTCCCTTAAACCTTGTGCATAACTCTTTTATCTGGGTTGATGACGTTTTTGTGTTACAGAGCGGTGACCAAAAAGAGTTCAGCAAACGATTCGGAAACAAATCCTTATTTATTCATAGCCCTCACGGCGCAAGTATAATATAAAAAATTTCATTTGTCACACAAAATTTGTTGCACAAAGCATTAAAATCAGATATTTTTTGACTATGACACGATATAAAATGACCATAGAATATGACGGCACAACCCTTGTCGGGTGGCAAAAACAGCTTGAAGGACCAAGCGCGCAAAGCTACTTGGAGCAAGCGTTGTTTAATTTTTGCCACAAAGAAATAGATGTTTTTGCCGCGGGGCGAACTGATGCTGGCGTGCATGCTTTGGGGCAAGTGGCGCACTTTAATTTAGACACAGATATGCAACTTTTTCAGCTCCGCGAGGCTTTTAACGCACACTTACGCGATATGGGCGCGCCTGTGGCAGTGCTTGATATTGAGCCTGTTTCAGCAGATTTTCACGCAAGGTTTTCCGCCATTGGTCGGGGCTATGTTTACCGCCTTTTAAACCGGCGCGCACGACCGATTTTGCTTGAAAACAGGGTGTGGCATGTTCCGTTTCCGCTCAATGTTGAAAAAATGCGCGAAGGGGCAAAATATTTGCTTGGACATCACGATTTTAGCGCTTTTCGGGGCGCGGGGTGTCAGGCGCTCTCGCCCTTAAAAACGCTTGATAAGCTTGAAATTACCAAAACAGGCGATGAAATTGATTTTGTGGTGGAAGCGCGTTCGTTTTTATATCATCAAGTGCGCAATATGGTCGGCACGCTTAAAATGGTGGGTGACGGACATCTGCAACCGCAAGACATTCAAACCATTTTAGAAAGTCGCAAACGCGCCGAGGCAGGCGTGACGGCGCCAGCTTGCGGCTTATATTTAACAAAAGTCATGTACGATAAAAAAGAGGCTTAAAAAAGCCCCTTTTCTAAACCCGATGATAAACATCTTCCAAGCGAACAATATCGTTTTCATCAAGATTTTCACCCGTTTGCACCTCAATAAACTCAACCTCTTCAGAAGTATTGTTTTCAATGCGGTGTTTGGTTCCTGCCGGAATATAAACGGATTCGTTTGCTTTTTTTTCAAAAACTTGCTCGCCAAGCGTAACTTGAGCAAGCCCTTTCACAATAATCCAATGTTCGGCGCGATGATGATGAAGTTGGAGCGAGAGTTTTCCGCTCGGCTTAACACAAATGCGCTTAACGCAAAAGTTTTCAGCACTATCCAAAACTTCCCAAGTTCCCCAAGGGCGGGAGTCTTTATCGCCACGATGATACAAATTTGACATAATATATCCAATTTAAGTTAATAATTATAATTTGCTTAAAGCATAATGCCCTAAGTTGTTATAAAAGGCAACAACAATTTTTTGCTTTTTATAAGTTAAGATTGTTCTTGATGTTAAAGCGGATAAAGAATATAAATAAAACAACATTAGGGAAAACTTAAAAATGCCCAAAGATAAAACATCGCAAAACATAACCATTTTGGAGCAGATTCAAAAATCTGTGAGCAAAAGCGCGCCGGCAACTGAAAGGCTTTTGCAAGCGCTTGAGGCAACCATGCGGGCTTTAGGCGCAAACGGTGCGGCTTGCTATTTATCGGTTGATGACAACACGCTTGAACTGATGCAAATAGCCGGCAAATCTTTTGAAACCATACTGCCCTCATACCATTATGATGAATCTGTTTTTGGGCAAGCCGCCGCCAATAAACAAGCGGTTTTTGAAACAACGGCGCCTGCAACATTAGCCGTGCCGCTTTTGCGTTGGGGACGCACCTACGGCGTTATCGGCGTTATTTTTGAGCATAAAAAAGATTTTTCAGAACAAGATATTTTGAATTTATCTGCGGCGGCGCAATTTATAACCGCGGTTTTATCTTCCGCCGAATTAGCAGAGTTCAGAAACAAATTCGCCAAGTCGCGCGGTTTTGAGTTAAAAGAATCGTTAAAAGGCATTTCCTTAAGCAAGGGTTACGGCGTTGGTGTGGCGGTTGTGCATCATCGGCAAGCCGCTTTGGTTGAAATTTTTACCAAAGACATTGAGGCTGAAAAAAAGCGCTTTGAGCAAGCGCAAGAGCGTATGAACCGCAGTCTTGATAAAAAGTTTAATGCCGCGCGACTTGGCGTTGGCGAGCATACGGAAATTTTAGAAACTTATTGTATGCTTGCGCGCGACAAAGGCTGGATTAAGCGAATTTTAGGGCATATTGAAACAGGCTTAACGGCAGAAGCCGCGGTTGAACGCGCTTATGAAGATATGTGGAGTAGGCTTTCAGCCGGCAACGACGCTTATTTGCGCGAGCGCCTGCACGATTTGCGCGATATTGCTGATCGTTTGCGCCTGTTTTTAAGTGGCGGCGTTCAAAATTCGGCGGCTGAAAATCAAGACAACATCATTATTGTGGCGCAGACAATGGGCCCGGCTGATTTAATGGATTACGACTATCGCAAAATCAGAGGGCTGATTATTGAAGACGGCACGCCCACGATGCATGTTTCCATTGTGGCGCGCGCGCTTAATATTCCGGTTGTCGCCAAAATCAGAGGCATTTTCCAAGACATCAAGGAAGGCGAGCTTTTAGCGCTTGACGGTCAGGAAGGGTTGGTTTACATCAATCCAACGGCAGAACTTGTTCAAAAATTTCAATCAAGCCAAAAGAGTATGGCGCTCTTGTTTGAACAGCTCCACAAACTCCGCCGTTATCCTAACAGAACTTTAGACGGCGTTAAAATGAGCTTGAGCCTTAATGTCGGCATGGATTTTGATTTAGATTATTTGGAAGCGACAAAATGTGACGGCATTGGGCTTTACCGAACCGAGATTCCCTTTATGTCGGCAACGCAAATGCCTGATGTTGTGCAACAAACAGTATATTATAAAAAGCTAATACAAGCAGCCAAAGGCAAAAAAGTAATTTTCCGGAGCTTAGACGTTGGCTCGGATAAATTGCTCCCTTATTGGGGCAATTTATCGGAAGAAAATCCGGCAATTGGGTGGCGAAGCATTCGCATCACGCTTGACAGACGGGCAATTTTGCGCCAACAAATGAGGGCTTTTTTAAAGGCAGCGGCCGGCGCTGATTTATATGTGATGTTCCCGATGATTGCCGGCCTTGAGGAATTTCGCGATGCCAAAGAAACCCTGATGTTAGAGCTTGAAAAACAAAAACGCCGCAACGAAAATCTGCCCAAAAATGTTTATGTTGGGCTTATGATTGAAGTGCCTTCGGTTGTTTTTCAGCTTGATGAAATTTTAAAAGAGGCCGACTTTATATCTGTCGGCACCAATGATTTAGCGCAATTTATGTTTGCTTGCGATAGAGGTAATCCGCGCATTTCAGATCGTTATGACGTTCTTTCCGCGCCGTTTTTGCGCGTGATGCGCGAGATTGTCAAAAAAGCCGACAAAGCCGGCGTGATGTGTTCCGTCTGTGGCGAAATGGCGGGCAATCCTCTTGAGGCAATGGCTTTAATTGGGCTTGGGTATCGCAGGCTTTCAATGGCAGGCTCGGCGTATGGCAAAGTCAAACAAATGGTGCGTTCGCTCCGCGCTGAAGACATTACCGAATATGTTCAGGCACTTTTGCGTTCGGGCAAAAAATCGGTGCGTCCGCAATTAATGGCGTATGCTTATGATCATGGTATTGCAATTTTATAAAAACTGTGTTTTAATAGGCTTAAATTTTTAAGTTATGAAGGACAAAGACATTGGAAAAACAAACCAGCACACCCAAAACCAAAGCGCCGGAAGACGCCGCAACTGTTGGCATGTACTTGCGCTATTCACGGCTTAATCAAAAAAAGACCATTGATCAAGCCGCTAAAGCTTTGTGTATTCGCAAAATCTACATTAAGGCAATTGAGGAAAGCAACTTCAAAGAATTGCCGCCTGTGCCGTATGGTATGGGTTTTGTGCGTTCTTATGCAAAATATTTGGGCTTAAACGCCGAACGTATTGTTCAGTGTTATAAAAACGAGGCCTTTCCCAAAAAAGTGGCTGAAAAATCTTTAGCGCCCTTAACGCCGGCGCGGCTTGCCAAGCTCAAACCCTCGCGCAAGCAAATTTTGTTCGGCCTTGCGGCGGCACTTTTGCTTTGTTTTATATGGCTTTGGGCCTCAGACAATAAGCCTCAACCTGTTTTGGAAGAAGAGCCTGTTGCGCAAGATATTCTTCCTTTGGAAGAAGAAGTTGTTGTTGAATCGCCTGCTGAAATCCCCGCTGAACAGGCGATTCCCGAGCAACCTCAACCACGCGTGCTTATCAAGCTCAAAGGCGAATCTTGGCTTGAAGTGCGCGATAAACACAAGGTTTATTTAACAGGAACATATCCTGAAGGGTTTGAATTTGCTGTGCCAGAGGGTGAAGGTATGCGGCTTTCGGTCGGCAAAAGGTTAAATGTTGAGGTTTATATTGACGGCGTGTTGACTCCAGTTGTCCGCGCAGGGCGACAAGTCAACATTTTGCTTGACAATTTTTTAAATCATTAGCTGAATAACAATTTTAAGGAAACGGCTCTAAAAAGGGGAGTCTTTTCCTTTTTTAAAAAGTGAGGAAAAATGGCAAAATTACAATGTGTGCGCGGCACTTATGACTTATACGGTGCGCCAAAACGCAAAGCAAAAAAAGTGGTTGAAACCGCGGCAAGCGTGGTTGAAAAATACGGCTTTGAAGAAATTGAAACGCCGATTTTTGAGTTTACGGAAGTTTTTGCGCGCAACTTGGGCGAAACGTCAGATATTGTGACCAAAGAGATGTATTGCTTTGAAGATAGAGGTGGCGAAAGTTTAACTTTGCGCCCTGAAGGAACGGCGGGCATTGTGCGCGCCTTTATCTCTGAAGGCATGCAACAAAATTTGCCCTTAAAGTTTTATTACACCGGCCCGATGTTTCGTTACGAACGCCCGCAAAAGGGTCGCCAGCGCCAATTTACACAGTTTGGCGTGGAGCTTTTGGGCGTTGCCACACCGCAAGCCGATATTGAAGTTATTGCCATGGCTTACGCCTTTTTGGAGCGTTTAGGTTTAGAAGGCGCGGTAACGGTTGAAATCAACTCTTTAGGCGATTCGGAAAGTCGCGCGGCATATCGCAAAAAACTGGTGGCTTATCTCAAAGAACATTATGACGAACTCTCTGAAGAAAGCAAAATCAGGCTTGAAAAAAATCCGCTCCGCGTGCTAGATTCCAAGGAAGAATGCGATAAAGCCGTGGTTGAAAACGCCCCGCTTTATGCCGATAGCTTAAACGAATCTTCCGCGGCGTTTTTCAAAAAAGTGCTTGAGGGACTTGATTTGTTAGGCATTAAATATCATGTCAATAACCGTTTGGTGCGCGGGCTTGATTATTACGCGCACACCGTCTTTGAACTCACAACCGATAAACTTGGCGCACAAGGCACGGTATTAGCAGGCGGCCGCTATGACGGCTTAGTGGCGCAAATGGGCGGTGGCGATGTTTCGGGCATTGGTTGGGCATGCGGTGTGGAGCGCTTGGCGTTGCTCTTAGATAAAGAGCCTGAGCGTCCGCGCCCAATTGCCGTGATCCCCGTTGGCGAGGAAGAAGAAAATGCGGCGCTGAAAGTGGCAAACGATTTGCGCTTAGCAGGCTTTACGATAGAACTTTCTTATAGCGGCAACCTCAAAAAACGTATGATAAAAGCCAACAAAGTCAACGCTTGTAAGGCGGTTATTATCGGCTCGGAAGAACTCAAAAGTGGCGCGGTAACCGTTAAAAATCTGGATTCGGGCGAACAAAAAATTGTTTACCTGTCTGATTTAACAGAGGAAATTTAAATGAATTTTGAAGAAAAACTTGATGGCGTTGTCCGCCGTTATGAAGAAATTGAAGCGCTTTTGACCACCGCGACAAACACTGATGAGCTAACCAAACTCAACAAAGAGTTTGCGGCCTTACAGCCTGTGGTGGAAGCAATTAAAAATTATCAGCGCACGGCAACAAATATGCAAGATGCCAAAACTTTAATGGACGATTCGTCCTTAGATAAAGAAATGCGCGATATGGCGCAAGCCGAGTTTTATGAGCTGAAAGAAAAATTGCCCCAAATGGAGCATGAAATTAAAATTTTGCTCCTGCCAAAATCTGAGGACGATGAAAAGAACGCTATTTTGGAAGTCCGCGCAGGCACAGGCGGCGATGAGGCGGCGCTTTTTGCCGCGGTTTTGTTTGAAATGTACCAGCGCTATAGCCAAAAGCAAGGGTGGCGCTTTGAAGTTTTAGATGCCAACGAAAACGGCTTGGGCGGCTATAAAGAGGCATCCGCCAAAATCACGGGAACAGATGTTTTTGCCAAGCTCAAGTTTGAATCCGGCGCGCACCGCGTGCAACGCGTGCCGATTACAGAATCACAAGGGCGCGTACACACATCGGCGGCAACGGTGGCGGTTTTGCCCGAGATTGAAGAAGTGGACATGTACATCAATCCGGCAGATTTAAAAATTGATGTTTATCGTGCCTCAGGCGCGGGCGGGCAACACGTCAACCGCACAGAGTCGGCGGTTAGAATCACACACATTCCAACAGGGATTGTCGTGCAATGCCAAGACGACCGTTCTCAGTTCAAAAACAAAGAAAAAGCGATGAATCACTTGCGCGCCAAGCTTTATGACACGCAAAAGCAAAGCATTGACGCCAATTATGCCGAACAGCGCAAGCTTCAAGTCGGCAGTGGCGACCGGTCTGAACGGATTCGCACTTATAATTATCCGCAAGGCCGCGTCACGGATCATCGCATAAATTTAACGCTTTATAAGCTTGATGACGTTGTTTCGGGCGAGGCTTTAGGCGAGATTATTGACGCCCTTATCACCGAAGACCAAGCCCGTCGTTTGGCTGAAATGGCATAGGAAAAGCCCTGATGAGAATTTTATATTTTGGAGATATTGTTGCCCGTTCCGGCCGAGATGTTGTTCTTGAAAATTTGCCTCTTTTACGGCGCGAATACAATGCCGACGCTGTTTTAATCAACGCCGACAACGCCGCGCATGGTTTTGGCACAACGCCTTCGCTTTGCAAGGCTTTTTTCAATGCCGGCGCTGATGTTATTTTAACAGGGAATCACACTTGGAATCAGGCAGAAATTATCCCCTTTTTGGACGAGAACAAACACATCATTCGCCCAATTAATTACGGCGATTCTTTAGCTGGTCGGGGTGTTTGCACCTTTGAGTTACCAAGCGGTAAAATCTTAGTTGTGGCGGAAGTTTTGGGCGCGGCTTTTATGGAAAGCGTTGAAAACCCAATAGAAGCGCTTGATAAAATGCTCCAAAAATATCATTTAGGCACCAATGCCAACGCGATAGTGGTTGATTTGCACGCCGAAACAACAGCAGAAAAAAACGCCTTTGGGCTTTACTTAGACGGCAAAGTTTCTGCCGCGCTCGGCACGCACACGCATGTTCAGACTGCTGATGCTCAAATTTTGCCAAACGGCACGGCTTATATAACCGATGTCGGCATGTGTGGCGCTGAACATTCGGTCATAGGCTTTGACTCAAAAGCGCCGATTGCGCGATTAAGCCGCCGTTTTCCAAGCGAAAGGCTTTCGCCCTCTACCAACAAGGGCTTTATCAACGCCGTTTTTATTGAAACAGACGATAACACCGGCCTTGCAACGCATATTGAAAGCATCTTTCGCCACTTTTAAAAATAAGGCTTGATTCAACCCTGTTTTTCTGATATATTCTTAAGCAAGAAACATATTAAAAAAATATATTATGAAAAAATTTTTATTTTTAGCGCTTACGGCCTTTTTATTAAGCAGTTGCGCTTGCGGTTACTATAGTTGCGGTAACTGTGACAATCGCCCATTTGGCTACATTTCAGGTGAAATGACCTCAACAGGGGTTCGTTACAACGTAACCTCTTGGAAAATGCCTGATTTAGTGGTGTATCGCCGCGGGCTGATTATTGAGGTTGCACAAAACAATACACTGATACGGCGCTACGACATTCGTATCCCAAATCAGCGTATTGAAGAGTCGTTTAACGCCACCAATTTTTATGGTCAGGCGATTGTCGTTAAAATAAGAATTTACGGCTATGGCGCGCAAAATACGCTACGTATTGATAGCGGCATACACCAAAATTCTTGGCGACTAAATTAAAAAAGCGCTCCTTGAAGGAGCGCTTTTTTAATGCATTGTTGCGGTTTGCCGTGTTTCGGTGGTACTTTGCCCATAAATTTGCGGATAATCATCGGCATATTTCAAAACTTCAGCGGCAAAAGCTTTTTTAGCGACATGCGTCAAAAAAAGTGGTTCTTCCAACTTTAATTTGCCAAGAGTTTCTTCCAAAGCTTCAAAACTGTCATAAATGGTGGTCACAAACATAATGTTTTTTTCTAATTCTTTATATTTTTCCTGATGTTCTTGCATAATTTCTACCTCTTTAATGTTATCTTGTGCGGCATAGATTTATAGTTACAAAAAAACATTTAAAGATGACAACTTGGCTATCTTGACAACAAAAAACTCGGGTTTAACGCCGAGTCTTTGCACGTTTTACATCAGGTAAAGATTATGTTGAGGTGGCACATGCCGCGGTTTTACAGAGACATTTGGCGCCACATAGCGCTTATTGGACCAATTTTTAAGCACAACATCAATAATTTCCGAGTCAACGACAGTTTCGTTTTGCATCGGGAATCTTTTGGACAAGTCGTTAATAATGTAATTGGCAACATTTACTTTTATCATTGCTTTCTCCATGTGCACCAAAGATATAAGAAAAAGCGCGCTCAATTAAAGTATGTCTAGACTAAAGTCTATGTTTATAAGTAAAAATTAATGTAGAAATGGTTTATTTAAGCGCCAAAGAGAGCATTTTTAATTAAACCTTGACATTAATTTCAAAAGTAATATGATTCTTATCAAGAAAAATTATTATAAACCTTAAAAACTATTATTATGAAACTTTTAACAAAAATTATCGGGGTTCTTGCTGGTCTTGTAATGCTAGCCGTTTACATGTCGGTAACCTTAGGGTTTTATGCTCTCATTGGCACTGTTGCCGGATTTATCCTGCAATGGTTAGCGGGCGAGTGGATAATAAACCTTTTCGCCACCTTTAATGTGTCAATTACAAGCGTTTGGCCTATTGGGCTAATTATCAGTATCTTCACAAGCCTCATACGCTTGTCCACAACGGTAATTAAATTTAAAACCTCTCTTTAGAGAGGTTTTTTTGTTTTAAGCGTTGGTTTTTAAAGATTTTAATTGCCCGCAAGCCGCCAAAATATCTTGCCCGCGTGGTACCCGCACAGGCGCGGCATAGCCCGCATTTTCCAAAATCCTGGCAAAAGTAGCAATGCTTTCGGGCTTACTCGGCTTAAAGGCGCACCCTGGCCACGGATTAAACGGAATAAGGTTAAACGAGGCGCGCAAGGCATATTTTTTCATTAACAAAATAAGCTGACGCGCGCAATCGGGCGTATCATTAACGCCGTCTAAAAGCAGATATTCAAAGGTAATATAACGACTGCCGTCACCAGCCTGATACGCCTTGCAAGCCTCCAAAACCTGTTCTATCGGGTAACGCTTGTTAATGGGCATAATTTGCGAACGGAGTTCATTATTCGGCGCGTGGAGCGATACCGCCAACCGAACGCCTGTCGCTTGAAGCGCCGGCAAAATTTGCGGAGCAATGCCTGACGTAGACATAGTAATCCGCCGCCTTGAAATAGCGATTCCCTCGTTATCCGTCAAAATATTAAGCGCTTGGCATACATTTTCCAAATTTTGCAAAGGCTCGCCCATACCCATAACGACAATATTAGAAAGATACCGCGTTTCATGCGTTGGGCTCGGCCATTCACCGTAAGCATCGCGCGCCACCATAAATTGGCTTACAATTTCGCCTGCTGTTAAGTTGCGGGTTAATTTTTGACTTCCTGTGTGGCAAAACCGACACCCCATCGCGCAACCAACCTGCGTTGAAATACAAACCGCGCCGCGGTCATCTTCTGGAATATAAACCATTTCCACGCGCTCGCCATCGGCAAATTCCAAAAGCCATTTATGCGTTTTATCGCGAGAAATCTGCTCCGCAACAATTTGAGGACGTGTAATTTGAAACCGATTCGCAAGCTTTTGACGCAACTCTTTAGAAAGGTTGGTCATTTCATCAAAACTTTTAACACCCCGAAAATAAAGCCATTGCCAAACCTGCTTGGCACGAAAAGATTTTTCGCCCATAAGCGCAATCTCGGCCTCTAACTCTTTTTTACTTAAACCAATAATTTCAATCATTTTTTCTTACCGCATTTTTTGCTAATAGCCTCATAAGCTTTTGTAAAGCCTTTAAGAGAATAAGTGTCTTTGGTTTTTGTCCCGCGAGATGAAACACCGTTCACAACCATTTTTTGCCCTTTTTTCATGGCTTGAATAAGCGCTAAATCATCACGGTCATAAAGTGTCCACGCCGCATCTTTATCCGTATAAAAATCCGAAAATTTTTGACGATCCACTTCAACAGTCACAGGCGCGTTTTTTTGAAAATTATAACCGGCAATCAGGTTAAAAACATCAAAGCTTTTTTCTTTGGGGCGGTGCGCCACAAGCGCAAAAACATCGCCGCGCGTTTTATAATTGCCCTCTTCTTTTTTGGGCATTGATGCCATATAACAAATATCTTGCCCCGAGCTTTGATCAATGTAAGCAAGCCAATCGCCATACTGCCCAATAAGCCGCGGGCCTTGTTGCGCCGCCACAGCGCAAAACGGCAAAAAAGCTAAAAGTAGCACCGGATATTTTTTCATCTGATACTCCGATTTATTGCATAAATTAAATTTAATGTTTGAATTGTAACCTAAAACTGTTAAAAGAAAGCAAATATTTAAAATAAGTTTTTGGACGGCAATGATAAAAACTGAATTTTTGGATATCAGCCGCATTGTAAAAGACAAAAGTATTTTCAAACTTTTTGACGCGGTTGAAAGTCATGGCGGTGCCTTAAGATTTGTGGGCGGCGCGGTGCGTGATGTGTTGGCGGGGCTTGAAGGCTTTGAGCTTGACTTAGCAACCGACCTTTCTCCTGATGAACTTGTTGAGGCATGCCAAGATTGTGGCTTAAAAACTGTTCCTGTTGGCTTAAAATATGCCACAACGGGCGTTGTCATAAACAATAACATTTTAAAGGTTTCGTCCTTGCAAAAAGGCAAATCTTCAAGCAAATCTGCCGATTCGCCTGAATTTACCGATGACTGGAGTTTTGATGCCTCCAAGCGCGATTTAACCATTAACGCGGTTTATGCCGACCAGCACGGCAATGTTTTTGATTATTACAACGGCACGTCTGATTTAGAAAACGGCATTATTCGCTTTATCGGAAATCCTTTAGAACGCATTCAAGAACAACCCGTGCGCATTATGCGCTTTTTCAGGTTTTATTCCATATTCGGCAAGGGCATGCCTGACTTAAAATCTTTAAAAGCCTGCGTTGAAAATAAAAATCTGCTCCGCTCGGTTTCCGTAGAGCAAATCAGGGACGAGCTTTTCAAGATTTTTGTAACGCGCAACGCCATTGAAACGCTTAAAATTATGTTTGAAAACAGCATTCTTGACTTCATTTTGCCTGATTCTGACAAGCTCAAAGCCTTAAAAAATCTTTCGTGTTTGATAGAATCTTATAACCTCAAGCCTGATGCCTTGCGCCGCCTGTTTTTGTTATATGTGCCAGATGTAACCTTGGCGGAAAATTTGGCTATGCGGCTTCATTTAACAAAGCTTCAAAAAAAGCGGCTTTTACAATGGGCGCGCTTTGATTTTGACTTATCTAAAGCAACCAGCAAAACATATTTACGGCAAGCCGTTTATCGGTTTGGCGCCGAATTTTGTAAAGATAAAGCGCTTATTAATTTAGCATTATCTAATATAAGCGATTTTGAATTAATAAGCCTTTATGAGCAATTAGATAAAATTGTTGTGCCGACACTACCCATTAGTGGCGCAGATTTAGTTAAAAACAACCTTTGCGAACCCGCGCAAACACGCCAAACCTTGGAAATGCTCCAAGAAAAATGGATAGATTCCGACTTTATGTTATCTAAAGAAGAGCTTTTGGCAATGGTTTCTTAAATGAGATTATGCTGATTTAGAATTTTCTAAATTAGAATTTTCTAAATTAGAGTTTTCTAAATTAGCATTTTCTAAATTAGAATCTTCTAATTTACAATCCGCTTTATGCACCAAAACAGGGGCTGTTTTGCCATTAACCACTTGCTCATTGATGATAATTTCCGAAACGTCTTTTTCATCAGGAATGCTATACATCAAATCCAACAAAAGGCTTTCCATAATAGCGCGCAAACCTCTTGCGCCAGTCTTGCGCTCAATAGCCTTATGCGCGACGGCTTTCAAGGCATCAGGCGTAACGGTTAGCTTAACGTTTTCCATCTCAAAAAGTGTGGTGTATTGCTTCAAAAGCGCGTTTTTAGGCTCAGTTAAAACCTTAACAAGCGCGTCTTCATCTAAATCATCAAGCGTGGCAATAATCGGCAACCGTCCAATAAATTCTGGAATAAGCCCATATTTAAGCAAATCTTCAGGCTGAACGGCCTTAATAACCTCGCCAATGTTGCGCTCTTCCTTTGCGGAAACTTTAGCGCCAAAACCAATGGAAGATTCATCGCCACGTGTCGCAACAATTTTTTCAAGTCCGGCAAAAGCACCACCACAAATAAAGAGGATATTGGTTGTGTCCACATGCAAAAATTCTTGTTGCGGATGCTTGCGTCCCCCTTGAGGCGGCACATTGGCAACCGTGCCTTCAATAATCTTTAAAAGCGCCTGTTGCACACCCTCGCCTGAAACATCGCGCGTGATTGACGGACTATCTGTTCTACGCGCGATTTTATCAATCTCGTCAATATAAACAATACCGCGCTCGGCACGTTCAATGTCGTAATTAGCGTTTTGCACAAGCTTTAAAATAATATTTTCAACATCTTCGCCAACATAACCCGCCTCCGTTAAGGTGGTAGCGTCTGCAATTGCAAAAGGCACGTCTAAAATTTTAGCCAAAGTCTGCGCCAAAAGCGTTTTGCCCGAACCTGTAGAGCCAATCAGCACCACATTTGACTTGGAAACATCAACATTTTTATGTTCAGCTTGGCAATTAAGCCTTTTATAATGATTATAAACCGCCACAGAAAGCACGCGCTTGGCATATTCTTGCCCAATAACATATTGATCCAAAAAGTCTTTAATTTTGGAAGGCGTAGGCAAATTTTCATCAAAACTGCCGGTGGTCTTTTTTTCTTCCTGATGAATTTCATCTGAAACAATATTGATACAAACATCAATACACTCGTCGCAGATATAAACACCGCGACCGGCAATCAGTTTTTTAACCTCATTTTGGCTTTTGCCACAAAACGAGCAGTGCAACTCTTTATTTTCTGAATTATTTTCGCTCATGTAACCTCTACTTTCCAATTTCGCCACGGGTGGCAACAATTTCATCAATCAGGCCAAAATCTTTTGCCTCTTCGGGAGTCATAAAATTATCCCTATCCATAGCTTTTTCAATAACCTCTAAAGGTTGCCCCGTATTTTCGGCATAAATTTGATTTAAGCGCCGCCGCATATCTAAGATAAGTTTTGCCTGAATTTCAATATCAGCCGCCTGCCCTTTGGCGCCGCCCGAAGGCTGATGAATCATAATTTGCGAATTAGGCAACGAGAATCTCTTGCCTTTTGTACCGCCGGCAAGCAAAAATGAGCCCATAGAACACGCCTGCCCAATGCAAAGCGTGGCGACATCGCAACTGATATAACGCATGGTATCATACATAGCAAAACCCGAAGTAATCACTCCGCCCGGCGAATTGATATACATATAAATATCTTTTTTAGGATTTTCAGATTCCAAAAACAAAAGTTGCGCGCAGACAAGGGACGAAACATCGTCATTGACTTCGCCGGTTAAAAAGACAATCCGCTCTTTTAAGAGCCTTGAATAAATATCATAAGAACGCTCGCCGCGTGATGTTTGCTCAATCACCATTGGGATAAGCGTATCGGTTAAAACTTCTGTTGCGCATTTTGTCATGTTTTTATCCTAAAAAAATTTATTGATAAATATCAATTTAGACACTATAATGCCACATATTCAACAAATGGTAAATAAAAAAATTTATTTTTTTTGAAAGGCGATAAAAAAGATGTTTTCAGTTAAATCTTTTCACAAATTGCCACCAACGGCAAAGGAAGTTGCGCGCAATCGTGAAGTTTTAAGCGCCTTGTCGGGTTTTAATCCCTTTGAGCGTGACAGAGGTGGCGCTTTGAAGCACCCCGAATTTGCCGATTTTTTGAAAGTTATAAACTCCTTGCGCGTGGTTGATAATAACGCTCGGCAAATGAATCGCCAAACCAACGACTTGCAAAAAGATGTTGTTAAAAACGCCAAGCACGATACTTTTTTAGAGCTTGTTTTTAATGCTGAAAGACCTTCGGCGCAACTTTATGCCGATGTTTTGCAAGACAAACTGGCTGTGAACTTGGCAAACCTTATTTTAGAGCCAGAAATTTCAGCCACAAAAGCACTTTCGGTTGAAGAAATCGCCCGCATTAAAGACGCTTTTTACAAAATGCTTTCGTTGGCTTAATTATTGCCTTTGAGCGTTACGACGCGCCGTGTCAATATAAGATTCCACATCGCCCTCTTTGCCATGATAAGCAAGCGAGTACGAACTAACCAAAAATCCGTAAGGATTGGCTTCTAAGGCCTCTAAGCTCCTATTTTGTCGCTTAGTATAAACAACGCGCATCGTGGCGCGCCAATATGTAACGACAGGTTCTGGGTTATCTTCGGTTGTTTCAAAAGTTTTGAACTGTGTTTGCCACAACCCTCTTGAAAGCGAGCGCACCCATTCAATTTCAACTGTGCGCTGAAGTCCTGTCCGATTATAAAGTGTAATGTTTGAAACAGCCTCATCAGATGCAAATGCCTCATAAACCGCGGGCGATGAATACCAATACAAAGGCGATTCGCCATCCCACAAAGAAATCATATCATCAACGCCGCCAAGCATGGTATAACGCAAAGCAATGTATTGGCGGATATAATTTTCCGTGATTAAATCGGTGACCGGATAAGATATTTCACGTTTTTGAACGCTTTCCACCTCATTAAAATATTTATTAATGGTATAAAACTCCGGCGAAACGCGAATAAGCGGCAACATCAAATATATCGCACTCGCAAGCATAGCGTTGAGGCAAATGCTCAAGCCCGCCATAATAACCAAAAACCGAGCCGACCACAAATAACGCCTCTCCGGAAAGGCCTCAATATGAACTTTTTCCGGAAAATAGCCCATTTGATCGGGGCTTTCCTTTTCTTTATACTTAAAAAGTGTCCGAAAAACGCCAAACATTTCTTAAATTTTAACCTCTATTTTACATTTATGTTTTAATTTTATACATCAAAGTTGCATAAAATCAAATAAATACTATTATTTTTTAAAAACTTGTATAAAATTTAGAAATAAGGCAAAATTTTCAAGGATATGGAAATGAAAAAGATAATCGGATTTGTGTCGTTATGTTTTTTTGCGGCGGCTTGCCAACAAGCGGTAAAGCGTCCTTTCGGCAATACGTTTGTTTACGAACAACCCTCTATGACTGATTACACCAATTGGGACAGAGCTGTTCGCATTGATACAGACATGCAAAATATGTACATCAATGCCCCGCATGAAATCAAAAAACCCATAGACATGTATATGGCTATGGCTTTGGCGTTAAAATACAACTATTCGCGTCGCCTTTATTCGTACGAGCAAATGCTTGTCGGCGCAGGGCAAATGGGTCGCCAAGGCTTGAATATGAATCTAGAAAAAGCCGGCTATGTTAATACCACAAACTCCGAAGAGCTTAGCCCTGAGTTAAAAGTGGCGTGGAATGTATTAGATGTTTCATCTATTTATTATCAGAGCAACGATTCCGCTTTCAAAAACAACTTAGCCTTTGAGCAAAGCCGCAAGGTTATTCATAACATTTTGCAAGAAACGCGCCTTTTATACTGGAAGAGCTTAACGGCGCAACGCTTATTGCCTGTTGTGGATAATATGACGGAATATTTAACCGCGGAAGTTGATAAAATGAACGCCGCCGCCAAAACAACGGCTGCTCAAAACAAGACAACTTCGCGTGATGATCTCATTAAAAAACGCAAATATATGCAAGCAATTAAAGATTTGGCAAACATCAAGCGCAAATTTGAAAACGCGCCCTCACAACTTGCCGGTTTAATGGGCTTGCACCCAACAACTTCATTTAAGGTTGTGGGCAAACAATATGGTCAATTTGAACTGCCTGAAATCAATGAAAATTTAGCGCAGTTGGAATGGCTTGCTTTAAGCAATCGTCCAGAATTGCGCGTTCAAGATTTAGTTTCAAGTAATGCCGATAAAGAGCTGATTATCAGAAATTTCAGCCCCGAAACAGAAAGCACTTACCAAACAAACCCCGAGACATGCAACAAACGTTGGTCGCAACAAGGCATAGATTATGGTTTTGCCCTTATGGAAGAGGCGCGCGCGGCAAGCGTGCATAATCTTGAAACATTGCGCCGTCAACGTTTAACATCGCTGATTTTAAATCAGGTTTATGTGGCTTGGGCGCAATATATGTCGGCGGTTGAAGATTACCGCATCAATATGGAAATTGCCGACGCGTCCGAAGGCATTGCCGAAGATTACACCGCAACAATCGGTTCAAAGAACGAGCAAAGCCAACTTGAGGCTGCCCGCGCGATTGAAGACGAGGTCAAGGCTTTCCTATCTTATGCCGATGTGCAAGAGGCTTTGGGCAATTTGTACGCAACAATCGGCTTAGACGCCCTGCCTTATTATATGCTTGAAGAAAAACCCTCGGCAATTGCGCTTTATTTAAATAAAACCATGGCAAAATGGGCAGACGGACAATTTTATCCGGCGGATCGTCCTTATTTGATGGACATTCAATCTTTAACCCCGCCGCTTGACTTGTCCGAAGAAGTGAAGATGTCTGATGTGAGTTTAAAAGTTGGCGAGCCTTTGAGCGTTGCCGTCCCGAAAGAGGTTTTTGAAAACAAACATTTCAAGGGCGATGTCCAAACAAAAGCCGGCAAAATTGACGATTCGCCGTTGCCAGCATGGATTAATTATAACGAAAAAGAGCGTTATTTTTCAGGCACGCCTACTGAAAAAGATGTCGGCACGAACGGCATCAAGGTTTATGGTGTAGATGAAAAAGGCAACGTTTGTTATGCCACGTTTGACATAACGGTTTCAAATTCGCTGATTCCAGTTTTAACGGTTCGCGGTTTGACGGAAGAAAGAACGGCGACCGTTATGCAACCCTGCAAAGGCTTAAATTGCAAAGCCCCAAACTTGGAGCAGAAAAAAATTGGGCGGAAAGTAACAAAATCCCCCATTAAAAAATAATTTGTGCTAGGCAAAGGCACAACTTTAAAAGCAATCCGCTTTGATTATATTTCCCTTATGAAAGAGAGGGAGTATGGAAAAGCGGATTTGTTTATTAGCCGGACATGATTCTTCGCATCAAATTCAGGATTATGTTGTTTTTTTGGCGCGCGAGATGTCAAAGATAAGCGATGTTTATTATTATGCCGATGTCAAAATGCCGGAGCAGACGTTGAAAAAAATCAGGCCTTATGTGCAGTTTGCCGATTCTTCGGCGCACTTTGGGCAAGATTTCGGATCTTGGAAAAAGCTAATTCAAATTTTAGGTTGGTCAGTGATAACGCGTTACAAAGAATTGGTGCTTATCAACGATTCGGTTTATGGACCAATGACAGATTTATCTTCAATTTTTGAAAAAATGACGCGCCACAATTATGATTTTTGGGGTTTAACCGAAAATTATGACAGCATATATCATCTGGAAAGCTATTTTATGGTTTTTGAGGAAGAAATATTAAAAAATAAAGAATTTCAAAAATTTTGGCTCAAAGAAAAGGCTGATTACAGTCGCCGATATTATGAGCAATATATAACATCTTTTTTGACTGATTTAGGCTTTGTGGGCAATAGTTACATCAAAAACTATGGACATGAAGATATGTTATCGCATCCGTTAAAACTGATTAAGCAAAATCAAATGCCTTTTGTTCGGGTAAAATCATTGCAAAAACCGGCGCAAAACTTAAACGAGCCAATTTTATTTATTGACAAGCGAATTTCGCGCCAAACAGGTTATGATACAGGGCTGATTAAAAAGCATTTAGCGGCGGACAAAGATTTTTGTGGTTTTGGAATTGAGCGCTACATTCACGATTTTGCTAAGGACGTGCGAAACAAGATAGAATGCTTTACGCCAAAAATTTAAAAAAACACTTGCCAAGAACAAAAAAAGGTTTTAGAAAAGGGGAACACGGATAGATGGCCGAGTGGTCTAAGGCGCACGATTGGAAATCGTGTGTACCTCTAAAGGGTACCGTGAGTTCGAATCTCACTCTATCCGCCATTTACAAAAAAGCCCATTTTTAAATGGGCTTTTTTGTAAATGATGAAATAAAACGGATTCGAACTCACGGAATGAGTAGAGTTTTCCAAACACCAAAAAATTGGTGTTTTTTGGGCGACATCATCCTCCACCGTCACTCTGAGCGTCAGCGAAGAGTCCAGGACAACATCCACCGTCATCCTGAAACGCCCCCAAATGTCATGCTGTAGAGCCTATAAAAACAACAAAAGTAATTGTTGTTTTTTAGGCGATATAACGCGAGTGTTAGCTTGCTTTGGTGCCGGCAGGCGCCAAAGCAAGCGTTACAGAGCGGTGACCGAAGCGAGTTAGTTTTGCGATTAACGCAAAACTTACGAGCAAGAAGACTACAAGCGAAACCACACCGCCGTCGTCACTCTGAGGACGTAAGTCCGAAGAGTCCAGGACAACGATTAAATCCTTATTGTCATGCTGAATTTATTTCAGCATCTCATTAATGAGATCCTGAAACGAGTTCAGGATGACGTTTGGGGCGTTTAGCATGACAATTTGATCGTTATTTTTCTATCTGGATTCTTCCTCCCTACGGTCGTCAGAATGACGCAAATGTTATAAGCAAAATCAACGATTTATCAACAAAACGTGTGCAAAAAAAGGTACCTTTAAATGTGCATTTTGTCAAGGGATTTTTTTTGAGATTTTTCAAAAGGTTATTTGCTTGATAAAATGCACATTTAAACGTACCTTTTTTTGAGAAATGTGTATAGCGGCACATCTAAAGCCGTTTCTTCAAGTTCGGAAAATTCACGTACGTCTATGTACGCTCAAATTTTTTTCACTTTTGAAACGACTTTATCTGCACCACTCTCCACATTTCTTTGGCTAGAACAAGAGAGGGAAAAAATTCCCTCAAAAGTCATTCCATAGAGTTTTCAAAACACCAAAAGTAATTGGTGTTTTGAAAGCGAGATAACGCGATGACGATTCGGGGAATTTTATAATTAAGGAGCAAGGAATGAAGTATATTTTATTTTTGATGATGGTTTTGTTTTCAAATCAAGCAGTGGCGCTTAATTGTGCGCAAGCGCCAAGTTGTGAAGAATTGGGGTATTCTACAGACGATAATCAAAATTGTTTAGCGGATGGCTATTTAATTTGCCCGTTTGATTCCAATTATAAAAAGTGCGTCAATTTTAATTGCGAATCGCTTGGGTTTACACAATCCAATAAATCGGGTTGGTGCGGAAAGCTTGCCTTTTGTCCGAACGATAAAACCTACACGGCTTGTAAAGCCCTTTGTGAAATTGGCGATGTGTATTATTCGGACGGCACTTGCGGTTATGCGCAAGATTATGACGCATCTTCAGGTAAAACGCCCGCCGGTATTGTCTTTTATACAACAGACGGCGGTTATCACGGTAAAGTCCTTTCCTTGACGCATGTGCCACCAAAACAAAAGTTCTTTGGATTTCCACCTAATAAAGAATCCTCTAGTGCTTCTACGAGTATGATGCCCATGGGAACATGTGTGCCAAAGGACATAACAGTTTTTGGGGACTCTATAATCCTCAATGAATTGAAAAATGGCAATTTGGAATTATACGACGGCAAAGGCAACACCCAAGCAATGTTGGAACGCCCGAACTTTTGTCAGTGTAATGATATTCCGTCAACAGATCCAAATTATCCGTATTATTGCCAAGCCACAGGAGCAATTGCCGTTAATGCTTATAGCCCAACTGAAAGCCTCAAAAATTCGCCTATTGTTGGGCAAGGGAAATGGTATATTCCGGCAATCGGGGAGCTTTTGTATTTAAGCCCTGTAGAGATCAATGAAATCAAAACGTTCATTAATGATGCGAGTGGCGCTAAAAACACCACCCAAGCCATTATAGATAAAACCGTGGAGATTTTGACAAGTAAAGGCATAACAGCTGAAAAATTGAGTGACCAACCTTGCTTTTTTACTTCAAGTTATAGAAATCTATCTGCTAGTTGGTTTGTTTGTGCCAACGGGAAAAGAACAGATGATGGCTTTTACGATTCGCACCTTATTCGCGCTATTTTGGCTTTTTAATAATTTGATTTGCGTGTAAATTAAGCTTGACTTTGTTCTAATTTTCGGTTGTTATATCCTCAGAGTAAATGAAATTACGACTCTGTTTAACATTTATTATATTAAGAGGAAAAAAATGAATATTACATTGACCGGCAAACAAGTTGATATTGGAGATAGACTCCGTAAACATGTTGAAGAAGCTATTGAAAATTCTGTTACGAAATATTTTAGCGCGCCGTTGAGTTGCACTGTCGCTTTTTCTAAAGAAGGCGAAGAATTTAGCGCAGAAGTTACCGTTCATCCGGCAAAAAATATGGTTTTGAAAGGCTCAGGCTTGGCGGGCGATCCTTATTCGGCTTTTGACAATGCCAATGAACATATCGCCACAAGACTCCGCCGCAATAAAAATAAACTGAATGACCATAAAAGCAAAATCGGCTTGGCAGAACTTGCTTATCAGGCTGTCTTGCCTCTTCATGAAACAGAAGATGAACTTGATGTTGACGTTGACGCTCCTATCACGATTGCCGAAACAGATGCCAATATTCCGGTTTGCACCGTGAGCGAGGCCGTGATGTATATGGACTTGGTCAATGAATACGCTATTATGTTCCGTAACAGCGCTAATGGACACATCAGCATGGTTTATCGCCGCAAAGATGGCAATATTGGCTGGGTTGAACCTAAGGCTGAATAAAATATAGGATATTGAAGATGAAAATCTCTGACATATTATCAATAAATTGCGTTTATCCCGATATTAAAGCTAACAACAAACGTCTGTTGTTGCAGGAGCTTTCCGCAAAGGCGGCGAATGTTGCCGGTATGAATGAACGCCTGTTTGTTGATGCTATTTGGGAGCGCGAAAATTTGGGCTCTACCGGCTATGGCGCTGGTACGGCCTTTCCGCACGCGCGCATTGAGGGCTTGGAGCAAGTTATTGGCGTTTTTGCGCGCTTGTCAACGCCTATTGATTTTGGCGCGGTTGACGCCAAACCTGTTGATTTGGTTTTTATGCTTGTTTCACCTGAAAATAGTGGCGCTGATCACTTGACGGCTTTGGCGTTGTTTTCAAGACTTTTGAAAAATGAAGATATTTGCGCCAAGTTGCGGCAAGCAAAAACAAAAGAAGAGATTTTTGCAATCTTGAATAATAACTAAGTTTTTTATTCCTTTATAAAAAAGAAAAGCCCCTTTTTGAATTGTCCCCAAAATTTAGACAGTTTAGAAAGGGTCTTTTTTGTATTGGAAAGGCGGAAAGCGGATTACCTACTGTCACACTATTCTGATACTTTCTTCCGTCATTTGCGAGAAATCCAGGACAACCAATACATCCGAATCGTCATCCCAAAACAACCCCAAATGTCATGCTGTAGAGCCTATAAAAACAACAAAAGTAATTGTTGTTTTTTAGGCGATATAACGCGAGTGTTAGCTTGCTTTGGTGCCGGCAGGCGCCAAAGCAAGCGTTACAGAGCGGTGACCGAAGCGAGTTAGCGACTGCTCAAAGAGCAGAGCTTACGAGCAAGAGCGAAGAGTCCAGGACAAACAATACATCCGAATCGTCATCCCGAAACCATCCTAAAAGTCATCAACCCAGATAAAAGAGTTATGCACAAGGTTTAAGGGAAGAGTTAGCAAAGAGGATAAGTTTGCGCATAACA
>CANPYS010000024.1 GCA_947588655.1 uncultured Alphaproteobacteria bacterium | reverse complement strand
TGGGATGAGAGTAAGAGGGGTGCAAATGGAACTTTAGAAGATCCATGTTGTAACGGCAAATACGCCACTTGTAACACAACTTGTGCGCCTGTAACTGTGCCTGATCATGCCACAGGTAAAAATTACTGTGACGGGTGTAACAAAGCAGGTTATACAGGTTGGGATTGCAAGTACGGCTATTATGCATCAGGAGCAAGTTGTTTAGCAAATACTTGCGAAGGGTATAACATCACGGTTTGTCCGGCACACGCGCAATGTGGCGATTGCCAAAGTGGCGAAATTGTTAAAAAACAAGTTATATCTTGTGACAACTACTGGACACCAAATGCAGAAAAGACAGCTTGTGTCCCTGCGGCTTGCTTAAAAGGCGACACGTCTAGTGACACAGCGAACTGTTACTCTGGATTATATGGAGCCACCAAAACACCTAATGGTTATTATTCGGGAAACAGTCCGTGTTATGAATGCCAATGCAATGTTGATGCTATTTGCACTTGGGATAATGACAACAAAGGCGAAGGCACTTTAGGGACACAATGTTGCAATGATAAATATAAAGATTGCACAGATAATACAACATCTGTGACTGTTCCCGAAAACGCCACTTGTACAAGCCCTTATTCTGTATGTCAAGAGAATAAATGTAAATCTTGGGTGTGTAAGGATGGGTATATATTAGATGATGACAAATGTATTAAGAGTTGTGTCATTGGCGATGTGTTTTATGCGGACGGAAGTTGTGGCGATGTGAACAACTATACTCAAGGTTCAGGCAAAATACCGGTTGGCGTGGTGTATTGGGTCAGTGATGAAGGCAAACACGGCAAAGTGATTAATCTGAAAGATTTAGGGAGGGAAGCAACTAACAAACCATTTGATCCAGCGAATCCGTATGATACAAGATATGAGCTTTATTGGGGGTATTATGACTATGATGTTGAAAAACTGACGAATTATGATTATACCAATATGTTAACACAACTACAGAGTAGGGATGAAGATTTATATGACGGCAAAGGGAATACGGATAAGATATTAGCGGCGCAAAAACCTAGATGTTCATATGAATATATCCTATCAAGCTATTATAAATATTGTGTCCCGCAAGCGGCGCGTGCGGCGCGGGATTTTTATCCGTTGGAAGGGTTGGAAAACGATTTAAGAGTTGGTCAAGGGAGATGGTATTTACCGGCGATAGGGGAGCTTATGGACTTATATGGCTGTGATAACAGCCTAATAACAAAGCACTCTGGAACATCAGGTGCGAAAGGAGATCATAAGACGCTTGTTAACAACACATTGGATGCTTTAAAGGGTAAGGGCGTTAGTGCTGAAAAGTTAACAGATACCTATTCGTCGTCGTCAGAGGCTTTTCGTACCACTTTATGGGGACTGAATATGGATACTGGTAACCGGTATACCGTCTTTAAGAGCGATCAGAACTGTGTTCGTGTGAGCCTGCAGTTTTAGTTTGTAACCCCTTTTTTGTGTCAATGCCTGATAACCAAGGCATTGACACAAAAGTGTTGTTTTTTGTTAAAGCCAAAGCAATAATTTTTTAACAAATAAAGATTATGCTTTCATTAGAGGCAAGCCGATGCAAAACAAAACAACAGATTATCTTTTGAATCAAAAAGTCAAAATTTTGCAACCTAAAACGGGTTATCGCGCCGCTATTGACGCGGTATTTTTGGCGGCATCTGTGCAAAAAGTAAAAAAAACAGACCACATTTTAGATGTCGGCGCTGGCACGGGTGCGGTATCGCTATGCTTGGCGCACCATTATCCTCAAAACAAAATCACCGGTTGGGAAATTCAGCCCGATTTATTGAACCTTGCCAAAGAAAGCGCTTTGTTAAATGGTTTTCAAAATGTGTCATACCTTGAAAAAGATATTAAGACTGCTCCTCGCGCGGCTAACAAAGTTTTGTACGACCACATTGTAACTAATCCGCCTTATTTTGAAAATAGTCCCGCCTCGCCTGATTTATGCAAATCAACGGCGAACCACATGAATCATTTGAGCTTAAATGACTGGATTGATATTTGCCTTAAAAACCTCAAACAATTCGGTTGGTTTTATATTATTCATCGCGCCGAAGCACTGCAACAAATTTTAAGTGCTTTGCAAAATAAAACCGGCAACATCAAAATCAGATTTTTATATTCTAAAAAAGGGCAAAACGCCAAACGTGTTATTATTTCAGCGCAAAAAAGCGCCAAAGCGCCACTAGAAGTTTTACCGCCCTTCATCATACACACCTCTTCGGGTACTTATACCGCGACGGCGCAAAACATTTTAAGAAAAGGTCATTTATTATAACGTTTAAGGAGAAATTTAATGAAAAAAATTTTAGCTTTTTTAATCATATTTTTGCTTTCATTCAATGCAAAAGCCCAAACGCAAACTTACGATAATTGCTTAAACAACGCGCGAAGCGATGACGAAACCGCTTTATGTATGAAAGCCGAAACGGCGCGCCTGATAAAAGAAATTCAAGATGTCTATGTAAATATGGCAAAAAATCCGCTCATCCAAAAATTTAATAAAGGTAGCAGTTTAAGCCAAGGCAATTTAAAAGACATGTACGGCAGTTGGTTAGCTTATCGCAACCGTTATTGCGCTCTGTTTGTCGCTGCGTCTGTAAACGGTATTGGCAGTGAATCTTATAATCGTGAACGTTGCCTTTTAAACCTGACAAACGATCATTATACATTGGTCAAAAACGCCATTATCAACGCCGCAAGCGGTAGTGAAGAAGGCAATCAGGATTAAATTTATTTTTTCTTGCGCAGTTTAAGCGTAAAGCAACTTCCTTGACCGAGCGCCGATTGAAGGCTGATTTCACCATGAATCAGCTTGACAATCTTTTGAACAATAGCCAACCCCAAACCCGCGCCGTCTAAATGCGATTGATGAGCGTTTTGCCCACGATAAAATTCATGAAATATGGCTTCTTGCTCCTCCGCGTTAATGCCAACGCCGTCATCACAAACCTTAATCAAAATAAATAAGGGTTTTTCTTCACAACAAATGCTCACTTTAGACTTTGCAAATTTAAAAGCATTGCTTAACAAATTTCGCAAAACACGTTCAATCAAAAAAGCGTCGTCATAAATCATCAGATTGCAAATCAAATATTCAAATTCCAGATTCTGACTTGTCGCTATGTCTTGAAATTCTTGCGATAAATCGCTTAACAAAACCCCAATGTTAAAAAATTTCGGACAAACTTCCGTTCCCCCATATTCCAATTTAGATAAATCTAAAACGTGATTCAAAAGTGTTTTTAGATTATCGGTTGTTTTTAAAATTTTTTGGAATAAATCGCGTTGCGTGTCATTTAATTGTGACGTGTCAAACAAATCTAAAAACAACAAAAGCGCTTGAAGCGGTTGTCTTAAATCGTGACTCGCCTGCGCTAAAAAATAAGATTTTTCCTTATCGGCGCGGCGCAATTTGTTGCGTGTTTCAATAAATTCGCTCAAATCTTGAATCGTACCTGCCAAAATCTCTTGTGAACGAATGCAAAAAAACGCCGCGCGCACTTGGCAATGCAACATTTTTCCGCCAAGAGACTGAAGTTTGATTTCCCAATTATTTTGCCCGCGCGTACGCTTTAAGCGGCGCAATTTTTTAAAAAACAGCTGATAATCGGCTGTCGGCATAATATCTTTGAGTTTGATTTTTGGCATATCTTGCGCCGACGCGCCAATAAGCTTATAAACCTCGTCCGAACAAAAAAATCGGCGTTCTTTTAAATCCATTTCCCAATAGCCAAGCCCCGCCAGCTTTTCAATAAAAGCCAAGCGCCCCGAAGCCGAGCTAATTTGCGCGGTAAGCTCGTAATCTGTTTGCTTTTCCTTTAACATAAACCTCAATATAATCTTCATTTTGCGGCTTCAAAGGAAAAAAAGAGCAAAATCTAAAAAAATATGCGTGACAAATTTTAATTTTTGCATTATTTAAAAGAATAAAGTAAAGCGAGGTTGAAGTGGAAAACAAATATACACCTGATCAAAGTAAAGCATTTTCATTTGGTTTTTGTGCTGTTGTTGCGTTTTGTTTTATGTTTTTTTTAATGGCTTTTTCAAAACACAATTACAAGCATATTGATGAAAATTTTTATTATCTCAACGCCTCTTTCGGTCGCACAGATGGCTTGCTTGTGGGCGATAAAGTTCGTATGGCGGGTTTAGATGTTGGTCGCGTCACATCCGCCACGCTTGATGATAACTTTAACGCTATTTTAAAAATGGAAATCAAAGAAGGCATTAAAGTTCCAGACGATAGTAGCGCTTCAATTGTCAGCTCCGGTTTAATGGGTAATAAATATATTGAAATTGAACCCGGTGGCTCTGAAACATATTTGGAAAATGACGGCTTTTTTGTATACACACAAGATGCGATGGTCTTGGAAGAGCTTTTGGACAGGATTGTGAGCATGGGCAAAAATAAAAAACCTCAAAAACTTGAAAATACGGAAGAAGGAATGGAAGATGAATAAAAAACCGGTTGAAACGATTATGGGCTTTGTGGTTTTGTTTGTAGCGGTGTTTTTTCTGCTATTTGCATATCGCGTATCTGATTTACAGGTTGTCAAGGGCTACCAGCTCAACGCGCGCTTTTTAAAAGTGGGCGGCCTAAATGTGGGTTCTGATGTGCGGATTAATGGCATTAAAGTCGGCACGGTTGTCAACCAAAAACTTAATGGCGATGACTATATGGCAGATGTTACCTTAAGCATTGCCGATAATGTTAAACTACCAATAGATAGCGAGGCATCTATTGTTGGTGACGGCTTAATGGGCAACAAATTTATTAAGCTTGAACCCGGAAAATCAAAACAATATCTGCAAGACGGCGACACTTTAACAAACACCAAAGACTTTAAGTCGCTTGAAGATATGGTGGGCGAAATCATCTTTATGGTCACAGACAATGGTAAATAAAACGAAAATTTGTTCATTCTTATTTGTTTTATGGGGCGCGCTTCCGGCGTCAGCCGCGCAACTAGATATGAATACGGCGCAAATGCAAGCCCTAGATAAAATTACTGGACGCGTCAATATTATCAATGTTCCTGTCGGGGGCGAGGTGGCTTTTGGTAGTTTTTCGGTTGTTGTCAGAGCTTGCAAAACACGCACAGAAGATGAAATTCCTGAAAATTTTGCTTTTGTGGACGTGGCTGATAAAGATTTTTCCGGTCAGGAACAAAACATTTTCAAAGGTTGGATGTTTTCATCTTCGCCAGCCGTGCATGCGGTAGAACACCCCATTTATGATGTTTGGCTTTTGCGTTGCATTAATACCGATGTAAAGCCCGAGGCGCTCTTATCTGCTGAGGCTTTGGCACAACGCGATATTTTACCGCAACAAGTGCAAAATCAACCTGTTCAAGAGTTGCCACAAATTAATGAAATGCCGCTTGAAACGGAACAAAATATCCAAATAAAAGAAGCTTCTTATCAAGAAGAACAAACCGCGCAGACAAAGCCCGAGTATCAAGAGCCTGATGACGGCAAGCCTCAAAATTTGCTCCGAATTGATGAAGAATTTTTACGTCAGCAAAATGAAGAAAGCATTTCTTTGCCTGCGGACGAATTTTCAAAGGCAATTGCCTCAGAAGCCGCTGAACTAAAGCGCGAAGAGCAAGAGCAAAAAGAGCTTAATGAAGCTATTGATGCAGAATTAGCCCGTCAAAACGAAACAAATTAAGCTTTCATAAAATATAAAAGATAAAGGTAAACTGCCGCGCTTAAAATGCTGATGAGCATAACTGGCACCGACCAAATCAAAAACCGCATAAAACCAATCGGCCGCCCTTCACGTTGGGCAAGACCGGCGACAATCACATTCGCGGACGCGCCAATCAGAGTACCGTTGCCACCAAAGCAAGCCCCGAGCGAAAGCGCCCACCAAATAGGCATCATCACTTCGCGACCACCCAAAGAGGCTTCCATAGATTTAAGCATAGGAATCATGGTTGCCACAAACGGAATATTATCAATCACGCTTGAAAAGGCCGCTGATACGCCAAGCACCAAAAACGTCGTATGCTGAATATTTCCCTTGGTTAAATCTAAAAGATAAGCACCGGCATCTTCCAAAATGCCCTGCACTTCCAAACCATGAACCATCATAAACAAACCACAGAAAAAGAAGATTGTTGTCCAGTCCACTAAGTTTAGAATTGATTCGGTTTGACTTTCACGTTCCTGATGTGACATCTGAAGTGTATAAAGCATCAAAAGAACCGCCGCGCCACAAAGAGCAATCACGCCGTTGGCAATGCCAATATGTTCGGCAGAGATAAAACCGCAAATAACCAACAACAAAACACTCAAAGATTGCCATAAAAGTTTGGAATCTAAAATACTTTCGCGTTCGTCAATCATCATCACGATAGCGCGGTTGCGATCGGTTGTTTTTAGACAACGTCGCCAAATAAAGCTAAACAATACCGCAAGAACAATCATCACAAAAGCAACAAGAGGCATCAGCGTCCGAATAAAATCCATAAACGAAAGCCCAAGCGCCGAGCCTATTAAAATATTTGGTGGATCACCAATAAGCGTTGCCGTTCCGCCAATATTAGAAGCAAAAATTTCCAAAAGCAAATATGGATATGGATTAATTTCAAGTTTTCGTGTTATCTGAAATGTTACTGGCACAATCAGCAAAACCGTCGTCACATTATCCAAAAACGCCGAAAAAATAGCCGTCACAATGCCAAGCATAATCATAATGCCAAACGGGTTTGCCCTCACTTTTTTAGCGCTCCAAAGTGCCACAAACTGAAACAAGCCGGAACGCTCCGTAATATTAACAATAATCATCATGCCAATCAAAAGTGAAATGGTATTAAAATCTATGCCTTGAAAAGCTTCGGTTTGCGTTAAAATACCGCAAAGAATCATAAAGGTGGCAATCAAAAGGCTAATCACTGCCCGATTCATTTTTTCGCTAAACAGAATGGTATAGCAAACCGCGACCAAAACAATTGATAACCAGCGTAAATTAATTTCAGGAAAGTTCAAAAAAAGTTCAGTCATCTTATTCCCTTATATAAAGTGCCTGAGATACAAATAAAGCGACGCGGTTAAAACTGAAACAAACATAACCGGCAAAGACCACTTCAAAAATCCCAAGAAACTAATTTGACGCCCTTCACGTTGGGCAAGACCAGCGACAATCACATTGGCAGAAGCGGCGATAAGAGAGCCGTTGCCCCCAAAGCAAGCCCCGAGTGAAAGCGCCCACCAAACGGGCATCATCGCTTCGCGACCACCAAGCGAAACTTCCATAGATTTAAGTGTTGGAATCATGGTTGCCACAAATGGAATATTATCAATCGCGGTTGAAACCAGAGCCGAAGCCCACAAGACCAAAAACGAGGCCTTAACCACACTACCTTTTGTCAGGCTAATAAAATAATTGCCCAAAAGCTCTAAAACACCTGTTTCTTCCAAGCCATAAACAATAGCAAACAACCCGCAGAAAAAGAAGATTGTTGTCCAATCTACCATAGCAAACGCCGCTTCCACACGATGATCGCGCTCATTATGCGGTAATCCTGTGGTGTGCAACATCAAAAGAAAAGCCGCGCCAAACAAAGCGATTGTGCCATTATGTAAATGAAGATATTCTGCCGCGACAAAACCAGCAATCACAAGCAACAAAACAAAAAGCGATTGTGCCAAAAGCTTGCGGTTAGTAATGCTATCAACCGCCTTAATTTCCATAATTTGAGCTTTATCTTCCGTGGTGGCTGTCATTTTGCGCCCGCACAAAAAGTCAAAGCAAACAATTAAAAGCAACATATTCAAAATGACAATCGGCGTTAGCTCATACACAAAATCCATAAACGAAAGTCCAAGCGCCGAGCCGATGATTATATTTGGCGGATCACCAATGAGTGTTGCCGTGCCGCCAATGTTGGAAGCAAAAATTTCCATCAGCAAAAATGGATACGGATTAAGTTTAAGATGCCTCGTTATTTGAAACGTTACCGGCACCACAAGTAAAACGGTTGTCACATTATCTAAAAGCGCCGAAAATAAAGCCGTCACAAGGCCTAGCATAATCAAAATGCCTCGCGGTGAAGCGCGTACCAGTTTAGCCGCGCCGATAGCCGCAAACTGGAACATACCTGATTTTTCAGCAATACCAACAATCAACATCATGCCAATTAAAAGAGCAATGGTATTAAAATCTATGCCGGCAAGCGCGGTTTCTTGTGTCAAAATGCCGGTAAATATCATCACGGAAGCGCCCAAAAGTGCCACCACCGCCCGATTTAACTTTTCTGTAAAAAGGATAATATAGCTCACAATAAGAATAGACGCCGCCAAAATTTGCGGATTCATATTCAAAAACACATTCAAACCTGTTTCCAAATCATACATGTGAGCAATTCTCCTTAATGTTTCGTATGATATAAGAGCGGTTATTAAAAAATAAATAATAAAGGACAATAAGTTTTAAACTTTTTGAATCAAATCAGCAAATTCTGCCGTTTTTGAATCATAGAGGCGCTTATTTTCCCCTGTCAAGATTTGCGGTTTGCGAGCCAGAGCATATTGTGGCAACAAGCGCTTTACTTCTTCAATGGGACGCGACCACTGATTCGGCCTAATTCTGATTTTTTTGCCTTGTCCAGCTGAAACACGAGGCGTTATTTCGCCACTTTGGGCATCTTCAAACGAATCAAGCACCAAGCGCAGACATTCTAAAGTATTCGGAATTAAAAAATCAATAAATTCGCCACCGTTAATATAGTTGCGCACCTCAAAAATAGCGTCATTGCCTTCCCAACAAACAATAGAGCCGGCAAAAAGCCAATTTCCTAGGGTTCGCGTATATTCATAATTTTGGCTTAGATTTGTCAGTTTGCCATCATGAAAACCTAAGCAATAACCGCGGTTTTGGAGCGTATATAAATCGGGCATATATTTTTGATAATCCCATTGGTCAGGGTTTTCAAACCAATCATCAATAGCTTGGCGATAAGCACGCGCCGCCGTGCCGGCATAATATTCGGTTTTGTTGCGCCCCTCAACCTTTAATGAATCCATACCGATTGGCAAAATTTCATTCAACCTTGGCATCAGGCACAAATCTTTTGAATTAAAGAAGTAGCCGCCATGTTCATCTTCAACCACTTCATAAAACTCGCCAGGGCGAAAATCTTCTTCCACCAAAAACTCAAACGCGTCTTTGTTTTGTTCATTAATTTCTATAGCTTTAACTGAGCCGTCTTTCAGCCTGAGATGAAGCTTATAATGCCAGCGGCAACAATGAGCGCATTTTCCCTTATTCGCGCTACGATCTGCCAAAAAATTAGAAATCAGACAACGACCGGAATATGACATACACATCGCGCCATGAATAAACATTTCAAGCATCACATCGGGGCATTGACGACGAATGCGTGAAGTTTCGGCAAACGTAACCTCGCGCCCCAAAACGCAAAGTTTTGCGCCCATACTTTGCCAAAAGCGCACACTTTCTGCCGAACAAATATTGGCTTGTGTGGAAACAAACCGATTAAGCTCCGGTGCATTTTCTTTCAAATAATAAAACACCCCGGGATCTGCTACCAAAACGCCGTCGGGCTTTAAGGCGCGAAGTGTATCTACAAACTGTGGCAATTTTTGAGCTTCTTCATCATGAATATACAAATTAAGCGTTAAATAAATTTTTTTACCTTGTAGATGCGTCCAAGAAATGCCTTCCGACAAATCATCTGCGGTAAAGGCGGATTGTGTCCGCAGGCTCATATCGGGCGTGCCGGCATAAACAGCATCTGCGCCATACAGCAAAGCCGTTTTTAATTTCACAAGTGAGCCCGCCGGAAGCAATAATTCTGGTTTTTTCATAAAATTAATCCTTTACTTCAAGATTTTCTAAACGCGCGACAACTTTTCCCAACGGTGTTGACGCAATCTGAATTTGCACAATATACGAAAGTCCTGTTTCAGGTTCAGTTGCAAGCCAAAAGAACATTGGGCGATTAGAACTCATCTGCCAAAGGGCATCTTCATCACCTGCTTGGGCTTCTTCAATTTGAAGCGAGCATTTTTTCAAAGGCAAATCTGGCTTTTTGGGTAAAATTTCTTCCCCTTCATCTTGGGTTGTCACAACATATTGTTTTTTACCATCAAAAACTTTAAGGTTGGCGGCGCATTTTCCTTGCGTTTGAATTTGTCGGTTCAAAAGGGCAAAAACCGAAAACAAATCATGCGCATCGTAAACATCTTTAAAAGGCTCAACAGCAACAGTTTTTTGCTTACCGTCTTTTGCGCTTTCACGCATAATTGGAAGACCCTGCGCATTAAATATAAGGCGTTTGGTACGCAAATGAGAACGTGATTGGGCCTTATATTGATAATCGGTGCTTTGCGCGCGTTGTTCCTTAAAATATCCTGATGCATGATAAGAGGCCTTAAACGGATAAAAAGCATCAAAAACGCCATCAGTCGTCACAGTTGTTTGCAAATCATAGAGCTTTGGATTAATAACATACGAAACGCTCATTTGCGCAGCGTCAAAAACACCCACATCAACATCATAATCGGCTTTTATCATGCGCCCTTCCGCCGTCCAAGGTACGAGCGCAAAAAGGATATAAAAAACAACAAATTTTTTCATTAATTTTATGCTTTCTTAAATTTTTGCCCCTATACTAGCAAAAAATTGTAAGAAATAAAGGAAAAAAACAATGAAAAAGAAAGTTTTGGTTTTATGTGGCGGATTTTCGGCCGAACGCGATGTTAGTCTTGTGAGTGCCACGGGCATTTGTGAAGCCTTAGAGAGCAAAGGTTATCAGGTTTTAAGACACGACTTAAAGTCAGCGCCAGATTTTTTGAAAGACTTGCGCTCTTTTAAGCCTGATGTTGTATTTAATGCGCTTCATGGCAATTGGGGCGAAGACGGCGCTGTTCAGGGCTTTTTAGATTTACTTCAAATTCCTTATACGCATTCAGGTATGTCCGCCTCATGCTTTGGCATGAACAAAAGCGTTACCAAAAAAATTGCCGCGGCTTATGGGATTAAGGTTGCACCTTCTGAAACCCTCACATTTGCTGATTATTTAGAGCATAAAACGCAAATTCCGTTTCCTTATGTGGTTAAACCTCAAAGCGACGGTTCAAGCGTAGGCGTTTATATTGTTCGCAACGAAGAGGACGTCAAAAGCGTTTTTTATAAAGACTTAAGCCGCCTTTTATTAATTGAAAAATACATCGCCGGCAGAGAATTAACGGTTGCGGTTGTCAACAACAAGGCTTGCGCGGTGACGGAGCTTAAAATGGAGAGCGGTTTTTATGATTATAAGGCAAAATACACTTCAGGCATCACGCGGCATATTTTGCCCGCGCAAATTCCTGATGATGTTGCTAAAACGGCTATGGCTTATGCTGAAAAGATTCATCGGGTTTTAGGGTGCAACACGGTTTCGCGCTCAGATTTTCGTTATAACGAAGAAGACGGCGTTGTTTTTCTAGAAATTAACACCAACCCCGGAATGACGCCGCTTTCATTAGTCCCCGAGCAAGCGCGTTACATTGGCATTTCGTATGAAGATTTATGCCAAAAACTTGTGGAGAATGCCACGTGTCGCAAAATTTAGTCTGGGTTATCGGCGGACCGACCGCATCGGGCAAAACGGCTTTGGCGCTGGATTTAGCGCTTGAAAAAAACGGCACGATTATCAATGCCGATTCTATGCAGATTTATCAGGGCTTGCCGATTATCACGGCTTGCCCGACAGCTGAAGAAAAAGCAAAATGCCCCCATCGTTTGTTTGAAATTTTAGATCCATCGGTACGCGGTAATGTTGTAGATTGGCTTAAATTAGCGGTGGAAGAAATCAAAAAAGCATGGCTTAACAATCAAACGCCTGTTGTGGTTGGTGGCACGGGTTTTTATCTTGATAACCTCATTCACGGCACGACGCCTGTTCCGCCAACATCGCCTGAAACAAGGACGCGCGTGAACAATCTTTTAGAAGAAAAAGGCCTAAAATATTTATGGGAAAATCTAAAACAAATAGATCAACCAATTGCCGAGCGCTTAAATGCCGCGGATAAAACGCGCATTTGTCGGGCTTATGAAGTTTGGCTTGAAACAGGAATCAGGCTTTCAGATTGGCATTTAAAGCCACTTGTTCAAACTTTGCCGGAAGCGCGTTTTCAAACGGTGGAAATTTGTCCGCCAATGTCAGAATTAGAAACGCGTTGTTATTCAAGGTTTGACAAGATGCTAGAAAAAGGCGCTTTAGCAGAAGTTGAAACTTTGGTTCAAAAAGGTTTAGATGAATCGCTACCCGCAATGAACGCTTTGGGCGTGCCGGAATTAAGAGCTTATCTTAAAGGCGACTTAACCTTGGCTCAAGCAACAATATTAGCCAAACAGCACACCAGACAATATGCCAAACGCCAAAGAACATGGTTTAAGAACAAATTTAACGCCGAAGTTACCATAACGCACGGTTATACCAAAGCCGATTTAACAAACGTTTTTAAAACATACCTTTACGATATGAACAAACAGAAGAGGGTTACAAGCTAAAACTCTAAGCTTGCCCGGACACAATGATAACCATACTTATGGGTAGTCGTCCGATGACCGACACTCATGTTGAAACTCCTTGAGTCTTCATTATTATACTCTGAAGATGACCAATAGTAACAATCTGATAACATTCCAGTTTCTACATCTTTACCTTTTAAGGCATTTAATGTGTTATTTATAATATTCTTATTGTCGCCATTTGAACCTGATGTCCCATAATATTCCGTTAATTGATTATTATCATAACCATATAAATCCATTAGCTCTCCAATAGCAGGCAAATACCATTTCCCTTTGCCGACTTTAGAATCGTTTTTAAGGCTTTCCAGTGGATAAAAATCTCGTGCTGCCTGCGCCGCCTCTGGAACACAATATTTGTAGTAATCTGCTGTACTAACTCCAAAGTTACAACTTGGTCCTTCTGCCTCTAAAATCTTATCTGTATTCCCTTTGCCATCATATAAATCAGGATTATGTTCTCTAAGCATATCAATAACATTGGATTGATCATAATTTGTCAGTTCTGGAATATCATAGTTAAAATATCCCCAATAAAGATATCTATATTCTGTATTATAAGGATTACGAGGATCAAATGGAGAACTCTCTGATTCTTTACCTAAATCATGCAGGTTAATCACTTTGCCGTGGCGACCATTATCCGTAACCCAATACACCACGCCGACAGGGGTTTTAGAGCCGTCATAATCATTGGCATAGCCACAAGTGCCGTCCGCATAATAAACATCGCCGATGTCACAAAGCGCTTTGCATGCCGTGTAAGATTCATCGTTCGGACATTTTGAAATTTTACCACACCAAGAGGATTTATTGGATTGTGTAAACCCTAACTTCTCACAGTCAAATTCCGCACATTTTTTATAGGAAAAATCAAATGGGCAAAGAATATAGCCATCCTCAGCACATTGTGGATCATCATCTTTTGAATAATTTAAATCCTCGCAAGTTGGTTGCTTTTCACAATTCAGCGCTACCACCTGATTTGAAAATAAAATTGCTATGAAAAATAAAACGTACTTCATTCTTTCCTCCTTAAATTAAGAAGTCCTTTTTCTACTTGCTCGTAAGTTTTGCGTTCATCGCAAAACTAACTCGCTTCGGTCACCGCTCTGTAACGCTTGCTTTGGCGCTTGTCATCGCCTCGCAAGCTAACAATCGCGTTATCTCGCTTTCCAAACACCAATTACTTTTGGTGTTTTGAAAACTCTACGTCATCCTGACACTCCTCAAAAATCGTCATTCTGAGGCGGTTTACCGCCAAAGAATCCAGGACAATAAACTCATCCGAATCGTTATCCCGAAACGACTCCAAACGTCATGCTGAACGCCCTAAACGTCATGCTGAACTTGTTTCAGCATCCCCTCCAAATCGTCACCCCGAATCGCCCCAAAAGTCATCCCAAGACCCCAAAAGTCATCCCAAAACGCCCCAAACGTCATGCTGAACTTGTTTCAGCATCTCTTTATGAGCTCCCGAAACGAGTTTGGGATGACCTTTGAGAATCTCTCTCAAAAAAACGTACGTTTAAATGTTCATTTCATCAAGAAAATAACCTTTTGAAAAATCTCAAAAAATTTTGCTTGACAAAATGCACATTTAAAGGTACCTTTTTTTGCATATGTTTTGGCGATAAGTTGTTGATTTTACGGATAATTGTTTTTTCTTACCTTCTCTTTTTGGTTTTTTAATTTTTAATAAAAATAGAAAAACACACCATTAGTTATATTTTTATATTGACATTTGGTTTAAAAATGTGCAATTATTGCTTGTGCTTTTCTAAAAAACACAATTGTATAATAACTGTTTAAAACAAAAAGGAAAAGAAATGGAAAACGAAAATAAAAAAATGGTAAAAGAAATGGAAAACGAAAATAAAAAAATGGAAAAAGAAATGGAAAACAAAATTAAAAAAAAAGAAAAACAAGAAAATGTTGTTTCTGAGCTGATGCGTCGTTTGTTAATTGGAACGCGGATTATGCGCCGCAGGGAAGAACTTTATCTAGATTTAGATACAGCCGCTGAATTATTGGAATTGCCTGTTGATGAATACAAAAATTATGAGTATGGTCAAACAGAAATTTATCCTGATATGCTCTTAAAACTTGCCCAAGTGTTTCAAACAAGCCCTAATTACTTTTTCCAAGACCTTTATCATTTCCAAAAGTGATTAAGACTGGATAAAGTTTTTAGTTTTGGGTTTTTCGCTTGCGATTCGTTGTAATGAAACGTACAGGCGGAGAGTGTTACCACTCTCCGCCTGTACTTCTACTAGGACCTACGTAATCAATAACTTATGTTTTGATATACACAAAGAAAGTACGTCAAAAGATAACCCTTGTCAAGAATTTTTTACACCTTTTTTCAATAACTTGTTTTTTCCCAAAATATGCACAACAAAACCTAGAGCCTAAAAACAACAAAAGTAATTGGTGTTTGGAAAGCGAGATAACGCGATTGTTAGCTTGCTTTGGTGCCGGCAGGCGCCACTGCAAGCGTTACAGAGCGGTGACCGAAGCGAGTTAGGGTTGCTATAAAGGCAACACTTACGAGCAAGAACGTTTCGGGAGCTCATAAAGAGATGCTGAAACAAGTTCAGCATGACGTTTAGGGCGTTCAGCAAGACAATTTGATTCGTTTGTCCTGGATTCTTCAACCCCTAAAGGGGTTTCAGAATGACGCAAACATTGCCATTAAAATCAATAACTTATCTTCAAAACGTGTGCAAAAAAAGGTACCTTTAAATGTGCAATTTGTCAAGGAAAATTTTCAAGATTTTTCAAAAGGTTATTTTCTTGATGAAATGAACATTTAAACGTACGTTTTTTTGAGAAAGGGAAAAAATTCCCTCAAACGTCATGCTGAGCTTTGGTGCGTTAGCACCATTCGCGAAGCATCCAGGAACAATATAGCTAATTTGTTGCCCTGGACTCTTCGCTGACGCTCAGAGTGACAATGACGGCGGAAATAGTGACGAACAAGGAGGAAAGAATGAAGTACGTTTTATTTTTAATAGCAATTTTATTTTCAAATCAGGCGGTGGCGTTAGATTGTAGCAAACAACCGACCTGTGAAGAATTAAATTATTCAAAAGATGATGATCCACAATGCGCCGAGGACGGCTATATCTTATGTCCGTTTGATTCGCAATATAAAAAATGCGTCAACTTTAATTGCGAGTCTCTTGGGTTTACAAAATCAGACAAATCAGAATGGTGTGCCGATATTGCGCATTGCAAAACGGACGAAAACTTTACGCTTTGCCAAACACCTTGTATTGCTTGGGATCAAGAAAGCCTTAAAACCTTAACAGCGTCTAAAAAATGCAAGGTCATAACCCTTAAAAATGACATTAACGTTGATTCAAAAACCACAATCAATGTAGCGGAAGGAACGACAATTGACGGTGGTGGTCACACCTTAAGTATATCTAAAACAACAGGCGATGTTATTCAATTACAAGACACTTCCTCACTTCGGAATATAAGTGTTATAAGAAAATACAATGACACCGCCGATACAATACTTATTCATTCTTTTGATGCTGTTCTTGAAAACGTCACACTTATTGATGAAAACGAAAATTCAGATAGCAAAAATTACAAAAAACTTATACAGGGAACTATTAATATCCGCGGAAAATGCCGATTAGAGGTCGTGAGTGGTGGAAATTATTCTATTATGAGTTCTGGCCCTTTCAATTTTGAAGACGCGATTGTTGATGTTATAGGTGCTTTAGGTGCTTCAAATACTTTTGTAAATCCTTCAGGTTCAGTTGCCAAAAATTCTGTCATTAATGTCACCGAGGAAGGTTATTTGTTTAACGGTGACAATCAATCTTTTACACTTATCAATTCAACATTTAAAGGAAAAGCCAATGAGTTGTTTTGGGGTGCCCATTTTACAATTACCTTGGAAGAAGGATCTCATTTTGAGGCAGAACTTCAATACGACGTGTCAAAGACGACATTTGTTTTAAACGGAACCTCTGAAAAGCCTGTAAGTTTAGTCCTAAATGCTAAGACTTATCAAGAAATAAGTATTGATGTTCAGAATTTGGCAACAACTGTTACTTATCGGGGCGTCACATACAGACCTAAAAAGATTGCTCTGACTTCTTCTATATCTAGCATTCCAACATCGTCTGATTGGGAAGTTGTCCACTAATCTGCTTATATACATACAAAAAGGGCTTTAGGTTAAAACCTAAAGCCCTACCCCTTACTCTGGGGTGTCCTCCGCGATTTCTTCCAATGTCCGCAGGTCTCTAATTTCAAAGAAACCGGGGATTTGGGCGAGGATGTCCCTCTGTTGAGGTTCAAAGCGTTTGACTTGACCTTTGCGATCCATGTAAACGCCGTCATTAAGTAAATGTTGGGCGGTTGTTTTGATGATGCCGTCCAACCCACAGTCCACAAACTTCTGTTTGTGTCTGCAGATGATTTTCTTGAGTTCAGGTGTAATGAGACCTCCGCTTAGAACATTCAAAATAAGTGTTGCGGAAGGCTCAAATTTGGGCAGGGAAAGAAGTTTATCCCATACCGCATACGCCTGTCTCATTAAAACCATTGCCGGTCCGGTATTCAGACAAAAACACCGATACATTAAATTTCGGTATTCGTCTCGGCAAATTTTATAGCTCGCAAATAGCCTTAAATTGGTCGGTAATGGCAGAAGATCCAGAATTTTGGGGATTTCCCTCACATTCAGAACTTCTTGTCCACGCACCACTTTTTTAAGGTATTTGTCCACCTCTTTCAGCCGTACAGCCAACCCTTGATGATAAAAATCAGGTTCAATCAAAGGCTGGTTGAGTATTGCCTCCAGATTTAATTCTTGCCGTTTTTCAAGTGGCTCTACCTGAGCTGTTTTTTGCTTTGCCATACCTTAGAGTTTTTAACAATTTAACTTGCTTGCAAACCCCTTGGTTTTGGCGATCAAAGCCTCATTACCCATAAGGCGAACATGGGTTATGAGTTGCTTATATTGTTCCTCACAGCCTGATAAATAAGCTGCTTTTTGAAACAATATTGTCGCTCTTAACTTATCCGATTCATCAAATTGCTCTTTCTTCAAAAGAGCATTAATTTCGGCCACTCTTTGCCCGGACAAGGCAATTCTCTTGCGGAAAGCTTCCGCTTTTTCATGATTTTTCATTTAATTTAATTTATTTTAATTGTTTATAAATAATTTATTATCATCTTTCAAAATAACAAAAAATTATTCACTTTTCAAGAAAAAATTATGGAAATTTATAAAAAATTTTCTTAAATTAGATTTTATCTCAGGAAAGGATAACTTGATGATGAAAAAATATCTTAAACCAGCTCTTGGCTTTTTAGTGGCGTTATGCCTTGTTTTTTATTTTGTTTCGGCGCGCCAAAAAACAGCCTCTTTTGAAACTGTCCCTGTGCAAAAAGGTAAAATTTCACAGCTGATTACCGCCTCGGGCATTATTAATCCGCTTTCAACGGTGATCATCGGCACGCAGGTTTCGGGTACGATTAAGGAAATTTATGTGGACTTTAACTCTGAAGTCAAGCAAGGCGAGCTTTTGGCCCTCATTGATCCTGATGTGTTTGAGGCAACCGTCGCGCAACGCCGCGCGGCTTTAGAGATTGCCGAGGCGCAAGTTCAGGTTCAGGAAAATGACATCATTTATTTTAAAAAGAATCTAGAGCGCATCAAAAAATTGAATGCCACCAAATATTCCACCGAGAAAGAATTAGAATCGGCGCAACGCGATTATGACAATGCCGTTGCGCAGTTAAGCCTTCAAAAAGCGCAAGTCAAGCAGGCGCAAGCTTCGCTCCAATCCGCTGAGACGGAGTTAAAATATACAAAAATCACTTCCCCTGTTGACGGCATTGTCATTTCCAAATCTGTGGAAGTTGGGCAAACCGTTGCCGCCAGTTTTTCAACGCCGGAGCTCTTTTCTGTGGCGGAAGATTTGACGCAAATGGAAATTGAAGCCTCGGTTGTGGAGGCCGATATTGCCAAGGTCAAAGAAGGGCAAACCGTGCGTTTTACGGTTGATAGTTTCCCGGACGAGCCGTTTTACGGTAAAGTCAAACAAGTCCGCAACCAAGCCGTCACAACTTCTAATGTGGTCACTTACAGCGTGATTATCGGCATTGATAACACCGCGCTTAAGCTCAAACCGGGTATGACTGCTAATGTGGAAATTATTGCCGCTGAAAAAGACGATGCCCTTTTGGTGCCCAGCCAAGCGCTTCGTTTTCAGATGGATGAAAATCAGCGTTATAAAGACAAAGGCATTTGGGTTTTGCGTCATGGTGCGCCTCAGCGCCTGAACGTGACAGAGGGCATTTCTGATGATAGCAAAACAGAAATTTTGGGTGCTGATATCAAAGAAGGCGATGAAGTGATTGTCTCACGCGAGGCCACAGATGCCGAACGTGCGATGCGTCTGCGCATGCCGCATTAAGGATTTTTGAAATGGCGCTGATTGAGCTTAAAAAAATCACGAAGAGCTATCCTTTAGACGGATTTCAATTAAAAATCCTGAAAGGGATTAACCTCAAAATTGAACAAGGCGAATTTGTGGCGATTATGGGGCCGTCCGGTTCCGGAAAATCTACCATGATGAACATTTTGGGCTGTTTGGATAACCCCTCGGGCGGGCAATATTTGTTAGACGGGCAGAATGTGGAACATCTGGATTCTGACGCTTTGGCGGAAATTCGCAACCGCAAAATCGGGTTTGTGTTTCAGGGGTTTAACCTCTTAAGCCGCACAACCGCGCTTGAAAATGTGGAATTGCCGATGGTTTATGCGCAAATCTCCGCTGACGAACGCCGCAAGCGCGCCGCCGAGGCCTTAACAAAAGTCGGGCTTAAAGAGCGTATGAACCACATGCCGAGCCAACTTTCCGGCGGTCAGCAACAACGTGTGGCGATTGCCCGCGCGATTGTCAATGATGCGCCGATTATTTTTGCTGATGAGCCGACCGGTAACCTTGATACAAAAATGAGCGTGGAAATTATGGAGCTTTTCACAAAGCTTAATCAGGAAATGGGGCGCACCATTATTTTGGTGACTCATGAAGAAGATATTGCCAAATTTGCCAAGCGCATTATCCGCCTTGTGGACGGCGAAATTTTATCAGATGAAAGTGTTTCAAAATGATTGATGTTCAAACCATTTCAAGCATTGCCCTGCGCGCGATACGCGCCAATAAAATGCGCTCCATTTTAACAAGTCTTGGCATTATCATCGGTGTGGCGGCCGTGATTGTGATGCTTGCTATTGGGCATGGCGCGCAAATCAGCATTCAAAATGAGATGAAAAGCATGGGCACAAACCTGATTATGATTCGCTCCGGCACATCAACATCGGGCGGTCAACGTATGGGACACGGCTCGCAGCCCAGTATGAAAGCCTCGGACGGTGACGCGATTGAAGAAAAAGTCAAAGGCATTGCCTTGGCGGCGCCTGTTTTGAGCGATAGCGGGCAAATTGTGTATGGCAACGCCAACTGGTCAACCTCCATTACCGGCACGGATAATCGCTATTTTCAGATTAAGGATTGGGATTTAGCCTATGGGCGCTATTTTAGCGAAACAGATGTTAAAAACGCCGGCAAAGTCGCCATTTTAGGGACAACTGTGGTCAAAGAGCTTTTTGGTGATGTTGACCCCTTGGGTAAAACCATTCGCATTAAAGGCATTCCGTTTAAGGTTATCGGCGTGACGGTTAGTCGCGGGCAAAGTGGTCCTGGTATGGATCAGGACGATATGGTTTATATTCCGCTTTCCACAGCGCAGAAAAAAGTGACGGGCATTGCCTTTCCCGATATGGTTCGGATGATTATGCTCCAAGCCGTTGACGCTGAAAGCACTTACACTTCACAAGATGAAATCAAAGCCCTTTTGCGCCAAAGGCATAACCTCGGCAGTACAAAAGACGATGATTTTGTGATTATGAACCTGACGCAAATGATGGAAATGATGGAAAGCTCCACGCAGGTGATGACTATTCTTTTGGGCTCCATTGCTTCCATTTCGCTTTTAGTGGGCGGTATCGGCATTATGAACATCATGCTTGTTTCGGTCACAGAGCGGACGCGCGAAATCGGTATTCGCATGGCGATTGGTGCCAAACGTTGGGACATCAGGCTTCAATTTTTAACCGAAGCTTTGGTGCTTTCCCTCATTGGCGGGTTGATTGGCGTGATTATGGGGCTGATTGGCGTGGGGCTTGTTTCGGCCTTTAGCTCGTTTAAGGCGGTTGTTTCGGTGTTTTATGTGGTGTTGCCGTTTTCTTTTGCAGGGTTGGTAGGGTTGTTTTTCGGATTTTATCCGGCGTATAAGGCGTCGCTGTTGAATCCCATCAATGCCCTACGGTATGAATAGGAACGCGTCTAGCTGGCAGGGGAATGCGTCTAATAGGCGATTAATCGTTCAAAAAGAGGATTTGAAATTCACGTACGTTTATGGTCTTACTCGTAAGGGTTGCCAGAAATGGCAACCCTAACTCGTTTCGGTCACTTGCTTTGTAAAATCTGCCGTGGTCGCTACCGCTCCCTAGCAGTTTTAACAAAGCTACGCCGCTTGTGGTAAAAACAACCCGTTGGGGTTGTTTTTATCCTCGCGCGCTAAAATTCCAAATCCTCTTTTCTCACTTCTACTCGCCTCATTATCCGCATTCCCTCGGGTTGGGTGTAAGAATAAGGATTCGTTTTTATTCTCCGCATTTCCACGGCTTGGGTGCAGATAAAAAAACAACCGCTTTTGAAAAGCGGTTGTTTTTAAGTTCATATCCTTTCAGAAAGGCATTTCTCCATAAGAATAGCCATTGTTAAGCAAATACTTATCACAAGGCTCACGCCGGAAATAGTTGCGGCATTATGGAGCATTTTGTAAGTAAAGTGCGAATGATGCACCCAAAAACACATGTAGCTACTTGGTGTTACAAAAAGAACAGCAACTAGCGACACCCAAAAGCTGTCATTCCAAAGCTTTCCTAACTTTGAAACACGGATTAAATGGCGCCTTTTATTGTTATTGAGAATATAAAGTATTCCCACGCCAATCAATCCGCAGGCAAACCACGGCCAACACGGGCTTCTCAACCACAGACGATCTTCCATACCCATCAAGGCAAAGGCCTTTATAAAGAGCAGTGCAACAATGCCATACAGCATAATGTTCAAGATTTTTTTCACTCTTTCCATAATCACAATAATTTAGTTCATAATAAGTTTAACGATTTGGTAATTTAAGTGCTTGTGAGCCAAATGTCAAGGAAAAACTTAAAATAAGTCTTCCAGAAATTTCAATAGCTTACCAACAAAACGTGTGCAAAAAAAGGTAGAGGCTAAAAAACACCAAAAATAATTGGTGTTGTTTTTGAGGCTCTAGGTTTTGTTGTGCATATTTGGGGAAAACAAGTTATTGAAAAAACGGTGTAAAAAATTCTTGACAAGGGTTATCTTTTGACGTACATCTTTTACGTACAAATTGAATATAAAGTGTTAAAATTATTAGTTACTCAAATCAAGTACAGGCGGAGAGTGGTAACACTCTCCGCCTGTACGTTTCATTACAACGAATCGCAAGCGAAAAACCCAAAACTAAAAACTTTATCCAGTCTTTATCACTTTTGTAAATGATAAAGGTCTTGGAAAAAGTAATTAGGGCTTGTTTGAAACACTTTGGCAAGTTTTAAGAGCATATCAGGATA
>CANPYS010000023.1 GCA_947588655.1 uncultured Alphaproteobacteria bacterium | reverse complement strand
AACGCGAGTGTTAGCTTGCTTTGGCGATGACAAGCGCCAAAGCAAGCGTTACAGAGCGGTGACCGAAGCGAGTTAGTTTTGCGATGAACGCAAAACTTACGAGCAAGTAGAAAAAGGAATTTTATAATTAAGGAGCAAAGAATGAAGTATATTTTATTTTTGATGATGATTTTGTTTTCGGGGCAAGCGGTGGCTTTGGAGTGTGTCAAGCAACCAAGTTGCGCTGATTTAGGCTATAAGCAAGAAAACGACCCTATGTGCGCCCATGACGGCTATTTAATTTGCCCGTTTGATTCCAATTATAAAAAGTGTGTCAACTTTAGTTGCGAATCGTTAGGCTTTACACAATCCAATAAATCCACTTGGTGTGGCAAAATTTCAAAATGCCCAACAGATAATACATACACGCTTTGCAAAGCGCTTTGTGAAGTTGGTGACGTTTATTATTCAGACGGCACATGCGGTTATGTTCAAGATTATGACGGCACAAAAACCCCTGTCGGGGTGGTGTTTTATGTGACGGATGAGGGGCGGCATAGTAAAGTCGTTTCTTTAAGGAGTCCGCTTGCCCTTAATAAGCATAGTTATGAGCCCACCAGCAGTGTTAACTTAACTTTAGATCACTTTCCTCTCGGTGCTTTAGATTATACTGATACTGTAACCCTTATTACCAATGAACAACTATTGACTTATTATCAAACAAATAATGAAGTTCTTTTTAATGGCAAAAAAAACACGCAAGATATGCTCAAGGGCAAAGTCACAGATAAAAAATGTTTAGATGGGACGTATATTGAAAATTCACGTGAATGGGAAGTTTATTGTCAGGCAACGAGTGCCATATTGTGTTTGGCGTATGTGCCGGAAAATGTTGATTCCAACAACCCGATTGTCGGTGCGGGGCAATGGTATATGCCCTCTATCGGCGAGTTAATGCAACTTTACGGAACAGATGCGGCTAAGATGACGGAATATTCGGGGAATAGCGGTGCAACCGGTAAAACTTTAGAGATTGTTCATCAAACCATGGACGGCCTGCAAAGTAAAAATATTAATGCGGAAAAATTTTCCGGCCACTACACTTTCCGCAGAAGTTCCACGAGAGGAGGTTATGGTTTTTATACTTTAAACATGAAGACAGGTGCTCGTAGTTCTGATTTTAACCAAAATTCGTTTAATACACGACCGATGTTAGAATTTTAAGATAGCGTTTTAAGAAGCGTTGATAAATTTGTTATAAAAAGCTTGACTGAAATGGCAAGTAAGATAATGCCAAACATCTTTTGTGTGATGTAAATTACACTCGGGCCAAAAAACTTTTCAATGCGGTTAGCAAATTTGAGCATTAAGTAAACAATAAAGACATTTGCGATAACAGCAAGCAAAATATTAATATCTTGATATTGCGACCGAATGGATAAAATTGTTGTTAAGGAGCCTGCGCCCACAATTAATGGAAAAACAACCGGCATAAAGGTGGCATCTTTGGCAAGTTCAGAATCGTCATTAAAAATACGGACATTTAAAATCATCTCTAATGAAAGAATAAAAACAATCATTGCGCCGGCAATCGCAAAGGAGGATAAATCCACATGAAAAAGATTTAAAAAGGCCTCGCCAGCATAAAAGAACACAACAAACATCAAAAATGCCATAATGCTTGCCTGCAAAGGTCTGATAACATGCCCTCTTTCTTGAATGCTGATAACAACAGGCGTGTTGCCGATAACGTCAATAATGGCAAACAAAACGACAAATGCACTTAAAAATTCGCGTAAACTGAAAAGACCAAACATTTTATTCTCCTTTAATGCTTGGTCTTATCTTTACGCTAAATCAGATTAAAAATCAGTTAAAAGCTTATCTTTGATGATTTTTTGCAAGATTTTTTTTCATCAAATTCAAAAAAATGCTTGAAAATAAAATATTTATGTGTATAACAAGCATTGTCTTTTGATTTTGGCGGGGCGTGCCGCCACAAGACACTGTTTCACGCAAGTCCGCCTCAACATTGAGGGTCCGGCATTTTTTGATTGATTTTATTTTATGACAGATACTGAATTTAAAGCTCCCGAATCCACAGAAAACTTTGAAGAATTGCTCAAAGAACAATTCGGCGATAAAGGTATTGTTGGTTCGGTTGTTAAAGGTACAATTATTGCATTAAGCGATGACTTTGCCACCGTTGATGTTGGCTTGAAATCTGAAGGACGCATTCCGTTGCGCGAATTTGGCCAAAATCCTGAACTCAAAGTTGGCGACCAGATTGAAGTTTTGGTTGACCGCTATGAAGACCGCGATGGTAACATTGTTTTATCGCGTGAAAAAGCGCGCCGCGAAGAAGCTTGGGCTGAACTTGAAAAAGCCATGAACGCCGGTCAGCGCGTTAATGGTGTTATCTTTGGTCGGGTGAAAGGTGGCTTTACCGTTGACTTAAACGGTGCTATCGCCTTCCTTCCCGGTTCGCAGATTGATATTCGCCCCATTCGTGACGTTACGCCTTTAATGGGCATTTCTCAGCCTTTCCAGATTTTGAAAATGGACCGCGTGCGTGGCAATATTGTTGTTTCACGTCGTGTGGTTCTTGAGGAAACACGCGCTGAAGCTCGTGCCGAACTCATTGATGCTATTAAAGAGGGCGCTATTTTGGATGGTGTTGTTAAAAACATTACCGAATATGGTGCGTTTGTTGATTTGGGTGGCGTTGACGGCTTGCTCCACGTCACAGATATTTCTTGGAAACGCATTAATCATCCGGCGGAACTCTTGAGTGTTGGTCAGAACATTAAGGTTCAAATCATTAAGTATAATGAAGATACACAACGCATCAGCTTGGGTATGAAACAGCTTGAAAATGACCCGTGGCAATCCGTTGCCGATAAATATAAAGTTGGTGAAGTTTACAAAGGCAAAGTGACCAACATTACGGATTACGGCGCGTTTGTTGAACTTGAAGACGGTATTGAAGGCTTGGTTCACGTTTCCGAAATGAGCTGGACACGCAAAAACGTGCATCCGGGCAAGATTGTTTCAACCTCTGAAGAAGTTGAAGTTAAGGTTTTGGAAGTGGATCCTGAAAAGAGAAGAATCAGCCTCGGTATTAAGCAATGCACCCCGAATCCTTGGGCGGCTTATGTTGAAGAACATCCAGCCGGTTCAATCATTGAAGGTGTCATTAAAAACATTACCGAATTTGGTCTTTTTGTCGGCCTGACCGATGAAATTGACGGTATGATTCACCTTTCCGATATCGCATGGGGTAAATCTGGTGAAGAAGCTTTGCAAGATTTTGAAAAAGGTCAGGAAATTAAGGCTAAAATCATTGATGTTGATGTTGAAAAAGAACACATCAGCTTGGGCATTAAGCAATTAGATGAAAACAATGCCGCCTTGGCTCTTGAAAACTTCAAGAAAGGCGATGTTGTCAAAGCTATTGTGAAAAGCGTTGATGAAAAAGGCGTTAATGTTGAGGTTGAAGGTATTGCCACAACCATTAAGAAGGCCGATCTTTCTAAAGATAAAGAAGGACAAAATCCCGAAAATTATCATGAAGGCGATGTCTTGGAAGCCAAGCTCACTTCCGTTGATAAGAAAAGTGGTAAATTGAGCGTTTCAGTGAAAGCGCTTGAAATTGAAGAAGAAAAGAAGACTCTTAAGGAATATGCCGCAACAGATTCTTCTAACACTTCTTTAGGTGACGCCTTAGGCGAAGCCTTGAAAAAGAACGCTTCTTAATCTGAACGACTTTTGAAACAAAACGGCTCAAACAATGTTTTGAGTCGTTTTTTTATGTGTCTGTAAAGGGTTTTGATCTGTGGATTTTGTAAAGCTTGATTGCATTTTGAACAAAATAGAGTTATGCTCCCTTTTATAAAATATAAAATGGAGAATTTAATGGAACAAAAAGAAATTCAAATCGGGAACTTCAAAATCGGCAATAAACTGCCTTTGGCACTTATTGCCGGTCCTTGCCAGATTGAAAGTCGCGAGCACGCCTTGATGATTGCTGAAAAAATGGTGGAAATATGCCGTAAAATTGGCATCAACTATATTTTTAAGGCTTCTTTTGATAAGGCCAACCGCACGTCTATCAATGCGGCGCGCGGTGTGGGCTTGGAAGAAGGTATGCGCACTTTTGATGACATTAAAAAGAAGTTCCCAACTTTGCCGATTGTGACCGATATTCACGAAACATGGCAATGCGCGGAAGTTGCGAAACATGTGGATATGCTCCAGATTCCGGCATTTTTATGCCGTCAGACGGATTTGGTGGTGGCCGCAGCCAAAACCGGCAAGGTCGTCAATGTTAAAAAAGGTCAATTTTTAGCCCCTTGGGATGTTCCCAACATTGTGAAAAAGGTTACCGACAGCGGCAACCCAAATGTTTGCATTACCGAACGCGGCACAAGTTTTGGTTACAATACGCTTGTGACGGATATGCGCGCTTTTCCGCAAATGGCAAAAGAAACCGGTTGTCCGCTTATTTTTGATGCCACGCACTCGGTGCAACAACCGGGCGGTTTGGGCGGCTCTACGGGTGGCAAGCGCGAGTTTGCACCTGTTTTGGCGCGCGCGGCAGTGGCTGTGGGTGTGGCTGCTGTTTTTATTGAAACGCACGAAAACCCTGATAAAGCCCTTTCTGACGGTCCGAACAGTATTTACCTTGCTGATATGGAGCGTGTGGTTTCTGAGCTGATGGCTTATGACAAGCTCACAAAAAACATGATACACGATTATTAAAATGAATTTCAGCGATGAGGGTTACATTATACATTTAAGACGTCATGGCGAAAACGCCCTGATTGTAACGCTTTTATCGCGCGAACATGGTAAAATCACGGGTTATGTTCAAGGTGCTTTGAGCAAAAAGAAATTGGGCATATTTCAGCTTGGCAACGCGCTTTCGTTTAATGCTTATGCGCGGCTGGAGGAAAATATGCCAAGTTTGCGCGGTGTGGAGCTTGTGAAAGCCCATGCCGCAAATTTTATGCAAAGCCCAGAAAAACTAGCGGTTTTGGAAAGTTTTTGCGCTTTGTTTGACGCGGCGGTGGCTGAAAAGGAAAATCTGGAGTTTTTAGCCGAGTCGGTTGATGCGTTTTTTGAGGCTTTAGACACGTCGCAATGGCTGAATAAATATGCGCTGGCGGAGTTCCGTCTGCTTGATTTTTTAGGAATCGGGCTTGATCTTTCCTGTTGCGCGGCAACCGGCACACGGGAAAATTTGGCCTTTGTCTCGCCTAAAAGCGGAAAGGCGGTTTGCCTTGATGCGGGGCTTCCTTATGCTGACAAACTTTTTAGGTTTCCTTATGCCGTTGTGGATAAAAATTATGCGCCAAGCCTTTCGGAAGTGGCGGATTTGCTGAAATTGACGGGCTATTTTTTGAACAAAAATTTTTTTCAAATCCATAACTTGCAATTTCCAAACAACCGTGCTACTTTGCTTGAGCAGTTGAATTTAATGCATATAGAGGGCAAATGAGCAACACGGAAGAAAAAATTAAAGATGTCCGCTTAAAGGAAGAACTGAGCAGCCGATATTTATCGTATGCGATGTCTACCATTGTTTCGCGCTCATTGCCTGATGTCCGCGACGGCTTAAAACCCGTGCATCGGCGCTTGCTTTACGCGATGCGGCAACTTCATTTGGATCCGAAAACAGGTTATAAAAAATGCGCGCGCGTGGTTGGCGATGTGATTGGTAAGTATCATCCGCACGGCGATAGCGCGGTTTATGGCGCGATGGTGCGCTTGGCGCAGGATTTTTCCGTGCGTTATCCGCTGGTGGACGGGCAGGGTAACTTCGGCAATATTGACGGTGACGGTGCCGCCGCGATGCGTTATACCGAAGCGCGCCTGACCGAATTTGCGATGGCCTTAATGGAAGGCTTAAATGATGACGCGGTGGACTTTACTGATACTTATGACGGCGAAGATCAAGAGCCGGTTGTCATGCCCTCTATGGTGCCGAATTTGCTTTGCAACGGCTCGGCCGGCATTGCCGTTGGTATGGCCACAATGATTCCGCCGCATAATTTGGCGGAAGTCTGTGACGCGCTTTTATATTTAATTGAAAAGCCCGAGGCTGATGATGAGTCTTTGGTGCGCCGTCTCAAAGGGCCTGATTTTCCGACCGGCGGCGTGATTGTTGATTCTTTTGCCTCTATTGTGGAAACGTATAAGCAGGGCAAAGGGTCGTTTCGTATTCGCGCCAAGTGGGAGAAGGAAGAACTTTCGCACGGGCAATATCAGATTGTGGTTACGGAAATTCCTTACGGCGTGGTTAAGTCTAAACTTATTGAAAAAATCGCGCAACTTTTAAATGAGAAAAAAGTGCCGCTTTTGGCAGATGTGCGTGATGAATCCGCTCAAGATGTGCGCATTGTGTTAGAGCCTAAAAATCGCACGGTCAACCCCGCGCTTTTGATGGAACATTTGTTCAAGCAAACTGAGCTTGAAGCCAAATTTAATATGAATATGAACGTGCTGGATGCTTTCGGTGTGCCGCGCGTGATGAGTATTTCGGAAGTTTTGCGCGCCTTTTTGAAACATCGGCACGAGGTTTTAATCCGCCGCGCTAAGCATCGTTTGGGCAAAATTAATGCTCGGCTTGAAATTTTGAGCGGTTACCTAACGGCGTATCTGAACCTAGATGAAGTTATCCGCATTATCCGCGAGGAAGATGACGCGAAAGCCGCGCTGATGCAAAAGTTTCAGCTAACAGATAATCAGGCGGAAGCTATTTTGAATATGCGCTTAAAAAGCTTGCGCAAGCTGGAAGAATCGGAAATTCGCGCTGAGTTTGATGAGCTAACGACTGAAAAAACAGGCTTGGAAGCTTTGCTTTCTGATGAGGGCAAACGTTGGCAGGCGCTTGCTGACGAGTTAAAAGAAATGAAAGAAAAATTCGGTAAAAAGACGGCTTTGGGACGGCGGCGGACAGAGTTTGCGGAAGTTCCTGCCGAGATTGAAATGCCGATTGAAGCTTTGGTTGAAAAAGAACCTGTGACGATTATTCTTTCTCAAAAAGGTTGGATTAGGAGCTTGAAAGGGCACGCCAACTTAACAGATGACTTTAAGTTTAAAGAAGATGACGCCTTGCAATTTGCTATTCATGCGCAAACGACTGATAAAATTATTTTATTAGATACGAGTGGCAAGTTTTATACCGTTCAGGCAAGCGATATCCCGAGCGGGCGCGGTTTCGGGCAACCTCTGCGCCTGATGATTGATGTGGCGAACACCGAGAATATTTCCGCGATGTTTGTTTTTGAACCGGGGGCAAAATATATTTTAGCCTCAAATACGGGGCATGGCTTTGTTGTGGATGAAAATCACCTTTTGGCGCAAACGCGTCAAGGGCGCAAGATTATGAATTTGGCAGAAGGTGAACGCACTATGCAATGCGTGAAAATCGTGGGCGATATGGTGGCGATTGTAGGGCAAAACCGCAAGCTCCTCATCTTTAAGGTTGAGGAAATTCCAACCATGGCGCGCGGTCGCGGTGTGGCGTTGCAAAAATATAAGGACGGCGAGTTAGCCGATATTCAAACCTTTAATGAGGCAGACGGTTTTGCTTATCATAGAGCTGGTGGCATAACGGTTGAGAAAGATTTGCGGACATGGTTTGGACATCGGGCGCAAGCCGGCAAGTTGGTGCCGTTTGGCTTTCCGAAAAGCAACACATTCTTCAAAGCCTGAAAACTCATAATATTTTATTGACCTTTCAAAGTTTATCCGTTAAGACTATGTTTGATAAAATGCAAAAAGGAGTTTTTTCATGAAAGAAATATTAAACGAATTTAAAAAATTTGCGATGCGCGGCAATGTTATTGACATGGCTGTCGGTATCATTATCGGGGCGGCTTTCGGTAAGATTGTCAACTCTTTGGTTTCGGATATCATTATGCCGCCGATTGGTTTGTTGCTTGGTAAGGTGGATTTTGCCAACTTGTTTGTTGTGTTGCATGACGGTGCGGTGGCAGGACCTTATGTTTCTTTGGATGCGGCGCAAAAAGCTGGCGCAGTTACCTTAAACATTGGTTTGTTCTTAAACACCTTAATCAGCTTTTTGATTGTGGCTTTTGCGGTGTTTATCTTGATTAAGGCAATTAACACCTTGCAAGACAGAATGCTTGCTGCTGAAAAGAAAGAAGAAGCTGCATCCCCAACGGTTAAGACTTGTCCGTATTGCTGTTCGGAAATATCAATTAATGCAACGCGTTGTCCGCACTGCACTTCGGAACTTAAAGCACCGAAGCTTAGAATTGTTCCAGCAAGTGCTCAACGAGCCAAAAAATAGTTCAAAACAAGGATACTTAAAAAATCGGCGTTTATACACGCCGATTTTTTTGATTTAAGATTTGCGTCTATAAGCTTAAAACTCCAAACTTACACGGACAAACGTGTTTTTGCCAACAGTCTTTAACCCTTTGAATCTTTCACCGGAAGCCATAGAAACTGACCAGGCTTCATTACCAGCATTCTCTGATGATGAATATAAATACGCAAGGTATTCGGGTTCGCTTACAAGCCCTTTTCTTTTTAAGGCTATTAATGTGGCGTTTATGACATTTCTATTATCTCCTTTACAATCGGACATACCAGCAGACTCCGTTATTTATAACCATATAAATCTATTAGCTCGCCAAGTGCAGGTAAATACCATTGTCCTGCACCAACTTTAGGATCATCCTGCTTAACCCCTAATGGATAAAAATTATGCGCCGCCAATGCCATGGTGGCTTGGCAAGACTTGTTATAATCTAGACTTTCCTTTTGATAGGTACAACTTTTCGGCTTGATGTTGATTAAAATATCTGTATTTTCTTTGCCTGCAAATGCGTACGCCTCATGTTTTTGAAGGGCGTTAATCAACTCTTGATCAGAGGCAAATCCTTTGATTTGGGGCTCAACATTAGCTAGCCCGAAATTCGGCTTCCAATTATCTTGCCCGAAAGGATTTTCGGAATAAAAGTTACTATTTTCATCAAAGGTTAAATCATGTAAATTGATAACTTTGCCATGACGTCCATCATCTGTTACATAAAACACGACGCCGACAGGGGTTTTGGTGTTGTTATACTCTTGAACATAACCACACGTCCCGTCTGCATAATAAACATCGCCGACTTCACAAAGGGCTTTGCAGGCGGTGTAAGTTTTATCGCTCGGACAAAAGGCAAGCTTGCCACACCAATCCGATTTCTCAGACTTTGTATAACCCCTTTTTTGACAATCAGGCTGTGCGCATTTTTTGTACGAGAAGTCATAGGGGCATAAAATATAACCGTCATCGGCACATTGTGGATCATCTTCTTTGGAATAATTTAATTCCTCGCAACTTGGTTGCTTTTCACAATTCAGCGCTACCGCCTGATTGAAAACAAAACCATTATTAAAAATAAAACATACTTCATTTTTTCAGCTCAACGCCAACCTTTCCGCCTTTTTTCTGCGAAACCATGCGCCCGTTAAGCATAAATATATTTATATTTATTATAGGTTTGCAATAAAAGTTTTTTATCATAGTTCTCTTTTATTTTAAATAAAGTTAGAGTATCTGCGATATCAACAATGTCTAAAAAATTCAAAATGCAGTGATATTCCTGCCGAATGCTAAAATCGTGTATTAAAATCTTGTTCGGCGGTGTATCGGCCATAACAGCAGACAAAGCGCAAGCAACCCTAAACCGACCATCAATAAAAACAACATCATAATGCGTATCTTTTTGAAATGGTGCGGCAGAAAAGTTTGGATATAATTCTTTTTTATCCTCTTCTATCGGTACACCCCAATTGCCTGTTTTTCCTATGTTTATATGCATAAATGTCAATCTTTTTTTGTTTGAAGAAATAACATTCCATTTTTCTAAATATTTTATCCAGTTTCTATCGCTCTCAACAGATACAATGTTTGGAATATTTGTTTGCGTAAGTGCCAAATAAGTTGAACCACCTGATCCAAATTCCAAATAATTTGAAGCATTTTTAATTTGTTCAACAAGAAATTGACGTTCATAATCAGATAAACAGATTGGAAAATCCTCTTTTCCTATTTTACCACTGGTAGATAATATGTAAACATTTTCTTCTACATTTTTTGTTTCTTGTCTTTTTTTCTTTTGCTTTTTTCTCAAGATATCAATTAATTTTTGCCCAGCTTTTATTTTCATTTTCTTATCTCCTTGATTGCTCACTTGAAGTATCTCAAAAAAAGGTACGTTTAAATGTGCATTTTTTCGGAAAAATAAGTTATTGAAAAAACAGAGTAAAAAATTATTGACAAGTGTTGTATTTTGACGTACCTTTTTTTGTGTATATCAAAACATAAGTTATTGATTACGTAAGTCCTAGTAGAAGTACAGGCGGAGAGTGTATAGTACTCTTCGCCTGTTTTTTTCAATGATATAATTTAAAATTTATAAAAAATATGAAGAATCAATGACTTATCGTCAAAATGTGTGCAAAAAAAGGTACGTTTAAATGTGCATTTTGTCAAGGAAAATTTTTTGAGATTTTTCAAAAGGTTATTTTCTTGATAAAATGCGCATTTAAACGTACCTTTTTTTGAGAAATGTGTATAGCGGCACATCTAAAGCCGTTTCTTCAAGTTCGGAAAATTCACGTACGTCTATGTACGCTAAAATTTTCCTCACTTTTGAAACGACTTTATCTGCACCACTCTCCACATTTCTTTGGCTAGAACAAGAGAGGGAAAGTCTCTCTAAAATGTCATTTCCAAACTCGTTTTGGGAGCTCATAAAAAGAGATGCTGAAACAAGTTCAGCATGACTTTTGGAGGGGATGCTGAAACAAGTTCAGCATGACGATTTGGAGGGGATGCTGAAACAAGTTCAGCATGACATTTGGGGTCGTTTCGGGTTGACTTTTGGGGTGGTTTGAAATGACGATTCGGATGGAAGGACTTTTTAATTTAAGGAGGAAAAAATGAAGTATTGTTTAATTTTAATAGCAATTTTATTTTCAAATCAGGCGGTGGCGTTAGATTGTAGCAAACAACCGACCTGTGCGGAGTTAAATTATTCCAAAGAAGATAATCCAAAATGTGATAAAAACGGTTATATTCTTTGTCCTTACGACCAATCTTATAAAAAATGTGTTCGCTATAATTGCGAAACTTTAGGCTTTACGCAATCAGACAAATCAGAATGGTGTGCGGATATTGCACATTGTATAACAGATAGCGCATATACAGCCTGTCAATCGCCTTGTTTGGCCACCACTTATGAAGAGCTTAGCACCCTTGCCGAATCGGGAAAATGCAAAATTATCACAATGAAAAACGACATCACAATTCCGCTCAATCAAGGCATAACTGTGGCGGCAAACACCATGATTGACGGTGGCGGGCATACATTATTTTCTTCGGCAAATCAGCCTTCTTTGACAATGCTTTCTATGCAAAGCAACAACATTCTCAAAAACTTAAAATTTTCACATCACCACACACAGAATCAAGAGAATTATGCGTTATTTAAAGCCACAGATAAAATCTATTTAGAAAATGTTGAAATTGATGTTACTTCAGAAGCTAACACGGGAAATAGAGCGACACTTTTTCAAGATTCTTATGAGATCAAGGGAAATTTCAAAGTTAATATTAACTCGCCACAAATTGCTTGGGCTTTTTCTAGAGCATCTCTTGATTTTAAAAATGCCAACTTTGATATTAACTTAAAAACACAAAACGCAGATGTCTTTTATACAAAAGGGAGTTCTTTTGAAAATACATCAGGAAAAATCAACTACACTGGCGGTGCTCTGACACAGGCTAATGTGCCCATGAATTTTAAAAACTCAAAAATTATATTTGAAAGATCAAGTTTTTATTCAGGAAGAAATAGTCTTACCTATTCTGATTGGACACTTCATGAAGGTTCTGAAGTAACGCTCAATAATTGGGGCACAGATAAAATAAGCACCCTTCCTATCAAGTTGCAAGGAACAGAAGAAAAACCAGCAAAAATTATTTTTGGCAATAAAAAAATAAATTCAAGCTTAATAATTCAAATTACCACACAAAATACAACAGATATGGTTGTTTTAGATGGAATGAATTATCGGTCAACAAAGCCTGCTATGACAAATCTTTCAGATATTACAACATCAGGAAATTGGGAAAAGATAAACTAAAAAGACGAATAGATTGTCATTGAGTTAAAAATATGTCTTTAAAGTATGCCCCTGAATTGATTTCAGAGGGCATTTTTATATGCTTATAAATTTTAAATTTCTTGTAAATTTTAAGACTTATTTTAGATATTTCGCCGTATGATACTTAAAAAATAAGATAAGGAACTTTTATGTTGATACCCTTTTTTACCACAGAAACACCTGTTATTCTCAGAGCTTTAGCGGCTTTTGCTTTAGCTCTTGTATTATCACTCCTTTTTGGCGGACCACTGATTAAAATTTTGCATCATTTTCAGCACCGCGGACAGCCTATCCGTACTTATGGACCGCAAAGTCATATCATCACCAAGCAAGGAACACCAACTATGGGCGGACTTTTAATTATTGCTACAACGCTGATTTCCACCCTTTTGTTTGCAAATATTTCATACCATTTTGTATGGGTCAGCTTGTTGGTTTTGGTTGTCTATGCCTGTGCCGGCTTTATTGATGATTATATCAAAGTCACCAAGCAAACGCCTGATGCCTTAACGGCTAAAGCCAAACTCTTTTTCCAATTTTTAACAGCGGTCATTGCGGTAACAATTATTACGGCGGCAACGCCAACAGCCTCACATACCATGCTTTCTATACCTTATTTCAAAACCGCCTTTAATTTATCGTGGCTTTATATTCCTTTTGCCGTCATTGTTATTTCAGGGGCTTCAAACGCCGTCAATTTAACCGATGGGCTTGACGGTTTAGCGGCTGGTTTATCGGTTATGGCTTTTGCATTTTTTACAGTTTTTGCACTCATTGTCGGCTCGCCTCTTGCAGCTGATTTTTCCTTAATCTATATTCCGCGCGCTGCAGAAATAAGCATTATAACTGCCGCTATTACCGGCGCTTGCTTGGGCTTTTTATGGTTTAACGCGCCAAAAGCTAAAGTTTTTATGGGTGACACGGGCTCTTTGGCTTTGGGTGCGCTTTTAGGAACAATCGCTGTCATAATCAAGCAGGAAATTTTACTCGCGATTATCGGCGGTGTTTTTGTTATGGAAACACTTTCTGTGATGATTCAAGTTTTCTGGTTCAGACGCACAGGCAAACGCTTTTTTAGGATGGCGCCAATTCATCATCATTTTGAACAATTAGGCTGGAAAGAAACAACCATTGTTTTGCGCTTTTGGCTCGTTGGATTTATTCTTTCACTCATTGGATTAGCATCACTTATAAACGCATAAGAAAGGAAGTTGCCCTTGTTTAAAATTTCTCGCATCAATCGTAGCCGCATAGCCAACTGGTGGTGGACCGTTGACAAGGTCACGTTGAGCCTGATTTTGATTTTAACGTTTATTGGTGCCTTTTTAGTATTTTCAGCAAGCCCTTCCGTGGCACGAACAATTGGTTACACAGATTATCATTTCATTAAACGACAAATTATTTTTATTATGCTTTCTTTAGGCATTGTTTTTGTTTTATCAATGCAACGCCTAAAAACAATCAGACGCATTGCCATTATCGGCTATTTGCTGACACTCGTTTTAATGTTAATAACACTTTTTGCAGGCTATGAAACAAAAGGTGCTTCACGCTGGCTTCGGATTTTTGGATTTTCACTTCAACCTTCAGAATTCATCAAACCAACTTTTGTTGTGGTTTCAGCGTGGCTTTTGGACGGTAGTAAAAAGTTTGACGATTTTCCAGGGGGCATTTTATCAGCCTGCTTATTTGCCATAACAGCTGGTATTTTGGTTGCACAACCCGATATTGGCATGACAATTGTTGTGAGCTGTATATGGGGTTTTCAGCTTTTTTTGGCAGGCCTGCCAATGCTCATTTTAGGTGGCTTGGCGCTCATCGCTCTTTTAGGAGCTGTTGTAGCTTATTTTACGTTTAGTCATGTTCACGAGCGTGTTTCACAATTTTTGGCATCAGGCGCAGATTTAGGCTATCAAGTTCGGCGCTCTATGGAAGCCTTTGCCAACGGCAATTTATTGGGGCGCGGTCCTGGTGAAGGCACTGTCAAACTTCACTTGCCTGATGCGCATACCGACTTTATTTTTGCCGTGGCAGGCGAAGAATTTGGTGTTTGGTTATGCCTGATTATCATTATGCTGTTTGCGGCAATTGTTATCCGCTCGCTTTGGCGTTCATTAAAAGATAATAATCTTTTTATTATTTACGCTGTGGCTGGATTAGCGGCGTCATTTGGTTTGCAGGGTATTATCAATATGGCATCAACCATGCATTTAATGCCCACCAAAGGTATGACTTTGCCTTTTATATCTTATGGCGGTTCATCACTGTTTGCCTCGGCTTTGGGTATGGGCATGCTTTTGGCGTTAACGCGGCGCAACACGTCGGCGGAAGATAAAGATGCCCCATATTAAAGGAGAAAAAATGTTAAAAAACAAAGATTCAATCATTCGCTTATTACCTGAAGTCAATGGCAAATATGTTGAAAACGAACCCATGAGCAAACACACCTGGTTCGCGGTAGGCGGTCCAGCAGAAGTTATGTTTTACCCTGCCGATTTGGCTGATTTAAGCAATTTTTTAAAACACAAGCCTTATAATCTGCCTTTGTGTATTGTCGGTGCGGGTTCAAATATTTTAGTACGCGACGGGGGCATTCCTGGAGTTGTCATTAAATTGGATACACCGGCTTTTAAAGAAATAAAAATCGGAAACAATCAAATAACTTGCGGTGCGGGCTTAAAAAATATTGAATTACAAAAAACGCTTTTAAAAAATAATTTAGGTGGACTTGAATTTTTATGCTCCATTCCTGGAACAATCGGCGGATCAATTAAAACAAATGCCGGATGTTTCGGTCAATCGGTCAAAGATGTGCTGATTTCAGCGCAAATAATAAATGGCAATGGCGAGGTTTATGACTTAGAGCCGGAAGAATTAAAACTTTCGTATCGTTCCAGCTTTTTCCCTGAAGATTGGATTGTCACGGCGCTCACGTTCAAAACAACCCCCGCCACATACGCTGATATTCAAAAGATTTTGGATGAACAACGCGCTTATCGTCAAAAAAATCAGCCTTATAATGAAAGAACAGCGGGTTCAACATTTAAAAATCCGGAAGGTCTACGCGCATGGGAGCTGATTCAAAAATCAGGTTGCGCTGAGTTGAAAATCGGCGGAGCTAAAGTTTCTGAAAAGCATTGCAATTTTTTAATCAACACAGGAAACGCCACTGCAAAAGATATTGAAACTTTGGGCGATACCATTGTTGAAAAAGTCAAAGAAAAAACATCTTTGACATTGGAATGGGAAATCAAAAGAATCGGAGTCGGCCGATAGATGTTTCAAAAAGAGAAAAAATATTCTCAAAAACCTGAGTCCAAAGCCACTTCTGACAGACGCTTGAGCGCCCCCTTAGATTGGCCGCGCCGTCTTTTGGGCAACATTTTAATTCTGTGTCTCATTTTTTCAGGTTTAACTATTATTGTGACATTGCGTGAAAATATTATCAACAAACAAATTGAAGCTTGGTTACAAAAATTTTATGAAACAACAGCACATTATGGCTTGGGCTTAGATGATATGATTGTTCAGGGGCGCGATAAAACCACGCTTGATGAAATTAACAATGTCTTAAACCTCAAAAGGGGCGATAGCTTACTTGGTCTTAAAATGCGAGATATTCAAGAAAAATTGCAAAATTTACCTTGGGTGGAATCGGTGCAACTTCGGCGGACATATTTTCCGAACACATTAGAAATCAAACTTCATGAAAAAAACGTGATTGCTTTATGGCAAGTTCATGATAAATTTTATCCGATAGATGAAAAAGGGCAAATCATTGAAGCAGAATATGTACCACAAGGTGAAGTTTTGGTTATTGTCGGCGATTCTGCGCCTGAAAAAATTGTAGAATTGCTTCAAATCACCACACAAACGCCAGAGATTCAAAAACGTATGAAAGCGGCGGTTTTATTCGGTGGTAGGCGTTGGGATATCATTTTAGATAATCTTAAATCTGGCCTAACAATCAAACTTCCGCACGAAAATATGGAACGCGCATGGAAAAAATTGGTAAAAATTGACCAACAGTACGGTATTCTTAAACGTAAATTAACCATCATTGATTTAAGATTTAAAAATAGATTAAATGTCAGCGTTGAAGGGTCAGCCACCAAGCCGGCTATTCAGGCAAAAAAAGAGGTTAAAAAGTGAATCATACGTTTGCGCGAACATCAACGCTTGCCGCTTTGGATATTGGATCTTCCAAAGTGTGTTGTGTTATTGCGCACATTGATCGCGATAAAAACATTGAAATTGTCGGGCATGGTTACAATGCGTCTTTAGGCATAAAAAATGGCATTATCACAGACATTAACCAAGCCACGCTATCAGTTTGCAATGCCATTGAAAATGCCGAGCAAATGGCAAATGAACCCTTAACACGCGTTATTATAAATGTTTCCGGCGAAAAAACACAGAGCTTAATGCGCCAAAGCCAAATTAACTTGCACAAAAATCGCCCGATAAGTCCACTAGACTTAGAAAAACTGATTACAAAAGGCACGTCAAAAATTAATGCTGTCAACGGCGAGCTTATCCATTTGTTGCCAACAACTTACCATGTTGACGGTGGCGAACCGATTAAGGATCCGCTTAGCATTTACGGCGAAACTTTAAGCCTTGACATGTTACTTGGCTATTATCCAACCAACATGTATAAAAACTTGGCCGCTGTTGTTGAAAATGCGCATTTAGAGATTACCGAAAAAGTTTTTTCGGCTTATGCCTCGGCATTGGCTTGTATGGTTGATGATGAAAAAGAATTAGGGGCAACAGTCATTGACATTGGTGGTGGCACGACAAGCATTGTCACTTTCAAGCAAGGGCTACCGGTTAAATTTTCAACTATTCCAGTCGGTGGTATTAACATTACAAAAGATATTGCCTTTGGTTTGACAACCTCAATAGCGCATGCTGAAGATTTAAAAATCAGGCATGGGTGCGCTTTTTTAATCAGTCAAGATGCGACCGAGGTTTTGAACGTTTATCCGGTTGGAGAAGAAGATGATAGCAATATCCGTCAAATTCACAAGTCCGATTTAATTAATATTATCGCACCGCGTGTGGAAGAAATTTTTGAATTGGTTGCTCAAAAGCTTGATGAACACGAGCTTAAAAATGCCACAAGTCATCGTGTCATTTTAACTGGCGGAACATCGCAACTTTCCGGAATTAGAGATGTGGCGGCACTCATTTTAGACAAGCAAGTACGTTTGGGCGGACCGCGAAACATTCCCAACTTGCCCAAGCCTCTTTATAACCCGATATTTTCCAATGCTTTGGGGATGATTTTATTTGCCTTAAATTATACCGAGCGCAAACCTCAAAAGCAAATCAGCCACACTAACACAGAGCTTGCCGGTTTTGGTAAAATTTTAGGCTGGTTGAAACAAAATTTCTAAAATTGAAAAATCATATTTTTTAGTAACCAAAACTTAAACTATTTTCATTAGACTTAAATTAAAAATACAATTCTTTACTCAGGAGTAATGCAAATGCCCATTAATTTATCAGTTGCCGATACCGCCATTAATCACTTAAAGCCGCGGATTTCCGTTATAGGCGTAGGCGGTGGTGGCGGCAATGCCGTTAATAATATGATTGCCAAAAATCTTGAAGGGGTTGATTTTATTGTTGCCAACACTGATGCGCAAGCTTTGGCTCATTCGTTGGCAAGTCGTAAAATTCAGCTTGGCATGGAAATTACACAAGGCTTGGGTGCAGGCGCTCGTCCTGAAATTGGTAAATTAGCGGCAGAAGAAGCCAAGGCAGAAATTGAAAAGGAATTAGAAGGCGCCAATATGGTCTTTATCACAGCAGGCATGGGTGGTGGCACAGGTTCTGGTGCCGCACCGGTTGTTGCAAAAATTGCCAAAGAAAAAGGCATTTTAACGGTTGGCGTTGTCACAAAGCCTTTTAGCTTTGAGGGCAAAAAACGTATGGAAACGGCTGAAGATGCGGTGAGCAAATTCACGGAAGAAGTGGATAGTATTATTGTTATTCCAAACCAAAATTTATTCCGCATTGCCGATAAAAACACCACTTTAGCCGATGCTTTTGTTATGGCGGATAATGTTTTATATTCGGGCGTTCGCTCCATTACTGACTTAATGATGATGCCAGGGCTGATTAATTTGGACTTTGCTGACATCAAAAGCATTATGGAAGATAAAGGCAAAGCTATTATGGGTACGGGCGAAGCCGAGGGCGAAGGTCGGGCGCGTATTGCTGCCGAGCAGGCGTTATCTAATCCGCTTTTGGACGATTGCAATATGAAAGGTGCTAAAGGCGTTTTGATTAATATTACCGGCGGTAACGATATTACCTTGATGGAAATTGATGAAGCCGCTAATATTATTCGTGAAGAAGTTGATGAAGATGCCAATATTATCTTTGGTTCTAGTTATGATAATTCTTTAGATGGCAAAATCCGCGTTTCTATTGTTGTGACTGGTATCAACGCCAATTTAGCCACCACAAAGCGCGAAAAGCCTATTCAAAGTTTTGTTTCGCCTTTAAGTGTTCTTTCAAATGATGAGCCTGTTTTAGAAGAAATTCAGACGGAAGAAATTGTTCAGGAAGATACAGCTGATGCAGAAGATATGCCTGAAATCAAGAACGAAAGCACCGAAGAAGAATCTTTGCCAATTATTGAAGATACAGAAGTATTTTCACAATTTGAAGATTATGATTCTTTAGAAAAATCTGAAGCAATGCCTGATGCCCCGCAAGCTTCAGCGTTGTTTAGCGCCATTATCAACAAATCAAATTCATCAGCGGAATCGGCAGAAGAACCTGAAGCAGATTTTTCAAGCTTTATGGAAAAAGATAACATTTTCCAATCGCGCACAAATGTTACAACTGTTGATGAAGAAGAGCCGGCGCTTTTTCCTGAGCAAGAAGCCGCGGCTTTTTCAGAGCCAAAGGAAGAAAAGCCTGCCCCGGTAGAATTCACGCCTGACAAGCCGAATTTTATTGATAAAATTTTAGGCATCTCTCGCGCACGTAAAAACCGTAAAGAGCAATTAAATGCCCAAGAAGTTGCCACACCGCGTTTTGATGCCGAGGAAGAAATTTCTCAAACTTCTCAAAATGAAGAAACTGAAGACTTGGATATTCCTTCATTTTTAAGAAGAAAATAAGTTTCATAAACCAAAAGGCCGCCTTTAAGGCGGTTTTTTGTTATGCTAAGAGCTAGATTGATACATAAACGCTTTGCCCTCATAATAAAAGTATGATTAAAAAAGCAAACATCATAGATTTAGCACCACTTTCAAGCACAAGCAAAATAAAAATTCCGCTTGCTCAAACACCAATTAAAGCCGGTTTTCCAAGTCCGGCCGAAGATTATCTTGAACCACCGATAGACCTCAATCAAACACTTATCCGACACCCTGCCAGTACCTTTTTCGGGCGCGTTAGTGGCGAAAGTATGTGTGATGCCGGCATTCATGAGGGTGATATTTTAATTATTGATAAGTCCTTAGAGCCTTATAACGGTGCGGCGGCTGTTTGTTTTATAGACGGCGAATTTACGCTTAAATTTATTCGGATTTTTCGTCGCGAAGTTTGGCTGATTCCGGCCAATCCGAGTTTTCCCAAGCTGAAAGTGAGCGCTGAAAACAATTTTCTGATTTGGGGAATTGTCACTTACGTTATCAAAAAAATGACCTCATCGGCTATGCCACCTTTTCCTATAAAGTCAGATATAAAATGATTGGGCTTTTAGATTGCAATAATTTTTACGTTAGTTGTGAACGCGTGTTTAATCCGGCTTTAAACGGCGTGCCCGTTGTGGTTTTAAGCAACAACGACGGGTGCGTAATTGCTCGCTCTAACGAGGCTAAGGCTTTAGGGATAGAAATGGGTGTTCCAATTTTTAAAATTCGCGCGCTTGTTCAGCAAAAAAATGTACGGATTTTTTCTTCTAATTACACGCTTTACGGAGATATGTCCGCACGTGTGATGAGCTTGCTTCGCACCAAAGTGCCTCAAATTGAAGTTTATTCTATTGACGAATCTTTTTTAGATTTAAACGGTATCAAAAACTTAGAAATATTCGGGCGGCAATTGGTCGCCAAAATCACGCGATGCACAGGCATTCCGGTTTCCTTAGGCATTGCCACAAGCAAAACATTGGCAAAAGTTGCCAATAAATTTGCAAAAAAATACAAAGGTTACCATGGCTGTTGCCTCATAGATTCTGAAGAAAAACGCCTTGTCGCCCTAAAACGCACAAACATTGAAAATGTATGGGGCATCGGGCGACGCTTAAGCGCAAAATTAAAAGCTGAAGGCATTCTAAATGCTTATCAATTCAGTTTATTGCCACCGGCAAAAGTGCGTCAAATGATGACTGTTGTTGGCGCTCGTTTATGGCGTGAATTAAACGGCGAACCCTGCCTTTTCTTAAGTGATGAAATAGAAAATAAAAAACAAATCTGCAATGCGCGAAGCTTTGGCGAAATGACACAATCGCTTGATGACTTAAGCGCCGCCACCGCCCTGCATGCCACACGTTGTGCCGAAAAATTAAGACAACAAAATTTATGTGCCGGCGCTGTTTTGACATTTATTCAGACAAACCGCTTTCGGGAAGATTTGCCTCAATATTTTAATCAGGCGCTTGTTTCTTTTCCAACAGCCACAAACGATACATTAGAAATTGTCAAGGCGGCGCTTCAAGCCTTGCGGCAGATATTTAAAACAGGTTACGATTATAAAAAATGCGGTGTGTTAGCACTTTCGCTAACACCTGAAGCTCATTTGCAAGGCGACTTGTTTGATGCTAAAAATCGCCTTAAAAGCGCCGCCTTGATGTCATGTTTAGATAAGCTAAATGCCCAAAAACCGTCTTGTGTTGTATCGGCGGCAACTTGCCACTTAGAGCGCACAGCCTTAAAAAGCGCCTATGTTTCCAAACATTTTACAAGCGATTGGAAAGATATTATTCAAGTTAAAATCTAAAACTAATTTATCTTTGTTTTTTAATCACTACAGCTTTCCTTGGGTGGTGTAGAATTTTTTTTCATTAAATTGCGCTAGATGCCAATATACGCATACAAAAATGTTAAAACTTTAAGCAAGCCCGAACATGTTTAGGTAGATCTCTATATGTCGTTGTTCGGTAGCCGTTCGCATAATTGAGTAGCCAAGAACTGCTGTTTTCAGGAATAGAAGAAGAGTGATAATCACTTGTTGATAAAGCTTTCGCATTGAGTCCTTTGTTGGCTAATGTAGAAAATGTGATATCAAGAATACTCCTTATTTCCCTTGTTGCACCTGTTATCCCGTTGTAACTCTCAATGCCAGCGTTATCATAACCGTACATATCCATCAGCTCACCAAGAGCGGGCAAATACCATTTTCCTTGCCCGACAAGAGCATCATCTGATGATACCTCTGGCGGATAAAACAAGGAAGTAGCAAGGGCGGCCGTGGCGCGACAATATTTATTATAATCTGCTGTGTTTTCCTTATAAGAACCATCTTTGCAAGATTGGTAAGCGGCTTTCGCCGCTAAAATTATTTTTGTATTTTCTTGACCGTTATATAAACCATTATCGCGCTTTTGCAAAGCTAAAGTCGTTTCTTCTGTTGTGGGCCAGCGTACATTTTTTTCAAAAATTGTACTCCTTAATCCCCATGGTACATCATTTGTTCCCTCATAGGGTTGAGCCGGATTAAAGCTAAAATTTTCATCTGTTTTTAAGTCACGCAAATTCACAACCTTACCGTGCCGACCCTCGTCGGTTACATAAAACACCACACCGACAGGGATTTTGGTGTTGTCATAGTCTGTGGCATAACCACAAGTACCGTCCGAATAGTAAACATCGCCGATTTCGCAAAGTGCTTTGCAAAGCGTGAATGTGTTATCTGTTGGGCATTTTGAAATTTTGCCACACCAAGTGGATTTATTGGATTGTGTAAAGCCTAACGATTCGCAACTAAAGTTGACACACTTTTTATAATTGGAATCAAACGGGCAAATTAAATAGCCGTCATCGGCACACATAGGGTCGTTTTCTTGCTTATAGCCTAAATCAGCGCAGCTTGGTTGCTTGACACACTCCAAAGCCACCGCTTGCCCTGAAAACAAAATTGCTATTAAAATTAAAACATACTTCATTTTTTACTCCTTAAATTAAAAAGTCCTTTTTCTACTTGCTCGTAAGTTTTGCGTTCATCGCAAAACTAACTCTCTTCGGTCACCGCTCTGTAACGCTTGCTTTGGCGCTTGTCATCGCCAAAGCAAGCTAACAGTCGCGTTATCTCGCTTTCAAAACACCAATTACTTTTGGTGTTTTGAAACTCTACTTGCTCGTAAGTGTTGCCTTTATAGCAACACTAACTCGCTTCGGTCACCGCTCTGTAACGCTTGCTTT
>CANPYS010000022.1 GCA_947588655.1 uncultured Alphaproteobacteria bacterium | reverse complement strand
TAATTTGTATTTTAGGCGTTAAAATCAAATTTAAAAGAAAGCATAAGAAAAATGAAATTGATAATTCCCCCCCCCCCCTTGCATTCTACATTAAAAAAACGGTCAACTTAAACGGAGGGCTTGGTAATCAGATGTTTCAGTATGCCTTTGGTCAAAAGCTCAAACAGATGACAGGTTGTAAAATTTTTTATGATAAAACTTGGTTTGATTCCATTAAAGAAAATAATTTAGATTTCTTACCAAACGGAACAAGTGTAAGGGAATACATGTTGCATATCTTTAATTTAAAAATAAATTTTGCATCTGTAGAACAAGTTGAAGCATTGAAACAAATCAAAAAAGCAAAAATCCGAGGATCTTTAGGAAAACTTCTCAATATTCCTAAATATAAAACGGACATTATCCGCGAGTGTAATCCTTTTGAATATGATGAGGCATTGTTCCGTTCCAATTTAAAATATTATGAAGGATATTTTCAAAATCCAAAATATTTAGAAGGCATAGAAGAAAAAATTAAAAAAGATTTCACCTTTCCGACTGTGAATGATGAATATAATTTAAAAATAATAGAACAAATAAAATCGTGCTCAGATCCAGTATTTATTCACATCCGCAGAGGCGATTATTTAAATTTAAATTGGGAACTGAATTTGAACTATTACAAAAAAGCTCTTGATTATATTCTTCAGAAAGTTCAAAAGCCAACATTTTTTATTTTTGGCACACAAAGCCTGGATTTTATAAAAGAGAACTTCAAACTAGAATATCCTTTTCATATTATCGGAGAGTATAACGCCCTCAATCAACAAGACTGGGTTGATATGTATCTTATGAGTTTATGCAAACACGCCATCATAGCAAATTCAACATTTAGCTGGTGGGGCGCATGGTTAAAAAAAGATACAAATGGCATTGTTATAGCGCCTGACCCCTTCGTTAAAGGATCAAATACAATTTTACCAACAACATGGAGAAAAATAAAATGGCAGGAAAACTAAAAATTGCAATTCTGTATATATGTACTGGGAAATACACTATTTTTTGGAAAGATTTCTATAAAAGCAGTCAAAAATATTTTCTCAAAAAGCATAATAAAACATATTTTGTTTTCACTGACAGCAAACATATAAACTATGAATACAAGAAGAACGTTAAAAAAATTTTTCAAAAAAAATTAGGGTGGCCTTTTGATACCTTAATGCGGTTTGACATGTTTTTAAGCCAAAAAGAAGAACTTAAAAATTTTGATTATTTATTTTTCTGTAATGCAAATTTATTGTTTAAAAAAGAAGTTAAAGAAGAAATTTTGCCCGATAAATATGCGCATGGTGGCATTGTCGTTGCACAACACCCTGGTTATTATAACAAAATTAATGATGAATTTCCCTATGACAGAAACCCTCTTTCCACAGCTTATATTCCTATGGGGGAGGGAAATGTCTTATGTGCAGGGGGCTTTAATGGGGGGGGGAGTACGGAATATATAAATATGTGTGAAGAATTAAGTAAAAATATTCATACCGATTTAGATAAAAACATTATTGCCCTTTGGCACGATGAGAGCCATTTAAATAAATATATTATAGGTAAAAAATATAGAATCCTCCCTTGCAATTATTTATATCCAGAAGGTTGGAACTTACCAGAATACAAAAAGGATATAAAAATTCTAATCAGAGACAAAGCCTCTAAAAAATACGGTGGCCATAGTTTTTTACGAAGTTGATATGCTTCTAATATTTAGAGATACGCATATAAATCAATTTTTTTCTTGACATAGCCTGATATATTTTTATGATTGTGTAACAATGCTAAAACCTGAAAAATTAAGAGACAATTTATGAAATATATCGGGAAAAAACGCCTATTTATAAGCTTAATCATAACATTCTTGATTGTCGGGATGTTTGCGCCCTTATATGGTGCATCAACAATGTTTGACAGCATTTACAGAAGCCAATTCAGTAACAAAAAATCCACCGTACAACTATCTAACACGACGGGGGGGGGGAATTCCAACGGCTATATAAATGTTCTTTTACCTCAAGGCTCGTATGATTATTGCAAAGATAAAGAAAATTGTATCATTTTAACAGAAAAAATATCCTCAGACTGGCAAAATCATAAAATTCAATTTCAAACATTCGGTTCTAATCAGGTTACGATTCGTTTAAGTAGTCCTAAAAAAGAAAACAGTAAACGTATCAAGTACCCTGTGGTGGTAGATTATCAAAACCTCAAAGTAAATAATGAAACCATTTTCTCAGAGCCAAAGGCTCTTTGGGATGACGAACCATTTGAATATACATTAAAGGTTCATAACGGCGAAACTGTGGAATTAGAGATTGATATCCGACGGCATCATTGGACATTTGATGAAATAAAAGATTTACAACACTTTAATCCGCTGATGTTATTAAGTGTCTTTATTTTAGCATTTTTCTTTTCCTATCAAGTTGTGCAATACATTGCACAATACAAAATTTTGCAACATTATAGCCGAATTGACATTTTTTTCTTATCAGTTTTTATTATTTTGCTGCTCATCCCAGCAAGCTATATGTCCAAAGAAGAAAAATCATTGCGTGAAAACCGTATGCTTGCATCTTCCCCTTCTCTATTTATCAACAACACCTTCAACACAAATTATACCAAACAATTTGAGGACTGGTTTAATGACCGTTTCAGAGGAAGAAAGAGCTTCATATCTTTTTATAAACATTTCACTTATTTTTTAGCTAAAAATTTATACAGTTACAAAGACCTTTACTTTAATAAAAAAACTTTCTGGGGATTTAGCAAAGGCGAAATAATTTCTCGCCAAATGACTAAAAAAGAACGTTTGACTTTTATAAATAATGTCAAAAGATTAAAAAGTTTTGCTGACAATTATAATATTAATCTATATATTAATGTTGTACCCACAGCACCCTGTATTTATCCAGAGTCAAGATTCCCGTTTTCAATAGATTGTTCTAATATAGATCTTATCCGTGAAGATTTTAAATCAAACGGACTTTCTAACTTATTAATTTTACCTTATGAAGAACTAAAAGGACACACTGATTTAGTTATGCATAAATTAGATCCACATTGGTCTGAATATGGTGCTTTTATAGGGTATCAGATAGTTATGAGAAAAATAAAAGAAAGATATCCTAAACTTAAAATTTTAAGCGAAAATGATTTTAAAATAACACATAGTAATCTGACAAGAACTGATTTTGATTATAAGCCGTCGCCAGGCTATATTTTTAATCAATTACAATTATCAGAAAAAGTACTAACAGCTCAATACAAAAATTACGAGCCTAAAAATGTATCACTTAAAATTCTAAAATTTGAGCCCGCTACAACAATTACTAAATCCAAGAATCAGAATCCTTTAAAAGTGTATATGATTGGTAACTCTTATATGGAAAATTTGTTTTATTTTATGCGGTATTCTTTTAATGATGTAATTAAAAAGCGTATGAATCCACCTGAATTCTCAAGTTGGGAATTTTCTCGTTGGGAAAAAGATATTATTAAGAACAAACCAGATATTTTAATTTTAACAACAACACTTAGTTCCGGCGACCCCCTAAAAGGTATTTTTAAGGAGGATAAATAATGCTGTTTTCATCTATGACCTTTATATACGTTTTCTTGCCGATTGTTTGCGCGATTTATCTTTGCGTGCGCCAAGGGCTAAAAAATCACGTCTTGCTCATCGCGAGTATTATATTTTATGCTTGGGGTGAACCGAGTTATCTAGCGATTATGCTTTTAACGATTTTAATTAATTATATCGGAGCAAACTACATCAGCCGGAGCAAGAAAAACACGCACAGGAAAGAAATTTTAGCATTAACAATCGTCTTAAATTTAAGCTTTTTGTTTTATTTCAAATACTTCAACTTTGTTGTTGAAAACATCAACGGACTTTTTAAATCCGACATTCATTTTATCAAGGTCATCATGCCGATTGGTATTTCATTTTACACCTTTCAGGCCTTAAGTTACCTGATAGACGTTTATCGTGGCGAGGTTAAAGTGCAGCGCAACATTTACAAGCTTGCGCTTTACATTTGCCTTTTTCCGCAACTGATTGCCGGCCCGATTGTCAAATATCGTGATGTTGATGAGCAAATCAGCAATCGCGATGTAGACTTCCCGAAAGTTGTTTACGGCATCAAACGCTTTATTATCGGCCTTTCCAAAAAAATGTTACTTGCCAACACGGTAGGCGCTATTGCTGATAAAATTTTCACACAGCCCGTAGATCAAATTGATTTGCCACTTTCTTGGTTGGGCGCCGTATCTTACACCTTACAGCTTTATTACGATTTCTCAGGATACTCCGATATGGCGATTGGCTTGGGCTATATTTTTGGTTTTCAATTTTTAGAAAACTTTAATTATCCTTTTATTTCCAAGTCTATTTCAGAATATTGGCGCAGATGGCATATTTCTCTCGGGAGCTGGTTCCGTGACTATATGTTTTTACCCATCTCCAGAGCTTTGTCTTTATCCAACTCCTACAGTTGGCTATTACAAAAAATTGGACGTAAAAAAGCAAATTATGTTCTCTCGTTTATAGCATTGTTTGTTGTTTGGTTCTGCATGGGTTTTTGGCATGGCGCGGCGTGGACTTTCATTGTGTATGGTTTGTATAATGGTTTCTTTATTTTTATGGAAATTTTATCAGGTTGGAACAAAAATTTTAAAAGTCTCAAAATTAGATTTTTCCAGCACATTTATACAATTTTGGTTTTTATCTGCGGCTTGGTTATATTCCGTGCCGACACCATGACATACGCATGTCAATATTTGATGACCATGTTTGGCCTTAAAACAAATAGTGTCTTATTATATCAGTGGCTTTATTATATTGACCGAATTGAAGTCATAGCCATATTAACGGGAATTATCTGCGCAACACCTGTCTTTAGCAAAATGCTTTATGTTGATGAAAAACACAAGGTTTTGAGATCTTTTATAAATATTTGGCTAATTATCTTATTTATACTATCAACATCGTTTATAGCGGCATCAACCTACAATCCATTTATTTACTTTAGATTTTAGGAACAAAAATGGCAGATTTATTAAAATTTCATCATATTGGTATAGCTTGTAAAAACTTTGAAAGAGAAACAAAGGCATACAAGTTGCTAGGCTATGAACAAGAAAGTCCTGATTTTAAAGACGTAATTCAAGGAATTTATGGTCGTTTTCTTTTTGCGGCACATCAACCGCGTTTGGAGCTGTTAACAAATACTGAAGATAGCCACACACTTGATTTATGGCTAAAGAACAGAACAAAAATGTATCATACAGGCTATACCGTCAAAAATTTTGACAAAGCTATTCAAGAAATTTTATCATGGGGGGGGGGTAATGGCAAAAGAACCTTGTCAATCGGCTTACTTCAAACACAGAATTTGTTTTATGATTCTCCCAAACATGAGCTTAATGGAAATCATTGAAGAGGACATTAAATGAAAATTTCGGCACAAAAATTACATCTTTTCGCAACCCTTTCAGGCGATTATAACCCCGTTCATTTAGTTGATGAATATGCGCATCAAACAATGTTCGGACATCGCATTGTTTATGGCATTTATCAATTAATGCTTTGCCTAGAGGAAATTTCAAAAAAAATTGAAAAACCTTTTTTCATAACCTCATTAAAGGCCGACTTTAAGAAATCTCTTCCCGTTGCCCAAAGCTTTGAAATTGAAACTGCAATCACAGATTCATCGGCAAAAGCCTCGCTTATCAGCGGTTCAAAGCTTTCTAATTTTTCTCTTTCATACGAACTTGTTGAAAATGTCGGACATGTTTCAAAAGCGGTTTATCCATTTCAAGAGCCGGATTTTCACAAAACGGAAGAGGACTTAAGTTGGCATGAACAAATTGGATTTGACTCAAAATTATGCCAAAAACTTTTTCCGATGTGCCACAAATATGTTCATCATGTAAATATTGGTATTTTGCTGGCTTCAACACGGATAGTCGGCATGAAATATCCTGGAAAAAATTCCATTTTTAACGCTTTGCGTCTTAATTTTTCACACGTTTCGTCCGAAAGTTTGGTCTGCAAGACCTTAAAAACTGAATCTTTATTCGGCGAATGTCGCATAGAAATTTCCGCGCCCTTTGTCAATGGGGAAATTTCTGCGTTTTTACGACCTGAAATCGCCAAACAAAACAGCATAGAAAAACTCCTTTCAAAAAACATGAAAGCCGATTTTTCAAAGCAACGGGCACTTGTGATTGGCGGAAGTCGTGGCATCGGCTTACAATGCTTACGCTTGCTGGCTTTGGGTGGTGCCAAGACGATGTTTACATATTATAAATCAGAAAAAGACGCCGATTCTATTATTCAAGAGTTGAAAACACACAATTTATCCGCTGAAAGCGTGCGTTTTAATATTAATCGGCAAAGCGCCGCTTCATTGGAAAAAATTAAGGCGTTCGCGCCAACACATTTATATTATTTCGCAACACCCAAAATCAGTTTTAATGCCAAAACATTTAATGAAAAACTTTTTCAAACTTTTTGCCATTATTATATGTTCGCGCTGCATGAACTGATTAATTTATTAAAACCTTTTGGCTTAAAAAACATTTTTACGCCGTCATCTGTTGCTATTACCGAATTTCCAAGAGACATGATGGAATACGCTTTTGCCAAAGCGGCTATGGAATGTTGGGGGGGGGTAATGAACCTGGATAAAAAAATTTACGTATACACACCCCGTTTTCCGCGCGTAAACACGGCACAAACGCAGGCTCTGTTGCCTGTTGAAACGGCTGAGGCTGAAGATATTCTGTTCCCTGAATTAATTAAATTTGAAAAGGAGTCACATGATGACTGATTCGCTTTTGGCACAACTTTCTTACCCAACAGATCCTGCCCTGTTGTTAAGCAAAAAGAACAGTTTGAAAAAAATGCTTTTGAACAGTCAGGAAAAGCGGTTGCATAAAAAAATTGCTGTTTTAGGTGGTTCCACCACGCATGATATTGTGCAAATGCTTGATTTATTTTTGCTTTATCACGGCATTGAAGCGGAATTTTATGAATGTGAATATAATCAGTATTACGAAGAAATTATGTTTAACAACGAAGCCTTAAAAGCTTTTCAGCCTGATATGATTTGGTTTCACACGTCATACCGCAATCTTAAAAACATTCCCGACGTTCACGATACGCCTGAACAAGTAAGCGACAAGCTTTCAAACGAGGCTGAAAGATATCGCCAAATGTGGGAAAAATGCGTGGCAGAATTTGGCTGTTGCGTCATTCAAAACAATTTTGAATATCCGTTTTATCGGCTGTTGGGCAACAAAGACGCTTCCGATTATCGGGGGTTGACAAACTTTATCGGGCGTTTAAACAACAAATTTTACGAATTTTCCCAAAAGCACGACAATTTTTATATCAACGACTTAAATTTTATAGCCGCGGACTATGGTTTATCTAAGTGGCATGACTTATCAGCTTGGTACTTATATAAATATTGTTGCAAAATTGAGGCTATTCCTTATTTATCACATAATGTCGCGCGGATTATAAAATCAGTTTATGGCAAAAACAAAAAAGGTTTTGTGCTTGATTTAGATAATACACTTTGGGGTGGTGTTGTTGGTGATGACGGCGTCCAAAACCTTGAAATTGGCTCTGAAACGGCAACTTCTCAGGCTTATCAGGAGTTTCAAACTTATTTAAAGGCTCATTTAGGTTTGGGAATAATTTTAAACATTAACTCTAAAAATGATGAGGAAAACGCCTTGGCAGGCTTGGCGCATCCGGAAGGTGTATTGAAAGCGACTGATTGCATTGTCATTAAGGCGAATTGGAATCCCAAAAGCCAAAATATGCTTGAAATTGCGCATGAATTAAATTTATTGCCTGAAAGCTTGGTTTTTGTGGATGATAATCCGGCAGAGCGTGAAATTATCAAAATGCAGATTGCCAATGCCTGTGTGGCAGAAATTTCACAACCCGAAAATTATATTAAAGAGATTGATCGTGCCGGTTATTTTGAAATAACCTCTCTTTCAAAGGATGATCTCGCGCGCACGGAAATGTACAAAGCCAATGCCGAGCGTAGCAAATTGGAGCATTCTTTCGGTAATTATGATGATTATCTGCGTTCACTTGACATGAAAGCCGAAATCAAGCCATTTTCTGATGTATATATGCAACGCATCGCCCAGTTGACGAACAAATCCAATCAATTCAACCTCACAACCAAACGTTACACGCAAAACGAAATTGAAGCGGTTGCCGCAAATTCAGATTATATCTGCCTTTACGGCAAGCTTGCAGACAAATTCGGCGATAATGGCGTGGTGAGTGTGATGATTGCGCATCAAATAAAAGAGGCTTTACATCTTGATTTGTTCTTGATGAGTTGCCGCGTCTTAAAACGAGGCATGGAACAAGCCATGATGGATGAACTTGTAAAAAAGGCCCAAGAAAAAGGCATTAAAGAAATTTACGGATATTATTATCAAACACCTAAAAATGCCATGGTGGCTCATTTGTATCAGGATTTTGGTTTTGAATTAATTCAAACACAAAATGCCGATACCACTTGGCGTTTAAAAACAGAAAATTATCAAAATTTACAATCAATTATCAAAGTGGAGGAATAAATGACAAAAGAAGAAATTTATCAAGATTTAAATGAAATTTTCAAAGAAATTTTGGAGCTGGACGAGGTGAATTTAACAGATTCAACCACTGCCGATGAAGTGGAAGGTTGGGATTCGTTGGCACACATCAGTCTAATTTCTGAAGTTGAGCGCCATTTCAGGGTTAAACTTACAATGAAAGAAATCGTTAACCTGCACAATGTTGGCGAAATGGTTGAGTTAATTCAAGCAAAGTTGGGCTAATTTATCTTAGCTCATAACCACACATAAAAGCGCTGGTGTTTATTTTACAAGAGCTTGGGCAAGGGCTTCAAGCGTGGCGAAATCCGCCTGTTTGAGGGCGGATTTCAAGCTCACGACCGGCTCAACAAAGCTCATATTTTTAAGCCCCTCAAGCTCCGCGCGCATTTTTTTAGCCGCCATCGGCGCCCATGTGCCGTTTTCAATAAACCCGACCTTGCGGTTTTGATAATTTTTAGATTTCAGGTGCGCCAAAAAACTTTCCATACAAGGGAACAAGCCGCCGTCATAAGTGACCGATGCCAAAACCATGCGATCATAACGGAAAGCATCTTCCACGGCTTCAGCCATATCATCACGCGCCAAATCAGTCAGCACTACCTTCGGTGCGCCCAAACGCACCAAAATTTCTTGAAGCTTTTCGCAGGCGGCTTTTGTGTGACCATAAACCGAGGCGTAGGCAATCAAGATGCCCTCATCTTCTGCGCGATAACTGCTCCAAATGTCATATTTAGAAATGTAATAAGACAGATTTTCTTCAAGCATCGGACCATGCAAGGGAAAGATTTTTTGAATATCAAGAGCCGCGGCTTTTTTCAAAACATTTTGCACCTGCACGCCATATTTGCCGACAATATTGATGTAATAGCGCCTCGCCTCGCAAGCCCAATCTTCTTGCGTGTCAAGGGCGCCAAACTTACCGAACGCATCGGCAGAGAACAAGATTTTTTCTTTGCTCTCATAGGCAAAAAGCACTTCCGGCCAATGCACCATGGACGCGCTCACAAACGAAAGCTGATGCGCCCCGAGCGAAAGGACATCACCTTCAGAAACGGGAATTTGCCGTCCCTCAAGGTTCAGATTTTCAAAAAATTGCGTCATCATTTGAAACGATTTCGCATTTGAAACAACTTTTGCCGAAGGATAAAGGTTCAAAAACTTTTCAATATTCGCGGCATGATCAGGCTCCATATGCAACACAACCAAATAATCAGGCGCACGCCCTTGAAGAGCCTCAGAAACATTGGCAAGCCAAGCCTCAGTTGCGCGAGCATCAACTGTATCCATCACGGCGATTTTTTCATCTTGAATCACGTATGAATTATAAGAAATCCCGTTCGGAACAACGTATTGTCCCTCAAACAAATCAATCGTTTTATCATCAACACCAACATAAAAAACGCTATCTGTCAAAGCTTTTGCAACCATTTCACACCTCTCAAAATTAAAATTTTCGCCACACTCGGCTTTCAAAACGACACCTTTCGCCACACTCGGCTTTTAAAATCGCACTTATGGAACCGACCTTACCCCACTTCCCACCCCAATGCAAGAGATTTTTCACTTCCTTTTAATCCCCCTACTCTGCATAAATTTTGGGGAAAGAGGTTTGGTAGCCGGTGTTGTGCGTAGCACCTTTCACAACGTGAATCAAAACTTTATCGCCTCTCTAAAAATAAAAAGCCTTGTAAAAACAAGGCTTTAGCGTTGGCTGGGGCGGCAGGATTCGAACCTACGAATGTCGGCACCAAAAGCCGATGCCTTACCACTTGGCGACGCCCCAATATGTCTATCCAAAATGTTTGGCAGGATTATATGTAAAATAAAATTTTATAAAATGCAAGAACTTTTTTGATTTTTTTTCAAGACACAAATTTTCGTTCTATTTTTCAGGCTTTCTAGCAGAAATTTTCCTTTTCTCCCCGATAGTTTTATTGATTTTTTGAAACGATGAATTACCTCCAAGACGTTATCATTAAAAAAGGAGTTTGTCATGACAGAGCATTCAAAAATAAAATCCGCTTGGGAAAAGACCAAAGAATTCAGCGCCGACGCATGGGACACCACCAAAGAGGTTTCTGCCAAGGCTTGGGATAAGACCAAAGAGTTGAGTTCTGATGCGTGGGATGCCACCAAAGAGGCGGCCGATAAAGTAGGCGATAAGCTTTCAAATGATGAAAATCACGAGCATGAAATTCATCTACATAAAGACGATACCGACTTAACCGACCACGACACACGCAACCTCTAAACTTTAGAAAGCCGGCGTTCAGCCGGTTTTTTAAGCTGTTTATAAAGAATCAAAAAGGACTCATCAGATAAGGGTAAGAACATGCGGCTTAGCGTTATCATCGGCATATTTCTTAGCATCACCAACATTGTTTGGGCTGATGAACCGCTTAACATTAAGACAGCCGGTCAAATTTTAGATCAGATTGAGGCGGAGCTCAGTGCTGGTCGGGCAACGGCACAAAATTTATCTGACAATCTCAAAACCATTAATAGCCTTCAATCACAAATTAATCAAAGCAAAGCCCAAACGACTGAAAAGCTTGAAAATGCACAGAAAAAGTTAGAAGCTTTGGGCGAAGCCCCTACTGGCGAAACTTCTGAATCTGCAGAAATTGCCACCAAGCGCAAAGAATTTAATGCTGATGTTGACACACTCAAAGCCGAAATTGCACAAATAGATTTACTCAACGCGAAAATTGAAGAAATCAGCACCCTCACACTCAAAATCAGAAACAAATCGCTCTTGAGCCGCATTTTAGAGCGCCAAACATCTGTACTTCAATTCCAAGACTTTGGCAAGTCTTTAGCGCGTTTTGGCACGTTTATCATCAACTTAATCAAATCGCCAAACGAGTGGTACAAAGGCCTAAACAAATCAGCGCGACAAAAGCTAACCGATAATTTAGGCGCGGCGCTTGGCATCATATTTTTCATTGCAGCATTTGCCTTTTGGCTCAGCCACACCTTGCGCAAACGTTATGGCTACCAAGATTGCGCTGTAGGCCCTTCATACACACAGAAATTGCGTTCAGCGGTTGCTATGGCTTTTGCCCTAGGTATTGTTCCTTCGGCCGTCATTGGCGCATTTTTATTTTGGCTGAAGAGCGCAAGCCTTTTAGAGGGCGGAAATCTGAAACTTTTGCTTTATGATGCCGCTCTTTTTTTACTCGCATTTTGTATCATTCGGGCGGCAGTGCGCGTGGTGCTTGTTCCGCGCTGTGGCAATTGGCGAATTGTCAACCTCAACAACACGCAAGCCCAAAACATATCCCGAGCCCTCATTTTTTCTGCCGCGCTTATTTTAAGCTTTGAATGCCTCCTTTACTTTGCTAGGCAAACATCAACCGAACCTGAAAGCATTTACGCGCTTCAAATTTTAGGAATTGCGGCCAAGATTTTCGGACTTTTTATCACAACGCACGCTTTGTTTCGCGAACCTACAACCGACATATCTGATGTTGCGCCTCAAGACATTAGCCTTGAAACAAAAGTCAATTTAACGGTTGGCGGATTCATTTTCATTTTAATTATCGCCACCCTTGCGGGTTATGTTCCATTGGCGGAGTTTTTATTAAACCGAGTCATATTATCCATTTTAGCAATCGGCGCATTTTGGCTTTTGGACAAGTTCATTCGTTTTGCGGTTCATCGGCTCTTACTTTTTAAATTTTGGCGGCAAAAATTACGCATTGGCGCGCGATTTTTGGTTAAAACCGAATTTTGGTTTGGACTTTTGCTCGCGCCTTTTATATGGCTTGCCGCGTTGATAACTGTTTTAAGCCTTTGGGGCTTTTCAACCGATATTATGCTCCATGATATCAAAAACTTTTTATTAGGCTTTAACATTGGTGACATGCGGGTTTCCATTGTTTCACTTGCCTTAGGCATTGTGGTCTTTTTCGGCGCGCTGTTTGTTGCTAAAAGCCTCAAACAAAGCTTGCTCCATGGCAACCTCAGCAAAATAGAAATGCAAGAAGATACGCGCGCATCATTGGCGGCGGGCATTAGTTTAATTGGTTTTATTGTGGCGCTGGTGGTGGCGTTTGCGGTTATGGGCGGGAGCTTAAAAAGCATTGCTATTGTGGCCGGCGCGCTTTCTTTTGGCGTTGGTTTGGGTATGCAAAACATTGTTTCAAACTTTGTGTCAGGAATTATTATACTTTTTGAACGCCCCATAAAAATCGGCGACTGGGTTGTCATTAACGGACAAGAAGGCATCGTCAAAACAATCAGTATGCGCGCCACATTATTAGAAGCTTTTAACAAGTCTGAAATCATTATTCCAAACTCCGCTATACTTTCTTCAAGCCTTGTCAATATGACATACACCAACCGTGCCGGACAAGTGGCGGTTAAAATAAATGTCAAGTACGGTGCCAACGCGACAGATGTTCGGCAGACGCTTGTAAAAATCGCCAAAGAAACACCAGGCGTATTGGCAACCCCTGAACCGTCGGCCGCATTTTCAAATATGGGCGATACCACCATGGAATTTACGCTCCAATGCTATGTGGCAAATGTTTTTGACCGCCAAGCGGTAATGAATTACATTTATGAAAAAATTTTAGAGACTTTTCCGCTCAAAGGCTTTGAAATCCCAAACGTTCCAACGCCGAATAATTAATATAAATAAGCTGTTGACAGACACATAGCGACATATTATGATAGCTTATTATAAATGAAATAAGGTGAAACAATTTTATGAGTTCTATATATTTAAACATCTTTTATTTAGTTCTGGTTTTTATTTTAATTTTATTTAATGCGTTTTTTGTGGTTTCCGAGTTTGCGATTGTTAAAATTCGCCACACCAAACTTGAGGAAATGGCGCAAAACGGCAACAAACGCGCGGGCATTGCGCTCAAAATCACCGCGCATTTAGATACTTATTTAAGCGCTATTCAATTAGGCATTACCTTGGCCTCCCTTGGCTTAGGTTGGATTGGCGAACCCGCGGTGGCCTCGCTTTTAGAAAAACTTTTCGGCGCTTTTTTTGCGGAAAATAAAATTTTGCTTCATTCGGTAAGTTTTGGTTTAGCTTTCAGCTTAATCACGCTTTTGCATGTGGTTTTAGGCGAATTAATCCCAAAATCTTTAGCCATTCAAAGCACGGAAAAATTTGTGTTAATGATTGCTTATCCGCTTTATTTATTTAAGCGCACGTTTTATCCTTTCATTTGGGTTTTAGACACGCTTACACTCAAAATTTTACATCTCATGGGGGTTACGCCGACTTCTGAATCCGAGGCGGCACACTCAGAAGAAGAAATCAAGCTCATTGTCAACGCCTCGCAAAAGGGCGGCGTAATTGATGATACCGAGCGCGATATTATTGAAAACGCCATTGACTTTTCAGAAATTTACGCGCATGAAGTGATGATCCCAAGGCAAGACATGAACTGCCTGTTTTTAGATGACAGCTTTGAAGAAGTGATGAGTTTTGTCAAGCGTACCAAGCACACGCGTTATCCGCTTTGCGATCATGATCGCGACAATATTGTCGGTATGATTCACATTCGCGATTTGCTGGAACATTGCGAAGAAAAACTCGGTAAAGGGCAATTAAATAAAATTGCGCGACAAATTTTGTTCGTGCCGGAAAATGAATCTATTTCTGATGTTTTGCACTTGATGATGAAAAAGCACACGCATGTTGCCATTGTGGTGGATGAATACGGCGGCACGGCAGGTATGCTTTCCATGGAAGACATTTTAGAAGAGCTTGTTGGCGACATTAAGGACGAACATGACGAACCTGAGGCGGAAGAAATTCGTCGCGTGGATGAAACAGTCTGCGAGTTTGACGGCAAAGTCTTGATTGAGGACGCTTACGAGTGTATGAACCTGCCCTGCCCCGAGCGCGATGAAAGCACCATTGGCGGTTATGTGTTCACGCTTTTAGCGCGCGCGCCAAAAGTAGGCGACAAGGTGGAAGATGAAAACTGTCGTTTTGAAGTCATTGCCGCAAGCCGTATGCGTATTAAACGCCTGCGCGTAACCATCAAGAACACCGCCTCCGCCGTCAAAGAATCTTAAAACTCCAGACTCGCCCGGATAAGGCGGGCTTCGTTCTTCACGAGATTAGCCCGGTTACCATCGCCCATGCCGAAGTTCCATGAGCTCAAACTATTGTTCTCCGACGACGACCAATAGTAATAACTTGATAACACTGCAGCCGTCACACCCTTATTTTTTAGGGCAGTAAGCGTGGTGTTTACCGTGTTTTTCGTATTACCATTGGCACCAGACTTTCCTGCGAAGCTCATTATATCGCTATTATTATACCCATACAAGTCCATCAACTCCCCAAGCGCAGGCAAATACCATTTTCCTTGACCAACTTTTGAGTCCTCTTTGAGTCCCTCTAATGGATAAAAATCACGCGCCGCTTGAGCTGCCTCTGCAATACAATGTTGATAATATTCCTCTGTGCTTTTATCATAGTTACAATTTGTTAGACCTGAAGCCGATAAAATCTTCACTGTATTACTTTTGCCGTCATACAAACCCTGATCCCTATTCTGAAGCTGTGTTAGCATATTATCACTGGAATTATAATTTGTCAGTTCTGGAATATCATAGTTGTAATACCCCCAATATTGATAACTGGTATTATATGGATTCGCCGGATCAAATGGTTTGTTTTTCGCTTCTTTACCTAAATCTTTCAAATTAATCACTTTGCCGTGGTAACCACCGTCAGAAACATAATAAACCACACCGACTGGTGTTTTAGAACCATTATAATCTTCTACCAAACCGCAAGAGCCGTCTGAGTAATAAACATCACCGATTTCACAAGTTGCCTTAATGCAAGCTGTATAGTTTTTATTGTTCGGACAAGCGGCAATATTTTTGCACCAAGCCGATTTGTCTGATTGTGTAAAGCCTAACGATTCGCAATTAAAGTTGACACACTTTTTATAATTGGAATCAAACGGACAAATTAAATAGCCGTCATCTAAACAGTTTGGATTATCTTGCGTAGAATAACCTAACTCCGCACAGGTTGGTTGCCTTTCACAATCTAGCGCCACCGCCTGACTTGAAAATAAAATTGCTATTAAAATTAAAACGTACTTCATTTTTTCCTCCTTAATTAAAAAGTCCCCCGAATCGTCATCCTGACACTCCTCAAAATTTGTCATTCTGAGACCCCTCAAAAATCGTCATTCTGAGGCGATTGACCGCCGAAGAATCCAGGACAATAAATTCGCTATATTTTTCCATGGACTCTTCAGACTAAAGTCCTCAGAGTGACGAGGGTGGGTGTCCTGGACTCTTTCACCCTTTGGGTGTCAGAGTGACGAATGAGAATCTCTCTCAAGAAAAGGTACGTTTAAATGTGCAATTTGTCAAGGAAAATTTTTTGAGATTTTTCAAAAGGTTATTTTCTTGATGAAATGCACATTTAAACGTACCTTTTCTTGCACACATTTTGATAATAAGTTATTGATTTTATGAATTATTTTAATCTCTTTAGCGGGGTTATTTGCTCAAGTTAGATATTGTTCAAAAAAACAAAACCGCTCCTCAATTAAAGAAGCGGTTTTGTTTGTCAGCGAATGTTAAGCAAGAGCTTGTAATGCTTGCTTTTTGGGGAATAAACGATGCTTCCGGTATGAGCATCAACAAGCGTTGCATAATTTTTCATTTCATTTCCGTTTACCAAGTACTTGCCGTCAAGATATTCAAACGGCACACCTCTTCTTCGCAGAAACGAAATAGCACAATTAATCCGCCCTCTATCAGCGGCAATGACTTTCATTTCTTCCGGCGTATAAAGACGAGCGCCCCATTGTGCGGCTTCCTTTTTTGCTCGGAATAACGTCATTGGCGACGGATGAAAAGCCATCTCAAAAACACCGGCTTTTAATCCGATGATTTTTTGAATCCTTTCGGGATCAAAGTTTGAAATTTCTTTTTCTTTACCTTTTTGGTAAATAAGTTGAAAACCGAACGGTATTTCATTTTCTTCCATAATAAATATATTTTAATTTAACAATAATTTAATTTGCCAACGTATATAGCTGTTTTTTGTATAAAAGTCAACAAAAAAAACATCTCTCATTTTAAGAGAGATGTTTTTGAGGGGTTCAAAGATGAACTAGAAAGTTCATCTTAAGGTGTTTATCGGCAAATGATGCCGTGCCGGCGGTCATTTCCACCGTTTGGGCGAACCGTGTCCCAAGACAATCGGCAACACTCCAATACCGCCCATTAAGGAAATCTGCCGGCAAGCCTTTTTTCCGCAAAAACGAGATAACGCGGTTTACGCGCCCTTTTTGAGCATACAAACGTTGCAACTCGTTGACGGTAAAAAGCGAACCTTTGGCTCTTTCGGCTAAAGAAAGCGCTTTCGCCCACGAGCATTTTTGCTGATAAAGGGCGATTTTGACACCATCCACTTCCACACCGATAATTTCATTTTGCCGTTCATAATCATAATACGGCAAAACTTCCATTTTTTCAGAATTTCGGTATACAACACCGAAATCAAGATTTTCTTTCATAAGACATAAATTTAAAAAGTTAATAATATTGTTCGTGGCTTAAAAAATATGCTTAAAATCACATTTTGTCAAGAAAAAAAATAAAAGCTAATTAAATTATATCCTTATATTTTTTATCCATAACTTCCAAAATCGGCAAAAAACCGAACAGATACCATTTCTTTTTATTATCCTTTTTTTTGACAACTTTTAAAAGAGGAAATAAGCCAAACAACTTATAACAACGTTTCCAGATTTTTTGTTGGGAAATGTTTTGATACAGTTGACGATAAAAAGGTGTCATTTTAGCATATTTCCAAAACAAAGGAACATCATTTATTATATGTTGAAAATAAGGCTTTAATTGCCAAGGTTTTGTACCTGTGTTGAAATGACGAATAATCATTTGTTTATTTTTTGTTTTAAATTGGGACATATAATTAAATTGCTCAGGCAATACCAAAAAATTTTCATTAAAAACAATATTTAAAATATCTTGATCAGCAAATTTCAGATTTTCTCTATAAATTTGTTCCGTTTCCAGAGCTTTAGAAAAAATTTTATTTTTAACCCAATAATTATTGTCAATTAACAACACACCCGCATTAAAATATTGATGATTTTTACCTAAATTCAAACGTTTTTGAATTTCAAGCTTTTGAGATGTATTAAAAAAGCTTTCCGGAACGGCCGCCACGGGATAACTTTGAAGGGATATGTTATATAAAGCCTCAATATCCTTTAGAACAATAATATCAACATCAAGATATAAAACTTTATTTAGATTCGGTTTCAATTGAGGAATTAAAAATCTGTTATAAGTTGATAAAGAAACATGATTTGCCGCATTTTGATATCTTATCGTTGAAAATTCACGTTGTTCATTGACTTCTATAAACTCAATAGTAAAGTTGTTAAAACTATTTTTTAGTTTTTCAATTTTCAGCTTATTTTCAACGCTTATGCCACCATCAAAGACATAAAAATCACAAAAACTTTTTGTGTTATGACAAACACTTGCAATTGTTGTCGCAACAAAAGGCGCATAATTATTATCTGCGGATAAAAAAATAGGAATATTTGTCATTTTTACACTACTTTCAAGATTTTATTGTATCTCAAAAAAAAGGTACGTTTAAATGTGCATTTCATCAAGAAAATAACCTTTTGAAAAATCTCAAAAAATTTTCCTTGACAAAATGCACATTTAAAGGTACCTTTTTTTGCACACGTTTTGATGATAAATTCTTGATTTTCTTGTTTCTTTGTCGTGCTATAGAACTTTCCAAACACCAAAAGTAATTGGTGTTTTTTAGGCGACATCACGCGATGACGTAATGAGGGGCTCTTAATTCTCGGGAAGGTGGATAGAAGTAAAAATAAAATCCTCATTTTCTACTAAGTTTCGGAAAGGCGGATAGCGTGTGCAGATAGAGTGATTTTAAGCCCGAAAGTACCGGAGCGTACATAAGAAGTACGTGAGGAAACTTTCGGGCTTAAAATTGCTCTAGGTGCCAGCTATACGCCTTTCCCTGTGCTTTCCTTAACTAAGCTTTGAACAAGGTCCGCTAGGCCGATAACTTCTTGTTGCTCTACGCCAAGCCGCCTTACCGTCACCGTTTTGTTCTCTCTTTCCTTGGCGCCGACAATGGCAATGACAGGAATTTTTGCAAGCGAATGCTCGCGGATTTTGTAGTTGATTTTTTCATTGCGCAAATCCGTTTTAGCGGTGAGCCCTGCCGCGCGCAAAGCCTGCGCCACTTCTTCGGCATAATCATTAAACTCGCTCACAATCGGCGCTACGACAACTTGTTCCGGCGAAAGCCAAAGCGGTAAACGACCGGCATAATTTTCAATCAAGATGCCCAAAAAGCGCTCAATGGAGCCAAACAACGCGCGGTGCAACATGACAGGACGGTGTTTTTCGCCGTCTTCGCCAATGTACGAAATATCAAAGCGCTCCGGTAAGTTCATATCCACCTGAATGGTGCCGCATTGCCACTCGCGCCCAATCGCGTCTTTTAAGATAAACTCAAGTTTCGGGCCGTAAAAAGCGCCCTCGCCCGGGTTGATTTCATATTTATAACCATGCGAGTTCAGCGCGTTGGCGAGCGAATTTTCGCACAAATCCCAAATTTCATCGGAGCCGATACGATAAATGCTGTCCGGACGCGTGGAAAGATAAATTTTAACCTCATCAAAGCCGAAATCATGATAAATATCCAAAATCAGCTTTAAGGTGTTAATACACTCTTCTTCCATTTGTTCCGGCGTACAGAAAATATGCGCATCATCTTGGGTAAATTCACGCACGCGCATCAAGCCCATTAAAGCGCCCGACGCCTCATAGCGGTTGACTTTACCAAACTCCGCAATGCGCAAAGGCAAATCGCGGTACGACTTAATACCTTGCTTATAAACCAACAAACCACCGGGGCAGTTCATCGGCTTAATGCAGAACCATTTTTTATCTTCCGTTTGGCCGGAATAGTTGTGCGCGCCATATTTATCCCAGTGACCGGAAGTTTCCCAAAGGCAACGATCCATCACGCGCGGCGTTGAAATTTCAATATAACCGTTTTGTTCTTGCCGATGACGCATATATTCAATCAGCTTGCGATAAATCTTATAACCTTTGTCATGCCAAAAAACAGCACCGGGGGCATATTCCGGCTCAAAATGGAACAAATCCATCTCGCGGCCGAGTTTGCGGTGATCGCGCTTGGCGGCTTCTTCCAGCATATCAAGATAAGCTTTCAGGTCTTTTTTATCTGCCCAAGCCGTGGCATAAATGCGTTGCAACATCTCATTTTCAGAGTTTCCGCGCCAATAAGCACCCGCCACTTTCATTAATTTGAAAGCATCGCCCACTTTGGAAGTTGAAGGCACATGCGGCCCGCGGCACAAATCCGTAAAAGCACCTTGCTTATAAAGCGAAATGACCTCATCTTCAGGCAAATCGCGGATAATTTCCGCCTTGTAATGCTCGCCCAAATTCTCAAAAAATTTGATTGCTTCCGCGCGTGGCAAAACAAAACGCTCCACTTTTTCATCGCGCTTGACAATCTCATGCATTTTGGCTTCAATTTTTTCAAAATCTTCCGTCGTGAAAGGCTCTTTGCGCGCAAAGTCATAATAAAAGCCGTTTTCAATGGCGGGGCCAATCGTCACTTGGACATCAGGCCAAAGTTCTTTCACGGCCTCTGCCATAATGTGCGAGGCAGAGTGGCGCAAAATGTGAAGCCCGTCTTTATCTTTAGCGGTTATAACGGTCAATTCGGCATCGGTTGTAAGCGGCGTGGAAAGATCTTGCAACACACCGTTAACTTTCACCGCCAACGCGGCTTTTGCCAAGCCCGCGCTGATTGCAGACGCCGCGTCAAAACCATTGGCGCCGTCAGCCAAATTTAATTCACTGCCATCCGGCAATTTGATTTTTACCATTGTAACCTCTATTCAAATTTTATTAAAATTCAGTTCATTTTAATCAATTCTTTATAAACTGCAAGTGTTTTTTCACACATAATTTCTTTTGTGAAGTTCTGTTTGATATGCTCTATCGCCGCGCGCCCGATTTTATCACGCTCGGCATGTGGCAGATCCAGCGCCCATTTCAAAGCGTCCGCGAGCGACTGCGCATTACCGCTTTCAAAGAGTTTGCCTGTTTTGCCGTCCACCAGATTTTCAAGCGACCCCCCGATGTTTGAAGCCACCACCAACCGTCCCATCGCCTGCCCTTCGGCGGCAATGCGTCCAAAGGCCTCGGGATCGGTGGAGGCAGAAACCACCACATCAGAAACAGCCATCATCGCCGGAATGTCCGTGATATGGCGGATAAAGGCAAAACGCCCGGTCATGCCGCGCGCGGCAATCATCCCTTTAAGCTCGTCGGTATAATAGGTGCGACCTTGGTCATCGCCCACAAAAACGCAGAAAAAGTCTTTATCCTTAATTTTTTCAAGCGCCTCAATCAAGAGCCACTGCCCTTTCCAACGCGTTAAACGTCCGACCAAAAGAACAATCGGCTTATCTTCAGGGATGTTATATTCTTCCATAAGTTTAATCATCCGTTCGGCAGTCATTTTGGAAACATCAAAATTTTCCATATTAACGCAACGATGAATAAGCCTGATTTTTTCAGGTTTCACACCATAATTTTCAATGATGTGCTTTTGAATATGGTTGGAAATAGCAATCACCAAATCGCCATATGTCATGACGCGATTATAGTATTTTTTAATGCCTTTCGGGCCCAAACCATAAGTGCCGTGAAAGGTTGTCAAGAACTTAACGCCTGTCTTTTTGGCCGCCCAATATGCGCTCCATGCCGGCGCGCGCGAGCGAGCGTGAACAATGTTAATGCCGTTTTCTTCAATAATTTTAACCAAGCGCTTATAATTTAACCACAATTTAATCGGGTTTTTCGTTTTGAGCGGCAAGGTAAAATGCGGCACTTTCAAACGCGCCAACTGATGCTCTAAGCGACCACCTTGTGACGCCACAAAGTTTGTGATGCCGTTGCGCTGTAAATCAGCGGCAATTTCAATTGTCCCAAGTTCCACGCCGCCTTGGTTCAGCTCGGGCAAAACCTGCAAAACAACAGGTTTATGACGCGAGGCGGCTGGCGTTATATTTTTCTTTTTCATTGTTTATCCTTTAATACATCAGCACGTCAAAACATTTGGTTTTGAACGCCAAACATATTGTATTATAACAAACTTGGAAAAATTACAAAATTTTCCGCCAATTTATGCACACGGGCTAAAACTCAAGGCTTGCCCGAGCATAATTATTTAGAGCGCCCTCATCCCGCGATCCATTTACCATGCTCAATTTAAAAAACCACGTTTCAGTTTGATTTGAAGCCCAATAATGATACTGTTCCGTAAATTTTTCAGCGTCAACACCTTTTGCTTTCAAGCTTTCTAAAGTTTTATTGACAATTTCTTTGATATTTCCGAGCATACCATCCGTACCTGTAAGTCCTGTAATTTGATTAAAATCATATCCATATAAATCCATTAATTCGCCTATTGCCGGTAAATACCACTTGCCCTGCCCGACAAATTTGTTATCAGCACTTACTTCGGGCGGATAAAAAGCACGTGTTGCCAAAGCGGCATTAGGAATACAATATTGGTGATAATCTTTTGTCCCTTCTTGATATTGACCACTTAGACAACGTTCATTTTTGCTTATTGCTTTCGCCAAAATATCCGTATTTTTTGCACCATTAAAAAGTTCAGAGGATCTATTAAATGCATCAGCTTTCAAGGCTTCAAGCGTATATCGCTTAAGTCCCTCTATATGACCTTTATCATCCCACAAGCCATAAACAAGAAATTGATAGGAATTGTTGTAAGGATTTTGGGGATCAAACCGATACGTATTATCATCTGAAGTTAAATTTTTCAGACTAATCACCTTGCCGTGATAACCATTATCTGTAACATAAAAAACAACTCCGACAGGAATTTTGTTTTGATTATTCGAAATATAATCTTCTACCAAACCACAAGAGCCATCTGAGTAATAAACATCACCGATTTCACAAGTTGCCTTAATGCAAGCTGTATAGTTTTTATTGTTCGGACAAGCGGCAATATTTTTGCACCAAGCCGATTTGTCTGATTGTGTAAAGCCTAACGATTCGCAATTAAAGTTGACACACTTTTTATAATTGGAATCAAACGGACAAATTAAATAGCCGTCATCTAAACAGTTTGGATTATCTTGCGTAGAATAACCTAACTCCGCACAGGTTGGTTGCCTTTCACAATCTAGCGCCACCGCCTGATTTGAAAATAAAATTGCTATTAAAATTAAACAATACTTCATTTTTTCCTCCTTAATTATAAAGTCTCCCATCCGAATCGTCATACAGACCCCTCAAAAATCGTCATTCTGAGGCGGTTTACCGCCGAAGAATCCAGGACAACAAATTTATCCGAATCGTCATCCCGAAACCACCCAAAAAGTCACTCCAGATTCGTTTCTGAATCTCATCAAAGAGATGCTGAAACAAGTTCAGCATGACTTTTGAGGGGGATTTTCCTATCTCAAAAAAACGTACGTTTTTTTGTGCATTTTTTCGGAAAAATAAGTTATTGAAAAAACACTTTAAAAAATTCTTGACAAGTGTTGTATTTTGACGTACCTTTTTTTATGTACATTTTGAAAATAAATCGTTATTAGTTATTATTTTCTCAAATCAAGTAAGGCGGAGAGTGTTGCCACTCTCCGCTTGTTTTTTTAATGATGTGATTTAAAGTTTATAAAAATATGAAGAATCAATAACTTATCATCAAAATGTGTGCAAAAAAACGTACGTTTAAATGCGCAATTTGTCAAGGAAAATTTTTTGAGATTTTTCAAAAGGTTATTTTCTTGATGAAATGCACATTTAAACGTACCTTTTTTTTGAGAGAGGAAAAATCTCTCTCAAACGTCACTCTGAAGACGAAGTCTGAAGAGTCCAGGACAACAATATAGCTAATTTTTTCCTGGATCCTTCGCGAATGTCCTGCGGACAAAGCTCAGGATTGTTAGAAAGAAAAGGAGTATACAAAAGGAATAAAAAGGAGTAAAAAAGAAAAAGGCGGAAGAACGATTCGGGATAGGGTAAACCCCGCCGTCAT
>CANPYS010000021.1 GCA_947588655.1 uncultured Alphaproteobacteria bacterium | reverse complement strand
GTCTGTCCTCATTCAAAAGACAGGCTCTTTTCTTTATATTTTAAAACCTCTTCGCCTCATCCTTAATTTTTGGTTTATAATGGTTGACAAAGGTAAATAATCGCGTATGATAAAATTGAGGAAAAGATGAAATCCGTCAAGAAAAACATAAAGAAAATAGATTCCCAAGAAAAAACGCCTGCTATCTTATTTTTAGGTGGCCTCAAAAATTTGTTTTTGGCATTTGTATATTTTTTCATAGCCGTTTATATTTTGCTTTTTTATATGATTGCTTTGATGATAATGGAGAGTTAGGTGGATAGTTTTTTATTAATAAGTGCGGTTTGTTTTGAGCGTTTAACATATTTTCTTAAGCGCAGCGGATTATATTTTATTGTTTTTATAGGCGTGCTTATTTTATCGCTTTGCTTTTGTGACCTGACGGCTTGGATATTTAATATGCCGGAATTAGCCACAGCCACATATAAGGTTCAAAGAGCATTAATGAAATTTTTAGCCTCTTGCTTAGGCTATGTTTATTCATAGAGATTTAAAAAGATGAAGAAAATTAGTGTAGTTTTGAGCATGGGCTTATTAAGCGCATGCGGCATTTTCCCTAAAAATGAAACTTTTGTGGATGAAAATTTTAATCGTCCTTTAGAGGCGCTTTCAAGAACATTTTGGGATGCGCAATTAAATCCTTATTACATTATGCAAGACAACGGTTGGGGCAAAGTAATATATTTTTGTGATTTAGTTGAGAATAAAAAAAGCTATATCAAATATCATTGTACGGATAGATTTTCTAATCCGGGCACAAATTATGCAGAACATCGTCAGATTGATGAAATGATAGAATTTAAATATGAAAAAGACGATTACTGGAAGGAAAAAGTTATAAGGATAACGCATGAGAAGCGTAATGGAGAATATGATGCCGGCGATGGTGGCGGCGCATACCTTTTCAGAGAATATCCGTTTTAGAGGTTTGTGAATAAGAGAGTCTGTCTTCATTCAAAAGTCAGGCTCTTTTCTTCATATTTTAAAACCTCTTCGCCTCATCCTTAATTTTTGGTTTATAATGGTTGACAAAGGTAAATAATCGCGTATGATAAAATTGAGGAAAAGATGAAATCCGTCAAGAAAAACATAAAGAAAATAGATTCCCAAGAAAAAACGCCTGCTATCTTATTTTTAGGTGGCCTCAAAAATTTGTTTTTGACAAGTTTGTTGGGCGTAACATTTTTATTGGTTTGGGTAGTATACGCCACAATTGCGCTGATGGGAGAATAATGGATAAAGGTTTATATAAAAGCGCTTTTTATTTTGAAAAAATAACGTTTTTCTTAAGAAGGATGATGTTGTTTTTGAATGTTTTTTTATGGGCATTTCTTCTGGCTGTAACGTTTTGTGAAAAAATGGCATACATTTACCAGATGCCTCATTTAAAAAATGCCGTTTCTCTGATACATAAGGCGAATGCGGATATTTTACTATTTTTTGCTGAGAAAATAAATGAACATGAAGAAAAAAATTAAATCAGTTCCCCAAAATGAGAAAAGTACATTCTTTTATATTTTAAAAGGAATATATTATCTTCTGCTATCTTGTGTATGGCTATATTTTTTTGATTTTATATTTACTTTTTATGCGGGGTTTGTTGTAAAGGGTTAAAAATGTTTCATCAAATAGCAATCACTTTTGAAAATATGATGCAAAAACTTTTTCATGTAACCCTTTATCTTAATTATGCCCTTTGGGGTTACATAATTATTTTATACTTTCTCAGGCTTACGGCAAAAACCCTGGACTTCAATTTGTTACATCAGGTTGTTGATTTTTTGCAATCCCCTTGTCATTTCTATTATAATTTTTTCTATTAATTGGAGAAAATAATGTATTTATTAAAGATAATGATAAAGTGGTTTTTAATTTTTATGTTCATCATATGTTGTATAGCGGTTATAACGGTTTCCTTTATGGATGAAGAGACTTTAAAAAAAGATATTTGTCTTGATGATGGCCATGTTTGGGATGATAAAGAAAAACGTTGCCGTCCTGAGTGTATCGCTTTAGATGACGATGGAAATTGTGTAGCGTTAACATCGGAAGAAAGGAAATCGCTAGAGGATTGTCGTTACAACAAGTGCGAACGAAGTATCTCGGATGAGGAATGGTTGGAAATTTGTAAACGCAATCAAAAGCCGTATAATGCTAAAACGTTAGAATGCAATTATACATGGACACCCAAAGATTGTTTTAAGCTTGAAGGTGATTGGGTTTACCCTGATATTTGCAACTCTTAATACAAAGCCCCTCACATGCGGAGCTTTATCGGCATCCACGTATTCGGGATATGATGGCAGATCAATATGTCTTAAGGAATCCTTCACCATATGTTAAGATTGTTCAACAAGAGCTTTCCGATTTGGGATACAACCTTAAATCAGATGAAAATGATCCGAACAATGGGATAGACGGGGTTTTAGGTAGTAGAACAGTCAAGGCATTAAACAGCCTTGAAGATCCTGACGCTTTTGTTGAAAAACTTAAACCGAAATTGTTTGAATCCTTAAGGGATGATCCGACGTTCCAAGACGGTTGGAAAAACAGAATATTTGCTTATTAATACTAACATTTGGAGCTATTTCTTATGCGTTTCGGCATAAGAAAAGCTCCATTCATAATGCCTTAAAATTTCATCACAGTTAGTTATCAGTTCCAAATAATATGCTTCCAATTGGTCATCAATAAAGGCTTGGTCGTCAGATGCAGCTTGATATAAGGCTTTTATGGCAGATAACCCCTCGTTTAGCACTTTTGTAAATATGGGCTTTTTATTTTTGAATGTTTTGTTCCCTAAATAATCATAAAAAGGACCTTCAAAAATGTATTGCTCTGTATATTCCTTTAAAATTTCTTCATAGCAAGTGTTTCGTTCAGCAGATGTTGCGAAAGAACGACATTTTTGAGGAATTTTGTTTTCATCAATTGGCGTCTTGCGCGCACGCAAAAAGTCATCAATCTGCGCCTGAATGGTTAGTCGTGAAAAGATAATCAAATCACCGTGTGAATTGCCCGGATGACCATCAACAAATTTATTATTTGCGCTTAATTCAACAAGAATATCGGCATATTTCATAATAGCAGGTTCATAAAGAGACTGCTTTTCGGGCGTTTGAAGCATTTCAAGGGCGGGCTTTTCATAGCAATTATAATTTTTCAAATTGTTTTCCCCTATAGCTTCACGAATGACGGAATAGTCTACGCCTTCGTATGCCGTTTCGTTAAAATCCTCAATGACACATTCGGGTGGCAAAGTATTTTTTTTGCAAGCGATGACGAAAACCAAAAGGACAAGACTTAAAATTTTCCGAAACATTTAACCCTCCAAGAATAAACAATCCTACCGCCTCATCCTTAATTTTTGGTTTAAATATTTCTTATAAAAAATTTATTATATTATATCATAACCTGAAAAGGATTAAATTATGGTTTGAATCATCCGAATGAAGACTGTAGAGTATGGTTAGAAGATTTAGACTACAAAAATAATACATGGAGAAGATAATGAAAAAATTAAAAAAGGTTCTCATTTTTCTTGTAGAATTTATATTTTTTTTCTTGGCTTGCGGAGGTATCGGGCTGGTATTTTTTATTTGGGATGAAAATAAGACCATCCAAGAATGCATAGACGAGGGCAACACGCCTGAATATTGTGATGAAATGCATAGTTGGTAATCTTTAAGCAAAGCCCCTCGCAAGAGGGGCTTTGATTTTGAAAAAAACGCTTGCAAAAATCTGAATTTTATTTAATATGATTGATGTCGCCAATGGGCGATGGTGTCTCAAAAACATCTTACCAACTGAACTCCTTGTTTAGGGGAGTTTCTGAAATAAGGCTTTTGCACGAATAAGGAAGACTGACAGTTGGCAGTTTTTGAGCTCCCCACCTTTTTAAAAAAGGTGGTTTTTCTTAACTAAAAGGAGCTAAAAATGGAAAATCACAATTTAGAAAAAAAACGTTAGGGCGGGTCAATTTTTCGGCTTTTTTATGAAGCTGAAATTTCTCTTTTTATAATTTACTCACAGCGAGTTATAAATTTTTTATATATAAATTTCAATTGGTTACGAATAAAAATACGCAACCGATAATATAATTGTTAAATTTTTAAAAATTTTAAGTTGCATAAACTGAAATACTATTTTAAGTATAACAATAGTGTTTGTTCAACTTTTGAGGGAGCTAATTAAAATGACTAAACTTGCAAACCGTGTTATTTCTGTTTATGATCGCAAAACAAGTATGCGCTTGGCTGTTCCGGAATGGATAGCCGTTGATGATATTTGCAAACGCGAACGCATTAAACGCAAAAAACTTTTAGAACTTATTGAAAGCAACAAAGATCCCAAACTTGGATTTACCAGCTCCGTGCGTTTGTTTACCATTACTTATATGCATCATCTGCTTGAGAATTATACACCCAAAGTTAAATCTTCAAAAAAAGAATACGAGAATATATTTTCTGCTTTTAAGCTGATGTCATAAAAAATTTGAGAAAGGATTTGATGATGAAAATTTGGATATGGGCGTTTTTGGGCTTGAGTTTTCCGGCTTTTGCACAGAGTCCGACCGTGATTTATGGCGCATCGGAAACAGCGCCAGACACACCGGATTCTTATTTACTCATTCAACCCAAAGACAGCCCAAACCCTTTGGGCAACCCAATTCCAGATGAGATGAATGACGTTCAATCCGATTCGCAAAATCTGCCAATGGCAACGCAAAGTCAACAATCGGACAAAGCCGCACCTATAAATGAAATAAACCAAAGCGAAGCCCAAAACCCGCCGCCGTTTTCACAATCGCCCGAGCAAGAGCAAAACCAAATTGAAAATACACTTTATGAAGGTGGCAATCGCATTTATGATGTGCAATCTTACCCGATAAATGATGTGAAAACCATTACGGAACCCAACATTGATCCGACAATTACAACTTATCCGGAATATTAAACGCGGCGGTATTCAAAAAAGACAGGTCGGCGCCCTTCGGCAACGGCTTTGCGTTGATATTTTGTTTCAACCCAATCGGCAGGCGGATTGCGCCAATCTGACGAAGTTTTAGCCGTCCAAACAAAATCAGGACAATTGTGCATTTGCCGCAACACCCAAGCTTTATAAACAGGATGATCTGTCGCAATACGCAAAATGCCCCCATGACACAAAATCCGCGCCAATTCTTTTAAATTGTCAGGGTTTACAAAACGCCTCTCAGCATGCCGCTTTTTCGGCCACGGATCAGGAAAAAGCAAATAGACCCTATCTATAAACGAATCGGGTATTTTGGAAAATAACAAGCGCACGTCATCAGCAAAAATGCGTATATTATCCGTTCGTTCGGGCGCTAATGCAGGGATTGTTGAAACATCGCCTCTAGCCGTATTTGTCATCAGCGAAAGCAAATGTGCCACGCCGTTTTTAAAAACTTCAACCCCGATGTAACCAATATCTGGATTTTTTAAAGCTTGCGCCGCTAAATGCGCACCATCGCCAAAGCCTATTTCAAGGAAAACCCTTGAAATAGGCTTTGGAAACAACGTTTTTTTACTTAAGTTCACCCTTGTATCAAGCGAAACTTGTGGCAAAAAAGTCTCAAGTAAATGTGCTTTTGTCTTGCGAATCGTACGACCTTTCCGGCGTCCGAAAAATTTCGGTTGCGTCAAATCAGTCATGACCATTCCTTTTAAGCTTGCTTATCTGCAACAATTTAATTTGACTTAGATATCGTCACAATTAAATCAAACAGACTTTTAGCAATCTTACGGTCTTGAATCCGATAATAAGCGCGCACCAATTCAAGTGTTTCTTTGCGTTTCATCGGATCCATTTCCATGGGCTCAGGTTCTTCTGCTAACACAGGAAGTTCTTCACCTTCAGGGTTAGCCAACATCATTGGACTTTGATTTTCAATTTCATCGTCCATGTCTTGAAAGAAGAAATCCATCGGTACCTTCAAAACTTTACTGATGTCAAATAAACGGCTCGCACCAACACGATTGTAACCCTTTTCATACTTTTGAATTTGTTGAAAAGTTAGTCCCAATCTGTTCGCGATATATTGTTGGCTATAACCCAAGATAGCTCGCCGTAGGCGAATCCTGCTACCAACATGCACGTCCACCGGATTAGGAGAGCCTTCAGGCGTCCTGCCCCGAGCAAGAGATTTTTCAGATACTTTTGTTGTTGTTTTAGAAGAAACATTTTCTTCTTTTTTTAATTTAGTAAATTTAATCATTTTTTCACACTCTAGTCCAAATTTATAACAAGTTATGTGTTGAATATATAATAAAAAAAATAAACCGTCAATATATAATTTAAAACTTTTTATTATTTTATATCATTTTAACCAAAAAAAAGCGCTAAAACAAGGATTAATCTGCAACCTTAATTAATTCGTTTTCCATCCATTAGTGTGGAAAACTCATTTTTAAAAGTGAATTTTTGACGTTAAAACACCCTTTTTCCCATACCCAAGAGAATCCGTTATTTGCCCAAGCGGATTAATCACAGCACTAATGCCCGTGTTGGCACTACGCACAATGGTCAAACCCTCTTCTACCGCGCGCATCTGCGCCGCCGCTAAGTGTTGATAAGGTCCGGCGCTATCGCCATACCAGCCGTCGTTTGTTAAAATGACAAGCCACTTCGGACGATTCTCAGAATCGATAACCGCATTGGGGAAAATTGCCTCATAACAAATCAGGGCGCCAAAAGGCGGAAATCCTTTTAAGGCAATGGTTTTGCGCTTTTCGCCTGCGCCTAAATCAGTAATCTGATTGGTAATTGGGCGAATCCATTTTGGAAAATATTTTCTAAAAGGAATATATTCGCCAAAAGGCACTAAATGGCTTTTATCATAATAAGCCGCCACCTCGCCTTTATGATTTAAGGCCAGCATAGAATTATAAAACCGTCCGTTTTCTGCCGTGCGAATCGCGCCCGTGAGCAAATAACCTTTGGGCGGAATAGCCGCAAGAACTTGCCTTAAATGATATTCATCATGCTCTAAATCAAACGGGGTGGCGGTTTCGCCCCAAACCACAAAATCAACATCATCAAGCCCCGAATCGGCGCTCATCTCAATATAAGTTTCAAAATTTTCCTCCAACGCGGCATAACGAACTTTCATTTGTTGCAAAATAGCGGGTTGCACCAAGCGAATCGTGATTTCATCTTGACCATATTGAAAATGCCTTATCCGCCAAGCCCCGAATCCATAAAGCGCTAACGGCAATATAACAAATAGCGCCCCGAGTCGTTTGTCTTTTTTCATAACAGCGGCATAAAAAAGCCCCGCCCAAACAAGCAACACAAACGAAAGACCGTATGTTTTCCAAAAAGCGGCGGTCTGAATAAACGCCGGTTCAAAAGCAAGCGCCGTACCTAATAAATTCCACGGAAAACCCGTTAAAATAAAGCTTCTGATCCATTCAAGCAAAACCCAAACGGTAGCAAAGCTCAAAACACGCGTCCAAAGTTTGGCCTTTGTCAAAAAATAAGTCATAAACGGCAAAATTGTAAAAAGTCCAAAGAAAGCGCCCGCCCCAAAAAGTGTGATTGGATAAAGCCAACCAAAGGTTTCAGCGTCAATCAAAAGCGCGTTGCCAATCCAGTAAAAACCAGCGGCAAAAAAGCCAAAGCCAAACCAATACCCCTCGCCTACCGCCGCGCGCCAAGTTGGCGCTTTATCTAAAAGCGCAAACGAAAGCCCAAAAGCCAAAGGTAACAACCAAATTTGATAAAACGGTGCAAAAACAAAAGCGGCCGCCAAACCGCAAAGCAACGCCGCTGTTTTATCATGCTTAAAAAACCATGCCGCCGCGTTTTTCATACCTTATTCCTGATACGGGTTTTCAATGCCGAGCGTGGCTAAAATCTCAATTTCAAGCCCTTCCATCACTTCAGCATCGGATTCTTCCATATGATCATAGCCCAAAATGTGCAAAAGACCGTGCAACCACAAATGCATAAAATGCGCCTTTAAGCTCACGGCTTGTTCTTCGGCCTCGCGTTCAAGCGTTTCAAGTGCCACAATCACATCGCCCAACTCCACCGCATCGGCTTCAAGCATATCTTCAAACGAATCGTCTTCATAGTTTGCAAATGAAAGCACATTCGTGGGCTTGTCCACACCGCGAAATTCACGGTTGAGCTTGTGAACAGCCTCATCATTGCTCAAGCACAAATTGACCGAAAAAGTTTTGTTTTCATCTAAAAACCAAACATCGTTCCACACGCGCTTGGTGGCAACATCTGCTGTTTGCTGCACAAGCGCCGACGCATCGGGCAAAACCTTTTCCCAACGCTTGTCTTCCATTGTTAAATAAACGTTGATTTTATTCTTCATCACGTTGCTTTTTCACTTTTTCTTCATAAGCTTTCACAATTTTGGCCACAAGTCCGTGACGCACCACATCGGCGGCGGTAAACGTGACCGAGCTAATGTTGCTGATGTTTTTAAGCGTATCCAAGGCATCGCGCAAGCCCGAGATTGTGCCACGCGGCAAATCCACTTGGCTTAAGTCGCCATTGACGACCATGCGCGAATTTTCGCCCAAGCGCGTTAAAAACATTTTCATCTGCATCGGGGTTGTGTTTTGCGCCTCGTCCAAAATCACAAACGCGTTTGAAAGTGTGCGACCGCGCATAAAGGCAAGCGGTGCAATTTCAATTTCGCCAAGGGCTAATTTTTTATCCACCTGTTCGGCAGGCAACATTTCATACAAAGCATCGTAAAGCGGACGCAGATAAGGATCAACCTTTTCTTTCAAATCGCCTGGCAGAAAGCCCAAATTTTCACCGGCCTCAACCGCCGGACGCGATAAAATAATTTTATCTACTGCGCCTTCAAGCATCATGGTTACCGCTAACGCCACCGCTAAATATGTTTTACCCGTACCGGCAGGACCGAGGCCAAAGACAAGCTCGTTTTTCATCATTTCCTGAATATAAGCCGCTTGTGTGGCGGAACGCGGATAAATGTAACGCTTTTTGGTTTTGAGCACAATCTCGTTCAAGCTTTGCGCTTCCTGCTCAGAATGCGCACCGCCGCAAATGCGCACAGCCGCTTTCACTTCCTGCTCGCCAATTTCAATATCACGGCTCACTTTATCGTACAAAATGTTGATAGCCGCCTTTGCCGCTTCAATATCTTTGGCCTCGCCTTTAATATTGACCTGATTGCCAAATGTTGAAATTTCAACGTTAAGCATTTGTTCAATCTGGCGCAGATTAGAATCTGACGCGCCAACAAGTTTTTGCACCAACGTGTTATTAAAAAGTTCAAAGCTGATTTCTGCCATTATAAAATTACCTTTCCGCTTAAAGAATTTGTGGTGGCGCTTTCCACACGCACATCCACAATGTGGTTTAACAAACTTTCATCCGCCTTGGCATGCAGGTTTTGCATATAAGGCGTGCGCCCGATCAGTTGCCCTTTGTGGCGACCGTGCTGTTCAAACAAAACGGGCATCACTTTGCCGACCGAAGCTTGGTTGAACTGTTCCTGATATGAAAATAACAGATTTTGCAAAATATCCAACCTTTCTTTTTTCACTTTTTCCTCAACCTGATTTTCCATCACGGCGGCGGGCGTTCCGGCGCGGCGACTGTACTTAAACGAGAATGCCTGAATATATTTGATTTTTCTGACCAAATCAAGCGTTTGTTCAAAATCTTTATCCGTTTCGCCGGGGAAGCCTACAATAAAGTCGGACGACATCTCAAGTTTGGGGTTAGCCTCTTTTAACCGCGCCACAACGTCTAAATACTGCCCGCTTGTATGACGGCGGTTCATCGCTTTCAAAATTTTATCCGAACCGGATTGTACCGGCAAATGCAAATAAGGCATCAGTTGTTCTAAATCGCGGTGGCAGGCAATCAGGTCATCATCAACATCAGCCGGATAACTTGTGGTGTAGCGAAGCCTTTTAATACCCTCAATTTCCGCCAAGCGCCGCAAAAGATATGCCAAGTTGCGCTCTTTGCCGTGCGCGTCTTCGCCATGATACGAGTTAACGTTTTGCCCCAAAATATTAATTTCAAGCGTGCCGGTTGCAACTAAGCGCCGCGCCTCTGCCAAAACTTCTTCCACCGGACGCGAATATTCCGCCCCGCGCGTATAAGGCACCACGCAATAAGTGCAAAAGTTATCGCACCCCTCTTGCACCGCCAAATATGAGCAACCGCCCTCCGCCCGATTTTCAGGCAAAAAGTCAAACTTCGCCTCAGGCGGAAAATCAGTATCAATTAGGGTTTCGGCATGCCTGCGCTTGATTTTTAAAAGCATTTCGGGTAGCCGATGATATGTTAAAGGCCCGAGCGCGAAATCAACATACGGCGCGCGTTTGGCAATTTGCTCATCTTCCGCCTGAACCACGCAACCCGTCACGCCGATAATGGTCTTTTTGCCCTCTGCGGCGCGCTCTTCTTTAATGAGATTTGCCCGCCCCAAGTCCGAAAAAAGTTTTTCCGCCGCTTTTTCACGAATATGGCAGGTATTGAACAAAACCAAATCAGCCTCATGCTGATCAGGCGTTTCAACATAGCCCATGTTCTCAAGCATCAGCGCCATACGGTGCGAATCATAAACATTCATCTGGCAGCCGAAAGTTTTGATAAAATATTTTTGCGTCATTTTTAAATTCTTAAATCTTTTTCAATGATTGATATGCTAAGCTAATGCTCAACGATTTTCAAATCTTTTTTTTAGTTTTGACAAGGAAACTTGCGATGTTTTTTTCAAAAAGCGATAACAAAGACAATCCAACCGCTTATCTGCAAGAGTTTATTTGCCTTCAAGCGCTTATTTTTATGGCGGCGCTTACCGATAAGCCGACGGAGGCTTATCAAGCCGCTTTAGAAGCTTGCGCCAAGAACCTTCATCAACCCGAGCTTGCAAGCGCTGAAATCAGCGAACAATGCATTTTAGGAAGCCTTCAAAACATAACAAAACCGCTTTTGTTTTTAAAAAAACTTTGCCAAGAGGCACTTGAACCTGATGGAGTTTTAAATGACGCCGAAGTTTTGTTTTTAGGGCGCGTTGCGCGTACGCTTCATATAGACTTAGAACGCGTTGAACAAATTTGCGACTGGCTGATTGATGAAAAAATTTTAGCAGAACGCGCGCATCTTATTTTTGAATCCGAAGAGGACGACGAGCATGAGTTTTCAAACTGAAATAGAAATTTTGCAAAATGTTTTATCCGAAAAAAATGCTGAAGACGCTTTAACAGTGTTGGAAGTTGTTTTTGCACCGCGTAACAGAACAGTGCATTTTCAAAACTATGAAACAAATATTGATACCGCGCGTGTTGAGTTGGCGGATTATCTGGAAAAATCTGCCGCGCAAAAAACCGTTCAGAATGAGAAAAATTTTTCAAAAATCATTCAAAGCAGTTTTAAAAATCTGCCAAGCGAACCTGTTTATTTTCAGGAATATTATTGTTGGCTCTACAATGCGGCGGAAATTATTAAAAATATGAACGATGGCTATATTTCGCAAGCCGACTTTTCAACAAGGCAAAACTTTTTGACTGAAACTTATGCCCGTGAAAAAGAAATACTTGTCTGTTTGGGGCTTTATGACGCGTCAGGGCAAGCCAATACCAGCACCAAGAGCGCCGCGCTTATCAAAAAGCTCATTAAACTGCGTGAAATGCGCACCGCCGTGGAGCTTGTGACACTTGACGAGCCTGAAAGAGAAGTCAGCAAAGAAAATTATGAAAAGGCTTTGCCTTATTATAAATATTTTAAAGGGCTTGCTAAATTGCCCTTCCCGTTTGATTTGAATCAAGAACAAAAGGAAGAAGATTTAGGCATAAATCATTTTAAAGATTCTGATGTTCAGCCCGATTTCAAATTTAAAGACGCGCTTCAAAATAAAGTTTTAGATATCATCCAAAATCCATCAGCTTATTTGAAGCCCGATTTTGATCCAAACAAATATAAAAACATTATTTACATTTCTTCCAAAGAATTTTCGGATAAAGTCAAAGATTTAGCTTTACGGCGGCAAACTTTTTGTGTAAAGTACGCTTTGTTGGAAAAGCCCGAGAAGCTTTTGGATAATTTAAAAGGAGAAAATTAATGGGTGTTCTTTTAATTCCGGTGTTAGATACATTGGCTTTGGTTGTTGACATTTATTTTAAGATTGTTGTGGTTGAAGTTGTTTTGCATTGGCTTATTCACTTCAACATTATCAACATAACCAACAAATATGCTGAAAAATTTATGGAAATTTTGAAAAAGCTGACTGAACCTGTTTATCAAAAAATAAGCCAGAAAGTTCCGGCTGTTTCGGGTGTTGATGTCTCGCCGTTTGTTTTGCTTTTGGCACTGTTTTTTGTGGCGCGGCTGATTTATGCGCTTAAAGACGCCTTGCTGGTTTAATGTTTTTTGTTCCAACAGAAAGCGGATATTTGTTACGAATAAGGCTGATGCCCAATTCTTCCGCCAACAAAGTTTTAGGCTTGATGGAAGGGGTTGACGGCGTTTACCTTAAAATCGGTGTGACGGTTGTTCCGGAAAAAGGCAAAGCCAATAAGGCGCTTATTGAATTTTTGGCAAAGGCTTTGGGGTTGCCGAAATCAGCTTTTGAGATTGTGTCAGGCGCAACCGATAGGTTCAAGAAAATCAGCCTGCGGACAAGCGAAAATATAGATGACAAATTAAATTGTTTGGGAGAATGCCACCGATGAGCATTGTTTTAAATGGCAAAGAAATTGCCGAAGATATTTTAAAAAACATTAAGTCTGAAACAGAAAAGTTCAAAAGCGCGCCTAAACTCGTTATTATTTTGGTTGGCGATAATGAGGCTAGTCAAATTTATGTGCGCAACAAATGCTTGGCGGCTAACAAAGCTGGTATTGAAGCCAAGCTTTTAACCTTTAACGCCAATACCGCGCCCGAAGTTTTAAGTGCACAAATTGAGCAACTTAATGCTGATCAAAATGTTCATGGCATTATTATTCAACTGCCTTTGCCGCCCGCTTTTGATGCTGATGCTTTGCTTTCTCAAGTGAATCCGTTAAAAGATGTAGATGGATTTCATCCCTTAAACGCAGGCCTTTTGCAAAACAACAATCCGGCGGCTTTTGCACCGGCAACCGCGCGCGCCGTGATGACTCTTCTTGAAAAGACAGGTATCAATTTAAGTGGCAAAAATGCTCTTGTTATCGGACGTTCGCGCATTGTTGGCAAGCCTGTGGCGCAAATGCTTTTAAATAAAAATTGCACGGTGACAATCGCGCATTCCAAAACGCTTGGTTTGCCATATCTTTTACAAAACGCTGATATTGTTGTGGCAGCTTGCGGACAACCAAAGATGATTAAGGGCAATATGATTAAAAAAGGCGCTGTTGTGATTGATGTGGGCATTAACCGCGACTCTGAAGGCAAGCTTTGCGGCGATGTGGACTTTGAAACCGCCAAAGATGTGGCTTCTTTTATTACGCCTGTGCCTAAAGGCGTTGGACCAATGACCATTGCCCTGCTTTTGCAAAATACTTTAGACGCTTATTTAAAACAAAAGCATGCCTAAACTTCAAAACGCTCTCTTTGCGCTTATATAAGTTATAAATTTGAAGAGAGGCAAAATGTCGCACTTGGGCAAAATTTTTATTTATGAGCAAAACCCCGAAACTTTAAATCAGTTCGCGGCGCATTTAGAATCGCAAGGATTTTTTGCTTTTGGCACGGATAATATTTATTTGCTCTTAAAATATGCCGCTAGTGTTGCGCCTGATGTGGTCATTATGAATATGCCGCACGATTTTGAAGCGGATAATACCTTTTGGAAAATAATGCATGAAAATTTATGTCATGAAAAATGTCCGCAGATATTTATTAATGCCAAACCACCTAAGGAAGATGACAACTCTTTTTATTACACGGACTTTCATTCAAAATCTGTGCCTGAAGGACAAATTTTGGATTTAATACAAAAATTCAAAAACTAAGTTTACTCCGCGGTTGTTTCAACCAAGCGATCTAGGCTTTCTGTCTCGTTTTCCTGATAACCCTTAAATTCAGCCGCCGCCTTTTCCGCCGCTTTGTCAACGGCTTTTTCAATCTGCGGCTTTACAAGTTCCTCAAACAAAGCTTGAGAATTTTCTTCTTTTGCCTCATCTTTATCTTTTTTATCTGCTTTCTTTTGTTTGCCCAAACCAACTTTTGCGCCTTCACTCTTTAACAAATCCACCGTGTCTTCAGGAATCAGGCTCTCAATCGGTTCGGCAAACTTTCCGGCTAACTGATAATAGCGCGACTGCTCAAAAATATCTGATTTTGATTCTTCTGGCAACATCCAGCTCATTAAAATATTAAACAAAATCACAAACAACGCCGCACGCAAAATACCAAACAACAAACCTAACATTCTATCTAGCGCGCTTAATTTACTGGTGCGGATTTTACCAATCATTTTATCCGTTGATAAAAGCCATACCACATAAAAGACAATCAAAATCAACAAACCGGTCACAATGCTTGACATGGTTGTACTGGCAATATATTTGTTGGCAAACGGCGTTAAAACCGGCAACAAATACATCACTAAAATAGCCGCCAAAATCCACCCGATGATGGAAAGCACTTCTTTTATTAAACCGCGGCAAAGCGCAATCAGGGCGGAAATTGCCGTGATAATTAAAATGACAACGTCTAAATTATTGAGCGGTTGCATCCCATATACTCCTTAATTAAACCAATTCACTAAGCGGTGTACATTACCGATTTCAACTTCTTTTAACGTACCCGTTTTTTTATCTTTACCAAATGATGGCGGAACAATAGCATTTGTAAAACCAAGCTTTTGCGCTTCTTTAAGGCGCAAGCCTGGTTGCGTAACAGCGCGGACTTCTCCTGAAAGCCCAATCTCGCCAAAGACCACCATATCCGAGGGCAGTGGCTTGTTTGTTAATGACGATATAACCGCCATAGCAACGGCTAAATCGGCCGCTGGTTCAGAAATTTTTAAGCCGCCAGCAATGTTGAGATAAACGTCTTGTGCACTCAAATTCAAACCGCAACGCGCTTCCAAAACCGCCAAAATCATAGACAAGCGGTTAGAATCCCAACCGACAACGGCGCGTTTGGCGCCACTGTAACCGCTTGAGCTCACAAGCGCCTGAATTTCCATCAAGACAGGGCGCGATCCTTCAATGCCCGCAAAAACACAAGAGCCTGAAACATTTCCTTGACGCTCTGCCAAAAACAAAGCAGACGGATTTTCCACTTCAACAAGCCCTTTATCTTGCATTTCAAAAACGCCAATTTCATCTGTCGCGCCATAGCGGTTTTTAACAGCGCGCAAAATACGAAAATGATGTCCGCGCTCGCCCTCAAAATAAAGCACCGTATCCACCATGTGTTCCAAAACACGCGGGCCGGCGATTGTTCCTTGTTTTGTGACATGCCCAACCATAAACAAAACAAACCCTTTGCGTTTGGCAAGTTTAATCAGCTCATATGCGGCGGCGCGCACTTGGGCAACGCTGCCCGGCGTTGATTCAACATCTTCTAAATACATTGTTTGAATGGAATCTATAATTACAACCGCGGAATCGGCTTTTTCCAAAGTGGCTACAATATCTTTAACTTCCGTCGTACTCGCTAGCTTAACGGGCGAATCTTCCAAGCCCAATCGTTTGGCGCGAATACGCACCTGATCAATCGCCTCTTCGCCGGAAATGTAATAACATTTGTCTTCAGGTGCAAGTTTTGATACGCCAGCGCATACTTGCAACAAGAGCGTTGATTTGCCTATCCCTGGATCGCCACCGACCAAAATAGCCGAGCCCGGCACAAGACCGCCACCCGTCACACGGTCAATTTCACTAATACCCGTTTTAATGCGCCGAAAAGTTTGTTGAGAACCGCTTAAGGGCACAAAATCTATTAACGAACCTTTTTTGCGACTGTTTAAAACCGAAAACCCCGCCGTTTGTGTTTGTTGTTCTTCAATGGTATTCCACTCATTGCAAGAATCGCACTTGCCCTGCCACTTCGGATAAACCGCGCCACAATTCTGACATACAAATTCGGTTGTGTTTTTCTTTGCCATTTTTAAAATTCCATTTTAATCGGCCCTTGCGCGCAGCCGTTAATAAACTGGCACACATAGGGATTGTCGGTTTTATCCATTTCTTTGACAGTTCCCTGCCATATAATTTTGCCTTCATAAAGCATTGCCACTTTATCAGCAATTTTGCGCGCAGATGCCATATCGTGCGTGATGGTTAGAGTTGTCGCGCCCAAGCCTTTTGCCGATTCAACAATCAAATCATTAATGACATCGGCCATAATGGGATCAAGACCTGTTGTCGGCTCGTCAAATAAGATAATTTCAGGACGCGTAATCACAGCGCGTGCTAAGCCAACGCGTTTTTGCATACCGCCTGAAAGCTCGGAAGGCGATAAATCAGCCACGTCAGAGGCAAGCCCTACCTGGCGCAAAACGCGCACAGCTTCCAGCTTGGCTTTGTCACGACTGATTTTTTTGTTTTCTAAAAGCGAAAACGCCACATTTTCCCAAACGCTCAAACTATCAAACAAAGCGCCACCTTGAAAAAGCATTCCCATACGCGCATTCAAATCTCTTAAGTGACGGGCATTTTTACCAATTGTTTCTTCTCCGTCAATTTTAATAGAACCCTCATCAGGTGTTAAAAGCCCCTGAATGCACTTGATTAAAACAGATTTCCCCGTACCAGAGCCACCAATCACGACCAAAGATTCGCCGGCGCGAATATCTAAATCAACCCCTCTTAAAACCTGTTTCTTTCCAAAAGATTTTTGTAAGTTACGAATTGAAATTTTGATTTCTTTTTCCATTTGTCGCCACCCTTATTTTGAAAAGAAAACTTCCGTCAAAATGTAGTTGAAGATTAAAATCAGGATAGAGGCCGACACCACGGCATTGGTTGTTGCCTCGCCCACGCCCTGCGCGCCGCCTTTAGAGCGATAGCCGTTATAACAGCCCATTAACGCAATGATAAAACCAAAGACTGAAGCTTTTACCAAACCTGAAATAATGTCTAAGGCTTCCATATTTTCAAGCGTGGAATTAATGTAGTTTGCCGGATTAAAGCCCAATTTATAAACACCAACCACATAACCGCCAAAAATACCGATAATATCGCCCAAAAAGACCAAAATCGGCAACACAATCAGCCCCGACCACACACGCGGCGCAACCAAATATTTGAACGGATTTGTTGAAAGTGTTTGCAAAGCGTCAATTTGTTCCGTCACACGCATTGTGCCAATCTCGGCTGCCATCGCCGCCCCAATACGCCCCGCCACCATTAAAGCAGATAACACTGGCGCTAACTCGCGCGTGACGGAAATAAACACCACTGATGCCACAGCGCTCTCCGCGCCAAAACGCGCAAACCCCGAATAACTTTGTAACGCAATGACCATACCGGCAAAAATGGTTGTTAAACCAACCACCGGCAACGAATAAAACCCCATATCCAACAATTGCCGACCAAAGTTTTTGAAATAAAACGGCGGCGCAAAGCAATGATACAACGTTTTAACCAAAAATTGCACAAGCTCGCCAAAGCGAATGATAAACAAAACCAAAGGCTTGCCAAGCGCCCTTAAAAAATTTTGAAAATTACGCGTCATCATCTCAAATTTCCTTCAAATTATTTATATTTTAATTTATTTTTATTTCAAATCAAGAACAGCCTTTAATTTTATAACAATCTTATCCGTAACGGACGCTTCAAAAGCATTTAAGCGCACCAAAGGCACTGGCACACCTTCAAAAATATAGCTACTTTCTTGTGGCAGGCGCTCAACCTCGGCCGCCTCGGTTAATTGAACAGCCAAGCGGATAAGCGTTTGTTTTTGAAAAGGTATTTGACAAATGCCAATACCCCTAATTTCTAACAATCCCTCTAAATTGTTCGGGCAAGTTGCCTTAATTTGATTTTGAAAAACCGTTAAATCTACCCTGTCATCGGCAACCAACAAAGCATTTTCGCGCCTGATAAGCCGAAGCGCCACATCAGACTTGCCCGCGCCTGACTTGCCCAACAACAAAATGCCGTTTTTGTTTAGCTCAACACAAGTTGCATGCACATTTTCCAATTTTTTCTCCTTAGGCTTCAGGTTCAAGGTTTAATTTAAGAAAGCGTTGTTTTTCTTTATCTTGTACAATCAGTTCAAATTTTCTGCCGTCATTTTGGGGCGTTATGTTTATTTTTATAGTTTTTTGGGGCAGATATGCGCCCATTTTTTCAGGCCATTCAATCAGGCAGACGGCCTCCTCAAGCGCTTCTTCCATATTTAATTCCCAAATTTCTTCCGCCGATTTTAAGCGATATAAGTCATAATGATAAATTTCAAAAGCATCAGTTTCATAAGTTTGTAAAAGCGTAAACGTTGGGCTTGGCACATCTTCTACAGGGCAAAGCGCTTTGATAAACGCGCGCGCAAAAACCGATTTTCCCATGCCCAATGTGCCAAACAAAGCAAAAACATCGCCTTTTTGCGCTAAATGTGCCAAAGCCTCGGCAAAAGCCGCGGTATCTTCTTCTGTTTTGCTTAAATAACTCAAGCGCATTGATTTAACCGAAAATATTTTTCAAACGCTTTTGCGGCTTCAACACTTTGATTTTTGCCTTGCGCGATTGAATTTTGCGCCAATCCCACGGCTTATAAAACGTTCCTTGCCACAAACCACGCCGCGCCGCTTGCGCTTGCCTTTCATACGGGGCATAAATATCGGTCATTCGGGTATCTGCAACCGCCCAACCCGCATTGACCAAAGCCGCGCCTAAGTCATAAGGACCATAAACGCATGTCCCTAACAAGTGACCGTAATCGTTTTGGGCAATAATATGACACTCTAATTCGCTGTTTTTTATCCACCCTTTAAGCCAGTTGGCGGCTTCTTGCCCGCAATTATACGAACGACCGCGGCTGTCCGCGCAGGTTTGATTTGCTTCTGGCGCGTCAATGCCAAACAATGTCAAGGTATGATCTTCCACCACCAAGGTATCGGCATTTAAAACGTGCGCTGAAGCATAAATCGCCGGAAAATCGCCAGGGTTAAAGGCGGCTGGTTCAGGTTCATAAGCTGGTTGCTCTTCGGGCTCAGCTTCCACAGTGCCAAAAAGCTGTGGCGAAGATGCGTCGTCATCGTCATCATCGTCTTCTTCAGGTTGAACATTTTGTTTTGGTTGTGGTGTTGGCTCTTTTTGAACCGGCAAAGTTTTATAGTCAGCCGGATTTTGGCTTGTTTTTTCAGTCCCGATAAAGCCCATGATTGAATCCTTAATGCCACCAATGCCGTTATTAAACAGTCCAAAAGCATACATCATGAAAATGGCAATTCCGCCCAAAATCAGAATAGCCATCATGCAACCCAAACCTCTTAAAACCATCTTGGCAAAAACGTACAAAATAATCAAACCTGCCAAGAGGCCTACAAAACCTAAACCTTGCATTAAAAGACTGTTGCTCTGCGCGCTAGAACCGCCAGCATATATAACGCCAATCAGCGCCAAGCCTACCAATATTTTTTTAATAAAACCCATGTTGCACCCATTTTTTGTTGACACTTCATTTAAGCACAAAAAATTTTTGATTGCAAGACTTAATCATATAAAGGTGGCAGAGGATCGGTTTGTTTTTTGTTTTGTTTCTTTTTATTAACTTTATGAAAAATATCAACAAAGACTTTGGCATTAAAATCTGTATCATCTTGAGGGTTGTAAAGCTTGTTCAAAATGATGTTTATCTGCTCTTCAAACGCTTTATCGCCTGCCGCCGTGGCAACATCTTTAAGGTTTGTGATTGATTTTTGCGGATAATGACCGGTCGCCCAACTGATAAGCGCGTCACGCAAAGACCTGAAATCTGCCGCATAAGCTTTTTCAATAATAAATTTCGGGTAGCGTCTGGTGTCGCAATAAGGTTTTTCGGTTTTTTTGAATAAAAAGGCACTCAAAAATAATCCCGCCAAAAATGCCAAAAACGCGGCAACATAAGGCAACCAAACATTATCCGTATCTTGAGGCTTTGCGGTTTGTTCTTTGGGCTGTTCTTGAGGTGTTTCAATTGTTGGTTCAACTGTTGTGGGCTGATTAAAAGCCGCCTCTAAAAGCGGATTAGGCGCAACATTAATTTCTTCAGCCGGCAAAATTGCTGTTTCAATCTGCTCAGTACCAACATTATACCACATCAGTTTTATTTCAGGCAAAAAGACTTTGCCACTTTTTTCAGGAACATAAGTTATGGTTAAAGTTTTTTCGCCAATGACAACGCCGTTCTTGAGCATATCTTGCGTTTGATATTCGCCTTTATACTGCTTTAAATCAGGTTGGCTTTGCGTTTCTAAATCGGGCAGTTGCGCCGCACTTAAGCCCTCTGCTTTTATGCTTATTTTCCGATTAATTGCCTCGCCTTGTTTAAAACTTAAGTTTGTATCGGTAAATGTTGCTGACAATGTCACATTTTTAGCTGGCAACCACCATTTGTTTTGATAAGTCTGCGGCACGGACAAAACGTTAATTTCTTTTTCCGGCGCGCGTAAATGAACAGGTTGCTCAATATCAAACAACGAGGGCATATTTATCCCAAAAAAGCCGTTCATATTTAAGTTTAACGAAGCCGCGCTCGGTTCTGAAAAAGCATAACCCTCAAAATTAACTGCCGGAATTTTTAAGTTGCCGCTTTTTTGCGCGAACAAAGCATAATTATATTTAATCTCGCGCCAAGATTTTCCTTTTTCATTAACCACAGAAATCTTGGGTTGCCCAAGGTTTATAATCAGCCATTCGTTGCCGTTGTTTTCAAAAACAGGCTCGCCACCTTGTAAACCACCGGCATCAATTAAAGTAACTTGATAATTGAGTTGTTGTTGAACATAATATTTTTGCGGCATATTCGTTATTTCTGCCGTTAAGTTGTAACGCGCCACATTTTCGGTTTGTTCGTCTTCAATCGGCGTGCCTGCCGCCACGACTTCAAGGCTAAGCGGCTCAGATTTATCCGTACCGATTTGTATGGACGGGATTTGTAATTCGCCTGCCTTTAGAGGCGCAAGACCAACCTGCCATGTTGTCCAAGTAGAAGCTTGTCCATTGATGTTAAAATTCTTTCTAGAAACAGATGTGGAATAAACCTTAAAATCAGGCTCTAAAACGCTTAAATCAGGTTGACCATTTACGCCACCTTCAACACTTAAATTAAGCATAACGACCTCACCAAGCGGTACAGTCTGCCGGCTTAAAGACGCCTCAATATCTGCCGCAAAAACACGGCTTGTCATAAAACATAAAACTAGCCCCAAAAACATATTTTTCATTTTTATTCTCCATACCTGTTTTTAAGATATTCTTTCCGGATAAAGGCGCGCAGCAAACCTCCCTTATCTTCCGGAATTTGTCTGAATATTTGTTCGCGGGCCTGCGCGGTTTCGTCATAAATTTCATCTGATTTGCCTTCTTGCGCTTCAAGCGGCGTGCTTTGTTGCATGGTTGCCATATCGTTTGAAGAATCTTTGTTTTGATCTGTGTTATCTTCGTTTTGATTATCTTCAGATTTTTGTTCTTCGTTATTTTGTCCCTGACCGGAATTTTGCGCCTCATTATTTTGATTATTTTCTTTATCTTTACGGCTTTCCTGACCGGCAAATTCTTCCATATTTTGCGTGTTATCAGATTCATTTTCTTTGTCTTTTTGCGCCGACTGATTTTTTTGATGTTCGTCATTCTCGCCGTTTTGGGACTGTTGTTGCTGTTGTTGCAATTTTTTGATATATTCTAAATTAAACCGCGCGTCTTCGTGCATAGAATCCTGATCCAACACGCGTTGATACGCTTCCGCCGCTTTATCAAGCTTGCCGGCCTTTGCCAACGCATTGCCATAATTGTAAAGTGATTCGGTATCTAAATGATTTTGCTCTTGAAACGCTTGAGCGGCTTTTTCAAAATCACCCGCGCGATAATATGACGCCCCTTTCCATTGAACATCTTTAAATTTTGAAGCGGCGGCATCATAATTTGTGGCATCAAAAAGGCGTTTAGCTTGAGCATTGTCACTTAACCAAAAGCCCGCCTCAGCCGGCAAGCTCCAAGGTAAGATAATCAAAAGCCCCAACACGCCGACACGGAAAAAATATAAACAACATAAAAGCGGTATAAACAACAGATAATAACCCGCGTCCTCATAATCTTGCGCCGGATTTTTTGTTTCGCTCCAGTCTTGTGGCGCGGTGTTTTCAACTTGTGCTTTTGCTTTTTGAGCGCCCGTGACCATATTGCCAAAAGCACCGTTGCCATAAGCCGCAATTTGGCGCAATGTTTTATCTTGAGCCGAAGACATATCTACGACTGAAACGTTATAATTCTGCTTTGCCGCATTTTGCGCCGCCTCAAGCGCTTGAGTTCTATCTGTTCCGGCCGAAGATGTAAAAACAACGATGTTGCCTTGCTTGTAAGAAGCTTGCTCAAACCGCTCAACCGCAAAATTTATAGCTCTGTCTAACCGATTTCCCTCATCAGGCATAATTTCCGGCAAAATAGCGGGCAACAAATTGATAATCAGCTCAACATCTGTTGAAAAAGGCGAAATCAGGTAAGGCTCGCCACTATAAACAATTAGTCCCGTTTGCGAATCGGGCAACATTTTCAAAAAAGAGGCAATTTCAATCTTGGCGCGTTGCAACATATCAGCGTTGCCACTTGTTTTAAGCATATCAGATGACATATCAAGCATAATCGCCACCGGATTTTCATGTATCACGCCTATATGTTCAGTCTTTTGAAAAGCCGGACCAGCCGCGGCTAAAACCGCGGTCGTTAAGCCTAAAAGCATAAGCCGTATGCGCTGTTTGCGGTGCGTACCTTTAGATTTTATGAGCAAAAACTGAAGCAGCGGTTTGTCGCAAACACGCGCCCAACTGCTTGTTCCTGTTTCTGTTTTCAAAAACATAAAATATACCACAAAAGGAATGACCAAGAGCAAAAGCAACCACGGTCTTAAAAAATGAAATTCCGCCCAAAAAGACATCATTTTGCCCTCCGAATCCACCAAATTGCCGTCACACTCAAGAAAAATGCTGCCAATAGTGGTATAAAGAAAAGTTCTTTTTGCGGATAAATAAAGTTTTGATCTTTTAAGGACGGCTCAAGCTTGTTTATTTCATTATAAACTTCCGCCAGTGCTTTTAAGTTTTCTGCCTGAAAAGCTGTCGCGCCTGTTTTATTTGCAAGCGCTGATAATGCCGTATTGCTTTGTTTTAAGGGATTAACGCCAAACATAGCATTTAAAAGCGAATACGAACCGCCACCCACACTAACCGTATAAATTTTAACGCCCTCGTTTTGTGCCAATTCAACAGCTTGTTCCATACTTAAGCTGCCGTCATTATTTTCGCCGTCAGTTAAAAGCACAATCATTTTTTTATTTAAATCTTCGCCGCTTGATTTAAGCGTTTTGAGCGCCAAGCCGACAGCGTCGCCAATCGCGGTTGAATTGCCCGCCATCCCCGGAGTCATAGACCACAAAACATCTTGCACGGCGGCATGGTCATAAGTCAAGGGCGCTTGCAAATAAGCTCTTGTGCCAAACAAAACTAGCCCAAAGCGATCTTCAGGGCGGCGTTTGATAAAATCGGAAACGACGGCTTGCACTGCTTGCATGCGGCTAACGCGTTGTCCACCGGCTGAAAAATCTGTTTCAACCATAGAGGTGGAAATATCAGTCACAAGCAAAATATCGCGCGCGGCACTGCGAACACGAATCGGCTCGCCTATTTCAACCGGACGCATAGCGGCTAAAGTGAGCAACAACCAAATAATGTATAAAAACCAAAACCGTCGGCCAAACTTATGCGTTCCGCCGTTTATCGTGGTTTTGCCCGAGCCTTCGGCAATTTTGATAAAATCCGCGACAAAAGGCACACGCAAAGCATCGCCGTGCGATGAAGCCGAGGGCTTGCGCAAAGCGGTATAAACAAAAGGCAAAAGCGCCAAAAGCAAGAATAGCGGATAAAGAAAATTAATCATAAATTTTCTCCTATCCAGTGGCGAGCAAACAAGCGCAAATCGGCATAAGCCTTATCTTCAAACGCGGTGTTTTCAGGCGCAAAAGGCGCGTTTATTAAAAGAGAAACACTTTCTGGGGCAAGTTTTTGGGTTTTGGTATGCTGATTTAAAAATTCCGCCCAAGCGCGACCTTTAAGCGCCACCGCTTGTGGATAACGCGCGCGGCACGCCCGCCGCAAAATTTCAGAAATCTGCCGCGCCGAGGCCACTGTGTCGGCATCAGCTGTTTGAAGCAATCTTAAAGCATTGTACTTAAGACTTTTGCGATATAAATATTTGATGACAAACCACATCAGCACGCTGAAGCCAAGCACAAATGCCACAACAAGCCAGCCATAGCCCGGCGCATAGCCCCAAACTTCCGGCGGCAGGTGAATATCTCGTAATAAAGGCAGATTATCCATTGTCCCTCTACTTCTTGTTTATCTGAATTTAGGACGCTTTCATATAAATATCAAGTCTAAAAAAACCAAAACATTAATTGAAAATTTAAATTTTTGTGTTAAGAGGCTAATTAACTTTTCTTTTTTGATGAGGATATTTGACAATGGAAACACAACAACTTTCTGATATTATGAATTCTTCCTCGCCCCAAATGACCTTATGGGATATGGTTTGGGCGTCGGATACGGTAACTAAAATCGTGATGATTGGTTTAATTGCCGCCTCTGTTTGGTCATGGGCTATTATTTTGGAAAAATTTGCCACTTTGCGTCATGTGCGGAAGCTTTCCAAAAAATTTGAAGAGGCTTTTTGGACGGGCGGCTCGTTGGACAGGCTTTATGATTCTATTGGCTCGCATCCGCGTGATCCGATGTCGGCAATGTTTATGGCGGCAATGAAAGAATGGCGGCGCACCAATATTATGAAGTCTAAAACTGACCGCGGCTTGCGGGGCGCGTCACTTCAGCAACGCATTGAAAAGGCAATGTCTGTTTCAATGGATAAAGAGCTTGATGAACTTGATCATCGGCTGGGCTTTTTGGCTTCAACCGGTTCGGTGGCGCCTTTGGTGGGCTTGTTTGGTACGGTTTGGGGCATTATCAATAGTTTTAATGCTATTGCTATCACGCAAAGCAACTCGCTTTCAGCGATGGCGCCAGGCATTGCCGAAGCCTTGTTCACAACCGCTTTTGGCTTAATTGCCGCTATTCCTGCAGTGGTTGCGTATAATATGATTACTTCTGATATTGATCGCTATGCCAAGCGTCTTGAAAATTTCAGCGATGAGTTTTCAAGCATTTTATCACGCGAGCTTGACGATACCGCCCTTAAAGCGGAACTTGCCGGAGAATAATGATGCGCAATGTTTCTTCACGTCGTCCGAATCGGCGCAACGCCACAATCAACATCACAAACTTAATGGACGTGATGATGGTGTTGTTGGTGGTGTTTATGGTTGCCGCGCCTTTGATGACATCGGGTATTGCCCTAAATCTGCCCAAGGTTGGCGGCAAAAATCTGGAAGGCAACGAAACCTCCATTAATATTAGCGTGGATAAAGAAGGGCGCTATTATATCGGCAAAACTGAAGTTAAGCCCGAAAAAATTGTGGCAAAAGTCAAAGCTATTCGCGGCGAAAATAATACCGCGACTGTCACAATTTCAGGCGATACAGACTCGGCGTATGGGCGCGTGATTAACTTGATGGCTTTGTTAAAAGAAGCCGGCTTTGAAAAAGTAGGACTAAAAACGGCAGCGCGCCCTTTGACCAAAGGATAGTTTTTGTATGAAGAAATATCTTTATAAATCTATCGGCTTGCACATAGCAGTATTTTTGCTTTTGGTGCTTGACTTGCCTTTTTATCGTCCGCGTTTGACGATAGGGCAAGCGCCGATTATTGTAGATTTAAAAGATGTTAAACTCGCTGAAATGACAAATCTGCCCCCTAAAGCCGTTCAAGGCAAAGAAGAGCAAAAAGCCGTCGTGGCTGAAAAAAAGCCCGCGCAATTTACGCATACCGAAACGAAAAAGCCCGACATACCCCCGCCCGCACCTGAGATGAAACAAAATCAAGACTCTTTGATTGAGGAAAAAATTGAACAAAAAAAGCCTGAACCTAAGCCTGTCCCTGCGCCAAAGCCCGAGCCAAAACCCAAGCCAAAACCTGAGCCTGAGCCTAAGCCTGAGCCCGAGCCTAAGCCTAAACCTCAAAAGAAAACAAAGCCTCAGGATAAGACGATTGCTAATCCACTCAAAAGCTTGATGGATTCCGTTTCAGCAATGGAAAAAGAACTCGGCGAAGCTAAGCCCGCCGTCATCAAAGAAGATACGCCAGTTGCTAATATGGGTGTTGAAGGTGGCAGAGAAGGTTCGTATTTTAGCGAGCTAACCATTTCAGAAACAGACGCGATTGCCGGCAGACTCCGCGCGTGTTGGAATTTTGATCCAGGGGGGCGCGATGTCCAAAATATGATTGTTGAAATCAGAGCTTATTTAAATCGCGATGGTTCTTTGAAAGATGTGCAGATTTTAGATATGTCGCGTTTTAATTCAGACGCGCATTTCCGCGCCGTTGCCGAAAGCGCGCGCCGTGCCGTGTGGTCGTGCGCGAATAAGGATAACATTAATGTTTATAAAATTTTCCCCGATAAATATGCCGATAAATACAACCTTTGGAGCACGTTGAGGTTGAGGTTTAATCCCATGGATGCTAGCATTCAGTAGGTTGGAAATGCGTCTAATGGGCGCCTAATCGTTTAAAAATAGGTTTGGAAATTCACGTACTTCTATGTACGCTAAAATTCCCAAACCTATTTTTAAACTTCTATTCGCCTCATTATCCGCATTCCCTCGGCTTTTACTCCGTCCGTCATGCTGTAGAGCCTATAAAAACACCAATTACTTTTGTTGTTTTTATAGGCTCCACCTTTCCCTTATTCTAAAAATCGTCATTCTGAGGCGGTTTACCGCCGAAGAATCCAGGTGGAAAAACCATCCGAATCGTCATCCCGAACTCGTTTCGGGATCTCATAAAGAGATGCTGAAACAAGTTCAGCATGACGGACGGGGCGTTCAGCATGACAATTTGATTCGTTTCTCCTGGATTCTTCAACCCCTAACGGGGTTTCAGAATGACGATGAGGGAGATGGTTTCAGAGTGACGATTTTTGAGGTGTCCATTAGACACCTTTCCTTGAATAGAGGGGAGGTTGTCAGGGCAGGTGACAACCTCACAAAAACCATTAAAAGTAACCATCAAAACTGTTATCCCAGTCGTCATAAGGGTCGCCGCAAGTACGCAATATACATACATGTGAATACTCTTCTCGGCGGTCTGCACAATCTCCTTCAATCGCATCTATGTCAAAAATACCAGATTCTGTATACTCATCACTACAGACACTATAAGTATCATCTGCTGTCCAAAAATATGGTGTTGTCCAGAAATCTACATCATCATCTAACTGCCAATAAACCTTATCAGATATTTCATTATATGACGACAAAAGCGCATCCATTTCCTGTATGCTTGGCAAATACCATGCGCCTCGCCCATATAAGGTTTCAGCTATTGCTTTGTTAGAACCACTAGTCATAGAACGTACAGCATATGGTACGTATTCATAGCATGTACCAATCGCACTATCCTCATAGCCTGTACTACTGTCCATATTTGAATCTCCTCTTAATTGTTTTACAAATGCTTTACCATCGCCTCTAGGGTAACCATGCTCATTGCCAATATCTTTATCATAGTAACCAAAAGGAGATTCAAAAGTATCATCTGCTACAACCCATGCACATTGGTCTTGTACCTTAAAAACAACACCAATAGAGTTTTCACTATTTTCTGTGTATATCCCATTTATGTGTAAATAAGCCCCAACGTATGGATAATGGCTGTCACCAGGCTTAACAGTTGGGTATGTGCCCGGCCTATTTGGTGGTAATTGCATTCCCTGGCTACCACCACAAAAATCTTCGCGAAACCAGACATCCTCTAGAGAATAACATTGTCCCCAGTAGGTTACCCCGTCCCCATTTCTACAGCTCTTATGGACAACATCTAAAAATTGCCTACATAGAGGCATTTCATCATTAACACACTTATCCCTATACGAGCTTAGTGTATATCCTGAATTACAGTAGAATCTTGTGGTTCTTGATACACCACATCCAGTACATTGGTACCCAGTGGCATTTGCTGGTACGGAAATTGCCGACGAAGGACAAGTATTTGTACATTGCGTATAGTACCCATCACAGCAACGTTGACCACCTAAAGTAGCTGAACCTGCATTACCCCAGCTCCATCTACAATCAGAAGGTGCTTCACATTTACAACTATAACAAGGAGTGTCACCGGAATATTCGCCGTTGAAATATGTTGATACCCCATACGAACTGGAATAGCCACATGAGCTGACGGATGATGAAGTACTTCCTTCATAGCAATCATCAGCGACACATTGTGTGCCGGCGGAGTTTGGAGTCCAATAGGTGTTGCAACTTGTGATTTGATACTTATACGTATTACCTGATTTGCAGTTTCCACACGTTGCATGATCTGGACATGAGCTTAAGTTATAGCCTGTACAAGTGTTTGCTAAGCACGTATTGCCGGATTTGTACCATCCGTCGTAGCAAGCAAAATCAGAACAAATATCAGACGACCCGCAAGCATTATAATAACTTGAACAATAACCACCTGTCGGAATATTTATCGCACTGGGCTTGTTACATGTTAGGTAATTGCCGTTGCAACACTGTGTGGCAAGCGAACCATCCGCACCTTTGTTAGAGTCTGTCCATGTACAATCGTTTGCACTACATTGGCATTGATAGCATGGGCTATTTCCAGAGTAAGAACCTGTTGCAGGTTTGGATGCTCCGTATTGGCCACTCCAGCAACCACTAACCGCATTACTTGTATCACTCCCTGTTGGGCAAGGTGTTGGCGTACAGGTGTTGCCATTCTTCGTCCACCACTGTTGGCAGTTATCTAAACGGTATTTTACCGCATTTCCTTTTTGACAAGGTGTGCAGTTGCCGTGATCCGGACAACCATCTAACGGAAAATCTGAACAACTGTTCTCAACGCAAGTATCACCCTGTTTGTACCAACCACTATTGCAACCATTGACCTTATACTTTGTTGTTGTTCCTTTTTTACAGGTTTCACAACCATCCGCACCTGTCGGACACTCGTTTAAAGTAAAGCCCTCGCAAGCACTCTCAACGCAGTTATTCCCTGACTTTGTCCACCCTTCTTTACACGTTTCCACTTTATATACCGTGCTATCCCCTTTTTGACAGGATGAACAATTTGAACTTGTCGTATCACATGATGTTAATGGAAACTCTGTGCAAGGCTTTTCCGTACATTTATAACATGCCGTTTCACCACTATAATTGTTTGTTGGGCTACTTGTCCAACCGCCTTGCGTACCACAATTACCTACATTACTGTATTCTGTCTTCTCGCCGTTCGGGCAAGGCTTAGCTTCGCACTTCTTACATATTGACGCACCACTTTGCCCCTTTGTGTCTGTGTTGCTTAGTTGCCAACCACCACTACCACATTTGCCAATATCGTTATCTGTCGTATATCCATCCGGACAAGGCGCAGGGTCGCATCCATTGCCCGCACCATTCTTCTGATACCACTGATTACATTCCCAACCTGTATAAACTTGCTCATTGCAACCTGTACATGGTGATATTAAATGCGCATTTGCTGGCGCTGTCGCCGCAACGCAAGAGCTTGTACATTTTTCATAATTGCCGTCGCAACACTGGTTACTTAATTCCGCCGTTCCTTTATTACCGTCATTCCATTTGCAAGTTAATTCTGGCGCCGCACAATGGCATTTATAACACGCCTCATCACCATGATAAACATTTGCCACTTGCGTCTTTGTCGCATGATTTGCTGATGGATATGGACTTGGAGAGCAAGTGTTCACATTACTGTCTGTATCACTATCCTTATCCCCTTCTTGACATTCTTTTTGAATGCATTGATAACATTTATCTGCACCGCTTTGTCCGTTGCTTTCTGTTCCTAACTTCCAACCGTTCGCTCTACCTATACCATTACCACACTTATCTGCTCCTGTTGCATAGCCCTCAGCACAAGGCTTTACCTCACAACCTGTACCTTTACTATTTAACTGATAACCGTCATTACATACCCATTGATTGCATTGTTCCGAATCGCCTGCATAACATGTTTCTGTACAATGTGCATTTTCTGGCGCTGTGGTATATTTACATGTCTTTGCCTCACACTTGCCGCACGGTTGCTCGCCGTTATATGTCAACGAACGTTCATACTTCCAACCCCTCTCGCCAATTGTCTTGTTTCCACAATCTGCCACCGAGGCTATGCCACTTATATAAGGACTTGGACATTCTCTTGGCGTACATTTGCCACAGTTCAAGTCGCCATTATAAACATCGTCTTTAGCATAATCCCATCCATTCTCGCCTTTATCACCGCAGTCCGTGACGCTTTGAAAGTTTGCGTCAAACCCGCTCTGACATTCCCTTTCTGTACATCTACCGCAAATATCCGGCCCGCTGTAGCCGTTACTATCCCATGTCCAACCTGTATCCCCTTTGCCTGTGTGCCCGCAACTGTTGACATCTGGATATGTGCTTGAATATCCCTCAGGGCATGGTCTTGGATAGCATTGCCCTTTCATCTCATCATACCACTCGTTGCATTGCCACTTTGTGGTAATCTGTACCGTCTGCCCGCATCCTGTACAGTCTTTCTTAATCCCTGTCGCATGCTCCGGCACAACCACCGTATCTTTACACACGTTCTCACACGCGGCATACTTGCCGTCGCAACACTCGTCGCTGATTTCTGCATAACCTTTGTTGGATAATGTCCATTTGCACACTGTCGGGTCAGGATCACAATAACAATTATAACACGTTAAACCATGATAAGCCACGCTCTCGCACTGATAGCCCTTCTTCTGCCCTAAAACTTCCGCGTCAAAATATCGCCCGTCAGAACAGGTGTATTCCTTACAATAGCCGTAACTCGTGTCAAATGGGCATAAAATCAGGCCTTCGGGGCAAACAAGCTCCGTTATCTTCTTATACCCTAAATCCGCACAATTTGGTAAACTCTCGCAATTATTTAAGCATGCACTTTTAACATCGCTAACCATCAAAAATGCCGCTAAAATGCCCAAAATCACTTGTCTTTTCATGTCCTGCCCTCACTTTTTTTTCTTTCTCAAAAAAAGGTACGTCATAATTCACAACTTGTCAAGAAAAAAAGATTGGAATTTTCAACAGGTTATTTTTTCAAAAAATGCACAAAAAAAGGTACGTTTTTTTGAGATACTTCCTCTTCCCCCGCTCTTGCTTGGCTTTCCTTGGGGTTTGGGCTTTTGGGAATCCTT
>CANPYS010000020.1 GCA_947588655.1 uncultured Alphaproteobacteria bacterium | reverse complement strand
TCCGTTATCTTCTTATACCCCAAATCCGCACAATTTGGTAAACTCTTGCAATTATTTAAGCATGCACTTTCAACATCGGCGGTCACAGACAACACCAATGTTAAAACTAAAAGGAATATCCTGCCCATATTTCCCCCTAATTTAACCCTTTTTAATATATGTTGTGTTTATGTTATACTAACTTAAATACCATTTCAAGAAAAAAATAATTCTATAATAAAATATTTTGAAAGCCTTTCCTAAAGTTGTATTGAATTAACCCTTTGTCCGATTATTTATACGATTGTTTATAATCTATTGGCAAGGTTCATAACATGCAAAATCATTTAGGAAAATATGTGTATTCGGTCTTGATTGTCGTGTTTGTGGCGGCGGCTTTTGTCGCTGGTTGGTACTTCCATGACTATCGCGGACAAAAACAAATCTCGGACTTAAAGCAAGCCCCTGTTGATTCTACCTTAGCCCTCTCGGCTGTGCCTGTTGTTGCCGGCGCTGTGCCTTTTACAAAAAATTATGTCGGGTTTGTGACGCCTATTCATGAGGCAGAAATTCAGCCCTATATCAGCGGTTATTTGCAAAAAATTTTTGTTGAAGGCGGCGAATATGTGAAACAAGGCACTATATTAGCCGTTTTGCAACAAGACGAATATCTGGCTCAAATGAACGCCCGAAAAGCCGATGTCGTAAAAGCAGAAGCCGCTCTTCAAAACGCAAATTCTTATTACGAACGAATCCAAAAAGCCGGCGTGAAAGCCGTTTCTCAAACCGAAATTGAAAACGCCGAGGCGCAATTCTTAGAAGCTAAAGCAAGCCTTGAACAAGCTAAAGCTAATTTGGCTTTGGCTAAAGTAAATTTTGATTATACCCTTATTCGCGCCCCAATCAGCGGTGTTGTCGGCAATGTGGCGCTGACACCCGGAAATTATGTTTCGCCCTCGTCGGGAACACTCTTTAGTATTATGCAATATAGCCCTATCAGGGTTGTTTTTGCTTTAACAGATAAAGAATATTTGCAAGAACTTTCTAAACCTCGCCCCTTTGCCGGCGATGAAGTTTATGTGGAACTTGCCAATGGACAACTCCTTGATGAACAAGGCGCTTTTGAATATACGGATAATGCCGTTGAACGCCGCACGAACGCTATTTCAATCTATGCCCTGTTCCAAAATAAAAAACGTCTCTTGACACCTAATGCCTATGTGAATGTTTTGTTGAAACGCACTTTTCAAAACGCAGCTGATGTTACAAAATCCGCCGTTTATCTTACGGAAAGCGAAAGCTATGTTTATGTGATTAGAAACGGGCGCGTCGTTAAGCAAGATGTGCGCATTTTGGCCTCGGAAGGCTCGCACTTTATTGTGACAAACGACTTTGAACCCGCCGATTATCTGATTGTTCAGCCTATCCAAGCCGCCGATGTGGGCAAGTCGGCGCAGGCAGAGCTTCAAACAAAGGGGCATGAATAATGTTCTCGGCATTTTTTATTGATAGACCGCGCTTTGCAATTGTGATTTCCGTTGTTATGGTGCTTTTGGGCATTATGGCGATTATCGTTTTGCCTGTTTCACAATATCCGCAAATCACGCCGCCACAAATTGTGGTTTCAACCACCTACCCCGGCGCTAATGCCGAAGTTTTGGTGGATACGGTCGCCGTGCCGCTGGAAAATAAAATTAACGGCGTGGAAAATATGCTTTATATGTCGTCTTCTTCCGATGACGGCGGCAATTATACCTTAACAGTCACTTTTAACGTGGGCGCAGATCCAGACATTTCGCAAGTTAAGGTTCAAAACCGCCTCCAACAAGTGATGTCTGACTTGCCCCAAACCGTGACGCAACAAGGCGTTGACGTGACAACCCAAAACCCAAATATCTTAGGGCTTTTGGTGTTGCGCTCGCCAAACCATACTTATGATAGTCTTTATCTTTCAAACTACGCTTATACCAATTTGCAAAATCCGCTCGCGCGTGTGAAAGGCGTGGGCGATGTGCGCATTTTTGGCCCGCAATATTCCATGCGAATTTGGCTCAATGCTGATAAAATTACATCGTTGGGACTTGATAGCAATAGCATTATTCAAGCTGTGGAGCAACAAAATGTGCAGGCCTCTGTTGGTAGTGTCGGCGCCGCGCCTAGCCCAAAAGGCACAAATATGGTTTTATCTTTAACCGCAAAAGGCTTGCTTAATAGTGTGCGCGATTTTGAAAATATTGTGGTGGCAACATCTTCTGACGGCGGCGTGGTTTATCTTAAAGATGTGGCGCGCGTGGAGCTTGGGGCAGATACGTATAGCATTCAGTCGGCTTTCAAAAATACGCCCGCTGTTATTATCGCCTTAAACCAAACGCCAAACTCAAACTCGCTGGAAATTATGGACGATATTCGCAAACAAATTGAGGTTATTGCCCAAAGTTTTCCTGAAGATATGACGCTGGAAGTGGCGTATGACTCCACCTCTTATGTCCGCGCCTCTATTGATAGTATTATTGAAACGCTGTTCATTACATTTTCGTTGGTGGTGCTGGTCACTTATGTCTTTTTGCAAAAAATTAAAACAACGCTCATCCCGTTGTTTACCATTCCTGTTTCACTCATCGCCACGTTTATTGTCATTTATATTTTGGGTTTTGATATTAATATCCTCACGCTCTTTGCAATGATTTTGGCGATTGGCTTGGTCGTAGATGACGCGATTATTGTGGTGGAACGCGTGCAATATTTAATGGCTTATGAAAAACTTGACTCGCATGCCGCCGCGATAAAAGCAATGCAACAAATTAGCTCCGCAATTGTCGCCACAACCTTTGTGTTGCTCTCTATTTTTGTGCCGGTTGGCTTGATGGCCGGCATCACGGGCAAAATTTATCAGCAGTTTGCGGTTGCAATTGCCACCGCCGTGGTGTTTTCGGCCTTTAATGCGCTCACGCTTAGCCCGTCCCTTTGTGCAATTTTCTTAAAAGACGAAAGCGAAACAAAACCGCGCGGCTTTTTTAAATATTTTGATCAAACGCTGGAATGGAGCAAAGAAAAATATATTGTTGCGGTGACGTTTTTTTCAAAATATTTATGGGCGACTGTTTTGGCCGTTTTGGGCGTGATTGCGCTTATTTTCTTGGGCTTTCGGTTGACACCTACCGCCTTTTTGCCTGAAGAAGATCAGGGTATTATTTTTGCAAACGTGCAACTTCAAGATACCGCGAGTTTGAACCAAACTCAAGCCGTTCTGCGCGATATGACAGATAAGGTTTTGAAAATGGACGGCGTGAAATATGCTATTACCGTTGCCGGTTATTCCATTTTGGGCGGACAAGGCGAAAATGTGGCGCTTGGCGTGATTGGGCTTGAAGATTGGTCTAAACGCAAAACGCCCGAGCTTTCCATTGAAGGCTTAACCAAAACTCTAACCGCCACATTAAAGCAAAATAAAGAGGCTTCGTTTAACTTTTTTGCGCCACCCGCTATTCCTGGCGTGGGACAAAGTAATGGACTTTCGTTGCAACTTTTGGCGGTAGATGGCTCTGTGACACCGCAACAACTTTATCAAACGATGGGCTCATATTTGGCGGCGCTTAATCAGTCGCCCGATTTAACCTATGCGTTTTCAACCTTTACCGCTGATACGCCGCATATTTATTTGGATATTGATCGCACTAAATTAGAATCTTATAATATACCAGTTTCAAACCTGTTTACCACTTTGCAGAATAATCTCGGCTCGCGCTACATTAATAATATTACCCTCAATGGACAGGTTAATAAGGTGATTATGCAAGCCGACTTTGATTATCGGCGCGATATTGAAGATATTTCTAACCTTTATGTGAGCGCCGCTGATGGGACGAATGTTAAAATCGGCAGTTTTGCCACCGTGAAAACAGAAATCAACCCCAAAATTATTTATCGCTATAATCAATATACCTCCGCTGCTATTACCGCCGCAAGCCCATCTGATGTGAGCAGTGGCACGGCTATTGATAGCATTGTTGAAATTGGCAACAAAATTTTGCCCAAAGCCTACCGCATCGCATGGACGGGTTTGAGCCTGCAAGAAGTGGAAGCACGTGGTTTGGCGACCATTTTGATTGCGCTTGCCCTTGTCTTTTGCTATTTGTTTTTGGTGGCGCTTTATGAAAGCTGGCTCTTGGCATTTGCCGTGATGTTTTCAACCGTTTTTGCTATTTTGGGCGCGCTTATCGGACTTCATTTTATGGGGCAACCTTTGAGCATTTACGCACAACTTGGCTTGATTATGCTGATTGGTTTGGCCGCCAAAAACGCTATTTTGATTGTGGAATTTACCAAAGAATATCGCGAAAAAGGCGAAAGCATTTTAGAGGCCTCTAAAAAAGGCGCAGCAGAACGTTTCCGCGCGGTTTTGATGACGGCCTTAACCTTTGTCTTGGGCGTCTTTCCGATGATTGTGGCAACAGGGGCTGGCGCAAGCTCGCAAATTGCTATTGGTAGTTCCGTCTTTTACGGTATGATTGCGGCAACCGTCGTGGGCATTATTTTTATTCCGTCTTTGTTTGCGTTTTTTGAAACCGTTAAAGAAAAATTCGGCACTGTTCAAACACGTTCCGAATCGGCACAAAATCAGCCTCAAGGAGAAGCCCATGCTTAAAAAAACTTGTCTGATAACGCTTGTCTTTCTTGTGGCATGCACGGTTGGCCCTGATTATGAAAAGCCTAACACTTATGAAGATTCTCAAGTTGCTGCCGCCTTAAATCTTCACGGTCAGGGGCAAAATATTGCGCGCAACTGGTACGCCGAATTTGGCGATGAACCTCTTAATCGGCTTGTTGATATTTCACTTCAAAATAGCCCAAGCATTAAAAGCGGGCTTTCAAAACTCAAACAAGCGCGCCAAACAGTTAAAATCAATCGCGCGACATATCTGCCCGATTTGAGCGCCACCGCAACTTATGACTTTAGCCGCCCAAGCGAAAATATTGGCTTAACGGCGGATACAAATTATCTGCAAATAGGCTTTGACGCCTCTTGGGAATTAGATATTTGGGGCGCCGGTCGGCGGTTAAACGAACAATCGTGGGCACAATATCAGGAATCAGCTTATAATTTGCGACAATTACAGGTGGTGCTTGCCGCCGAAGTGGCGAATAATTATTTTTTGCTTAAAACAACACAGGAAAAACTTAGAATTGCTCAAAACAACCTTAAACTGCAACAAGACATCTTTGAAACGGTCAAACAAAAATTTGACGCCGGCTTAACATCTTCTGCTGATTATAATCAGGCGCGCTATGTGGTGGAAACAACCAAAGCCGCTATACCCGCCCTAGAATATCAAATGAAAGCTTATCAAAATGCCTTGGCGGTGCTTGCCGGTATTTTGCCAAACGAAATTCCGGCTGATGTGATAGAAACAAAGCGTAACCCCGTGAGCAAAGCTTATCGGTTTGATACAAAAAAGCTCAAAAATTTGCCTGCGGATATTATTCGTAGTCGCCCCGATGTCCAAGCCGCAGAGCGCGCTTTGGCGGCTCAAAACGCCGCTATTGGGCAAGCTGTTGCCGCGCTTTATCCAAACGTGAGTATTAGCGCGCTTTTTGGGTGGCAATCTAGCGCTGGTTCAAGGCTTTTTAATCATTCAAGCGAGGCTTATAGCTACGCGCCCTCGTTTAATCTGCCTATTTTTAATTGGGGCAAACTCCGCAACAATGTGGAACTTCAAAAAGAAATTAAAGAAGATGTTTTTGAAAATTATCGCCAAACGGTCTTAGAAGCTATTGAAGAACTTTCAAACGCTATGGTCTCCGTTGAAAAAGAATTTGAAACAAACCGCGCTCAACGCCGCGCCGTTCAGAGTATGGAGCAAGTTATAGAATCTTTAAAAATTCAGTACGAAAACGGACTGATAGAATTTTCAAATTTGTTGCAAACAGAACAAGATTTGCTTGAGGCGCAAACAAACCTTGCCGAAAGCAACGGCAAAATTTACCAAGACATTATTGCTTATTACAAAGCCACCGGCGGCGGTTATAACAATTAGTTCTCGGACAAAGCGCTTAAATCAAGTTCAATGTTTGTCACTTCAAGCGCCTCGCCTACCTCAAACTTTAAAGCACCAGGCACAATGCCACCAACGTTTTCAATATCATCAGCAACATCTTTCAAGGCTTGAAGCTCCTTTTCAGGCGCTTTTATCAAAATTTGCTTAACCGGTGTGCGTTGTGTGATATTCGCCGTTGTTTTGGCTTTGCGAATTTCAGAGGCAATAAACGAAACATTGTCATAAACACGCGTATCAGCCGACATATCGCCCGCTTTCGGGAAAGCTTGCAAATGCAAAGATTCAGCGCTTTCATTACCCCAAGGACGGCATTGATAAATTTCTTCCGTGATGAAGGGGCAGAACGGCGCAAACAACTTTAAAAACGTGTCAATGCAAAACATTAACGTTGCCGCCGCCGATTTATCGTTGATGTCATACGCGCGTTTTTTGATAATTTCCAAGTCGTTGTCACAAAAATCCCAAAAACGCTTTTCAATCACTTCCAACGCCGCCGCGTAATCATACGTTGCAAAATAATCATTGGCCTGTTTAATCATCGCATTCATTTTAGAAAGCCAAGCCATATCAAGTGGTTTTGTGATAAAAGGCGTATAATTTTTCTCATTTTTCAGAGCGCTGTTTTCAACAATATTAAACACAAAGCGCGAGGCATTAAACAGTTTGTTCACAAGCTTTTTGCCTTGCGCCATAATCTGCTCTTCAAACGCCGTATCCACGCCCAAACGCGCAGACGCTGCCCAATAACGCACAGAATCCGCGCCATAGGTATCTAAAAGATGTTGCGGCGTCACCACGTTGCCTTTGGATTTTGACATTTTTTTGCGATCAGGATCCAAAATAAAACCACTGACTAAAACCTCGTTCCAAGGAATTGTGTTGCTATGCATCAAAGCTTTGGCAATGGTATAAAATGCCCAAGTGCGGATAATATCGTGCGCTTGTGGCCGAATATCAAACGGCAGGTTGATTTTATCTGTTTTGCCGGCATTCATAGCAATTTGCGGCGTTAAGGCCGATGTCGCCCATGTGTCCATTACATTCGCATCTGCCACAAAACCGTTCGGCTTGCCACGCTTTGCCTCGGTATAACCCTCCGGCACATCAACCATCGGATCCACAGGCAATGCGTTTAATTTTGCCACAATCGGACGTGTATAATCGGGTTCGCCCTCAGCGTCAAGTGCATACCACACAGGGAAAGGCACCCCGAAAAAGCGCTGGCGACTGATGCACCAATCTTGGTTCAAACCTTTTACCCATTCTTCATAGCGTGTTTGCATGTGCGCTGGTTTCCATTTGATTTTGCGCCCCATTTCAATAAGCTTTTCTTTTTTATCTTGGAGCTTTACAAACCATTGGCGCGACGTGACAAACTCTAAAGGCAATGTGCCTTTTTCATAAAACTTAACCGCATGCACAATCGGGCGCGGTTCTTGCGCCAAAAAGCCGTTCTCGCGGAGCAATTCCACAATTTTGGCACGCGCTTGCTTCATACTTAAACCGGCAAGCTGTTGGTACATTTCATTCGCCTTATCCGGATTTTTGGAAACAAAAGCCCCCTCGCCGAATTTGATGTTTAAGAGCCGTCCGTCACGACCGACAATTTGCTTTAAAGGAAGACCTGATTGTTTCCACCACGCCACATCGGCGGCATCGCCAAAGGTGCAAACCATCATAATGCCCGTGCCTTTATCTTTTTCAGCATGCTCGGAAGGCACAATTTCAACCGGCGTATCAAACAAAGGCACTAAAACTTTTTTGCCGAAAAACTTTTGATAACGCTCATCATCCGGGTGTGCCACAATCGCGATACACGCCGGCAAAAATTCGGGCCTTGTGGTGGCAATGGTCACATATTCATCACTGCCTTCAATCGGAAAATGAATGTCATGGAAAAAGCCCGCCGTTTCGCGGTCTTCAACTTCAGCCTGCGCCACGGCGGATTGGAAAGTCACATCCCACATGGTTGGCGATTCAACCAACGAAACAAAGCCTTTTTCATATAAATCAATAAAAGATTCTTGCGATTTTTGAATGGCCTCCGGACTGATGGTGGTATATTTGATGTTCCAATCATACGAATGCCCGATGTTTTTAAACACATTTTCAAAAACGGCCTCATCGGCAGCGGTTAATTTTTCGCAAGCCTCAATAAAGTTTTTGCGTGAAACATCTTGGCGCGGCGTTTTATCATTTTCAATGTGCCGAGGTTCAAAACCCGCCTCATAAGGAAGTTCGGGATTGCATGCAATGTTAAAATAGTTTTGAACGCGGCGTTCGGTCGGCAAGCCGTTATCGTCCCAACCAATCGGGTAAAAAACGGTTTTGCCACTCATACGTTGGTAACGCGCCACAACGTCCGTTTGCGTATAGCTGAAAATATGCCCAATGTGCAATGAACCCGAAACAGTCGGCGGGGGCGTATCAATCACAAATGTTTCTTCCCGAGAACGCGTGTTATCATAACGGTAAACATTGTTTTCAGCCCAATAAGATTTGCAACGATCTTCAATTTCAGGCAGATTCATACGGGTGTCTAAAGTTTTTTTGCTATACGGCATATTTATTTTCTCCAAAATCTTTTTTTCGGTTATATTTTGAAAACCCTTAACTGTCAAGATTTTTATCAGGCTCTATGATAAGGATGTTTGTTTATAATGGTCTGCACACGATAAATTTGCTCGCATAAAACCGCCCTAAAAAGCATATGTGGCATTGTTAAACGCCCGAAAGACAGAACTAAATCCGCCTTTTGGCGCGTTTGGGGCAGATGTCCGTCTGCACCGCCGATTAAAAAGCAAATTTCTGAACAACCCTCGCATTGCCAAGATTCAATTTTATGCGCTAATTCCAAGCTTGAAAGATTTTCGCCCCGCTCATCCAAAACCACAATTTTTGCCCCTTTGGGCAGATTATTTAACAAAAAATCAGCCTCTTCAGCCTGCGTGGCGTTATCTTTTTCTTTGATTTCAATATCCCAAGACAGACGTTCACAATACATTTTTGCAAGCGCTTGTTCGGGCGAGCCGTTTTTTGTTTTTCCTATGGCTTTGATTAATATTTTCATGGCATACACAAGCTTTGTTCATATTTATAATTTTCAGGACTATCAAGTTTTTCCTGCTCTTCTAACACATCGGCGCGGATTTTATCTAAAACAGGTTGGAGCGAGGCAAAATAAATTTTCTTAAATTCTTCCTGAATTTGCGTGGTATCTACGTTTTGCGTTGAGCTGACCATTCTGTTTTGGCGCACCGAATCAAAAAAACTCTCTTTAAGCGCCGGCAAATAATATTGAAAAATTTCCGTAATCGTTTGCAAATGCGTCTGCTCGTGGCGCATGGCAACTATATAATCGCACGAATCCTTTTCTAAATCACGCGAGATATAAATGGTGGGATCTTGAATGCCAATTTTAAGCTGAACATATTCCGGCGCAACACAAATTGTGCCGTCTGACAATGTCTTTTTTTGTATTCTGAAACTGACCTGTTTGAAAAGCGTGTATGACGCCAAACCCCGAACCTCACTTCCCTTTGACACAGTGCCACCATAATTGCGGACGTGCATTCTGGTGAGGCTTTTGTTGCTTTTGCTAAAGTCATAACGAAGCTTGCCAAGCGATGTTTCAATGCTTACTTCAGGCGGTTCTAAATCCGCAAGGCAACGCGCATCGGCACGGCTTAAAGCGCTTGCTTTTAAGGGCAAAGCTATTAAATTTAAAAAAATTAACGTATAAAAAAGTTTTTTCATGTATTCTAGTTTAACTTAAAATTGTCAATAGAGGGTTAATAGATGTTTTTGTTTCGGTTTTTCTTTTATATTTTTTGCATTTGTGGCGCAAGCATCTCTTTTGCTCAAGGATTTTTTATTCCTGCCACTGAAACGGCTCCCCGATACGAAAAACTTCCGCCTGTTACTTACAATGGACCTTTGCCAACAGCGGTGGAACAAAATGTTCAATATATCGCGGTGGACGGGCGTTTTATTCCTTTGATGCCGGAAACGCCACCTCAAGAAGAATCGTTTACCGAGCCTTTGGCAATTGTTTCTGATGAGCCTGCCGAAAATGTGGCTTTAGAGCCTTCTGTTCAAAACAATCCGCCTGAAAATCAGCCTGTTTTGCTTGTAGAAAGCGCGCCGCTTGATAACGGCATTCCGCCTTATAAAAACCGTTATGCGCAATATTTGCAATATTTAGCCCAATTTCAAACAACAGGGCAAATGCCCCCAAACCCCGAGCTTGAAGCCACGCTTAACAAGCTAAATTCCAACGGATATACTGTTTTTTTTAAACAAAAGCTTCATTAACTATAGTAAGTTTTATTAAGTATATAAATTTTGTTTTTTCTTGACAATTAAAAAAATCGGCTCAAGTATTATAAAAAAGGAAATTGACTATGGAAACTTTAGAAAAAACTTTAACTTGCATCAAACAAGAAGAAAAAGAATTTGTGTCTTCTGCGCATAATAATGAGCAACATAGAGTTTTTGGTTTTATAACTACAAATATTCGTTCTGTGGATACATTTGCAACATATATTGAAGAGTTACTCCCAAAATATATTGAACTGAAAAACGACTATACGGCATGGGAAAAGTGGTTCAAAAATCCTTCCGTACTAAAAAAGAATAAGCAAAAATTTAAAAGGTTAGAATTAGCCAAAATACTATTCCGTAAAATTAAAGATACTCCTGATATTAATAAAATTGGAGAAAAATTGTATAGGATAGATCAGAATTACGGTAAAAACTACTTACAATTTATTTTAAATCTTTATTTGTTAACAGGACGCTATTTTGACGTAGATAATCAACCACTGGTAGAAATAAACAAAATTTTATCTTCTAAAAATGAAACTTTTATCAAAGATTCCACACAAGATCTTTTACAAAAAAATCTTGGCAGAACAGTTTTAGCTTTAATTTTTTATAATCCCGCTGTACAAACATCCTATGACTTCGCTTACAAACTCATACATAATGATGTTTCTAAAAATGAATTATCTTATCTAGCTAGTCTTACAAAAAACGAATCCTCTATGCTTTATAAAAGAATAGATATAGCCGGTGGGTTAAATAATTTTTACAAAGAGCTAGGAATAATAATAAATTATTATTTATTTAAACAATCTTGTATAGAAAACAGTGAAACGTTAGATTTTGAAAATATTATAAAAATTTATGTAAGTTTAATATATGATTATCATTTAAACGATTATTTTAATTTGGAAGAAAAGCAAAAAACTTTGGAAGTTTTACTTGACTCATCGAATAGAATAATCTTAAAAGACGTTTTTGAATTTACCTTAGGAATAAAATTTGATAATAACTTTGTACGTAAAAAAGAAAGGAAGAATATAAAACAAATAGCAATAGAAAAATATGGATATAAATGCTTTTTTGATTGTTTTGCACAGGATGAGGACATTCATAAAGCCCATGAACTTAATTATTTTAATACTAAAAAAGACCTTCCATACCTAGAAGGACATCATATGATACAATTGGAAAACGCAAAATTTTTTGAACACGACATAGATATTCCAGAAAATATTATTCCTTTATGTCCTAATTGTCATCGGAAAATACACAATGCGAAAAGCTCCATCGTATATCAAATGCTTTCTTTCTATGTAGAACATAGTAATAAAAAAGAGCTATTGCGAAAAGGGATTTTTGCAGACATTGAAACCTTAGCAAGTTTTTATGGGATAGAAAATGACTAATATAAATTTATTTGACAATTATATTAAAACCCCCTTAAACTATACAGGAAACAAGTCTCGTTTACTTGAACAAATAATTCCACTTTTCCCTAAAAAGATTAATCGCTTTATCGATATGTGTTGTGGCGGAGCCTCTATAGGTTTAAATGTAATAAATCAATCTCAAGAAGTTGTTTGTATAGACATCAATCGTCCTCTTATAGAATTATTGCAGACATTACAACTCTTTTCTGAAAACAGCATTATCTCAAAAGCAGAGGAAATAATATATTCTTTCAATCTGTCGGATACTTTTAACAAGGGGTACAGTGTATATAAACCTTATGTTGAAGGAAACAACGGATTTAAAAAATATAATAAAAATGGCTATGAAAAGTTACGAACCTTTTTTAATTCTTCTCAGTTGGAAACGGGAGAAAAATCTATTTATCTTTTAGTCCTTCTTAGTTTTTGTTTTAATAATGATATACGATTTAATTCATCAGGAAAGTTTAATATGCCTGTTGGCAAAACAGATTTTAATGCTAGCATTCGGGAAAAACTCCACTCCTTCAAACAAGGGATTAAAAATAAAAATATAAAGTTTTATTTTTCTGATTTCTCTGTAGTTAAAGAATTCGAGCTATCTGAAAATGATTTTGTATACTGTGACCCTCCATATTTAATATCAAATGCTGTATATAATAATTCTAATTGTCAACATTCTGCATGGACAGAATACCAAGAGGAAAGGTTACTAGACACTCTCGACTTTTTATCGCAAAAAGGCATTCGCTTTGCTCTGTCAAATATTTTATCAAAAGAAGGGGCAAATAATACTATTCTCCAAAAATGGATAGAAAAAAATAATTTTAGTGTCGTTGATATCGAATATCATTATCGTTCATCAAGTTATCACAAAATAAATAGAAAATCTAATGAAAGGGAAGTTGTAATTTTAAATTATGACAATTAATTTACAGAATCGTAGATATATAGGTAATAAGTTTAAATTATTATCTTTTATTGATAATGTTTTAAAAAAAGAAAATATCTCTTTTGAAACCGTCGCTGATATTTTTGCTGGCACCGGTGTTGTTTCTTGTTTTTTTTTAGAGCAACGTAAAAAACTAATAATTAATGATATTTTATTTTCCAATCAGGTTTTTTATCAGGCTTGGCTTAGCGGAGACGATTATAATGATAATAAAGTTTCTAAATTAATAAATTATTACAACAAAAGCTCTGATTACCTCCAAGATAATTATTTTTCAGAGACCTTTTCTAATACTTATTATTCGTTTGAAGACGCTTTAAAAATCGGTTCCATTCGCGAACATTTAGAAAAGAACAAAGAGTCTTTAACAAAACGAGAGTACTTTATTATTCTTGCTTCTCTTCTATATGCTGCTGATAAAATAGCTAACACTGTAGGACATTTTGAATCTTTTTTAAAATCTCCTCCAAAAGAGAATGGGGTTTTTTTAGAGGCTCTTAATATTAAAAACTACAAATACAAGCCTGAAATTTATCAACAAAATGCAAATCTGCTAATTAAAAATATAAAGTCCGATTTGCTATATATAGACCCTCCTTATAATGCCAGACAATATGCAAACTTTTATCATATTTTAGAGAACCTGGCAGAATGGAACAAGCCCCCTGTTTTTGGGAAAACTTTAAAAATGCCTAGAAAAGAAAAAATGAGTTTGTATTCAACGGCTTCTGCTAAGAAACAATTACAAGAATTGGTTTCTTTGGCCAATACTAAATATATTTTACTTTCCTATAATAATACCTATACCGCTGAAAGTACAGCATCAATTAATAAAATATCAGAAATGGATATTTATGATATTTTAACTAAGAAAGGTAGCGTTAAAATATTTGATACTCAATACCGCTTTTTTAATACAGGAAAAACTTATTTTACTAATCATAAAGAATTACTATACTTATGTTCTTGTACCTCATAAAATAGCTAAACGGGTTTGCGGGCTAAAAGCGCAAGTTGAATTGTGCCGTCATCCATATAATCAAGCTCTGCGCCCATCGGAATGCCTTGCGCCAAACTTGTTACTTTGATGTTTTTATCTTTTAAACCTGTTAAAATATAATGCGCGGTAATTTGACCGTCAACCGTTGCCGGCAAAGCCAAAATAATTTCTTCAAAAGCGCTTTTTTCCACTCTGTCAAAAAGCGCCTGCATATTTAAATCTTCAGTACGCACGCCTTCCAAAGCCGATAAAACGCCGCCTAAAACATGATACCTGCCTTTATAAAAACCAATGCGCTCCATCGCCCATAAATCCGCCACATCTTGCACCACGCAAAGCGTTTTGGAATCACGGGACGGCGATGCGCAAATGCTACAAATTTCATCTGTATCAAAATTGCCACAAACAGCGCACGTTTTAATATTTTTTTCAACTTCTTGCAAAGCCTCAATCAACGGCGACAAACTTTGCGCGCGGTTTTTAAGCAAATAAAGCGCGATGCGCCTTGCGGAACGCGTCCCCAAAGCCGGCAACTTGGCAATTGTTTTTATTAGCTTTTCAATTTCTTTTCCCGCCACGGCTTATCCCCTTAAAACGGAATTTTTAACCCGCCAAAGTTAATGCCACCTGATGCCTCTTTCAAGCCATCTTCTTGCATTTGTTCAATTTGACGATGCGCGTCATGATAAGCGGCTGTTATTAAATCTTCAAGCATTTCCGAATCGCCGTCTTTTAAAAGCGATACATCTATATGCATACTTTTCATCTCGTGTTGACCGTTTAATACAACGCTTACCAATCCGCCGCCACTTGTGCCTGTGCGCTCTTCAGAAGCTAAGCGCTCTTGCGTTTCGCGCATACGTTTTTGAACCATTTGCGCTTGTTTCATTAAGCCTTGAATATTCATCATCTTAATCATCCTCCTCTTCATAAACAGGTGTTATATATTCGTCCTCTTTTGTTTGTTTAGTATCGGCTTTATGCGTTAAAGTATCTATTTTTGCGCCTTTAAACTCATCTAATACGGCTTTTATCAGCGGATTTTGAATAACATTATGTTTGTTTTCTTCCGCTTTTTTATCTTCTTCATCGGCAATTGTTTGCCCTACTTGCCCAAGCGTTTCCTCAACAACCCAATTCTTTTGTGTTGCCTCAAACAAAACGCGGCGCAGATTTTGAATAAAATCAGGCGCAGTTTTATCTGAAACAACAAGGTTTATCAAACCGTCTTCAAAATGCGTGACGCTAACATCGTGCTTTAACGCAAATAAAAGAATCGGCTGTTTGTGCGCCTCTAAATAAGCAATCAAATCTTCAACCGAATCAAACTTTGGCGCGTTAGAAGCCTTAGCAAGGGGCGCTTTTGGCGGCAACTCAGGTGTCGTTATTTTTTTGGGCGCAGGCTCGGGCGCAGTCGGCATTTCTTGCGCCGGCATATGTTTAGAAATAGCTATGGGACTAGCGTTTTTTTTTACGTCATCCAAAATTTCAGAAGGCGTTGGCAAAGAAGAAGCATATGCGGCACGAATCAAAACCATTTCTAACGCTTCAAGCGGTTGCGGCGCGTTGTTCACTTCCGACAAGCCTTTGAGCAAAATTTGCCATAAGCGCGATAACACGCCTACCGAAAGCGCCTTGGAAAGATTTTCACATAACGCGCGCTCGGTTTCAGACATCATTTCTTGATGAATGGTTTCAGGCACAATTTTGGCGCGCGTCAACATGTGTGTGACATGAATTAAATCTTGCAAAATGCTTACCGGATTTGCCCCATTGTTGTACTGATCTTTGAGGTTGCCAACAACAGAAGGCATATTGCCTTTTGCCAAACTTTCAAAGAGCGAAAGCGTCTGACTTCGGTCAGCCAAGCCAATCATATCTGCCACAGTAGAGGTCTTGATTTTGCCGTCACCCAAAACAATTGCCTGATCTAATAAAGAAAGCCCGTCACGCGCCGAACCATCCGCCGCACGCGCCACAATTTGAAGCGCTTCTTCATCAGCTTCTAGACCTTCGGCAGTTGTAATTTTATGAAACAACTTCATCAGTGTTTCAATGCTTAAGCGCTGTAAATCAAACCGTTGGCAACGCGAAAGAACCGTTACGGGCACTTTGCGAATTTCGGTCGTGGCAAAAATAAATTTAACATGCGCCGGAGGCTCTTCCAATGTTTTTAACAAAGCGTTGAACGCCCCTTTTGAAAGCATGTGGACTTCATCAATAATATATATTTTGTAACGCGCATTAACTGGCTTATAACGCACACCGTCCAAAAGCTCGCGAATATCCTCAACACCCGTACGCGATGCCGCGTCAAGCTCCATAACGTCAATATGCCGTCCGGCGGCAATCGCCTTACAATTTTCGCAAGCGCCACAAGGGGTAATTGTTGGGCCACCTTTGCCGTCAAGACCCGTGCAATTAAGGGCGCGCGCAATCAGCCTTGCCGTGGTTGTTTTACCAACACCCCTAATACCCGTTAAAATATACGCATGATGCAATCGGTTATTTTTTATGGCGTTTGTTAATGTCTGAACAAGCGCGTCCTGCCCGAGCAAATCTTCAAAAGTTTGCGGGCGATATTTGCGCGCTAAAACAACATACTGATTTTCGTTTTCTTCAGACAATTAACTTTCCTAAACAAAGGCGAAGGGACAAAAACCCCGACGTTTCCGTTACGGCTGCTTCCTTCCGAACCTGACCGGGTTGGCGGAGCGCCGACCTTTTGCCCTTCATAGCAACAATACTTTCTCTATATTGTCCCAAACTGATTTATTTTCAAGCAAAAAAACACGATATTAACACCGCTTTAATCAAACAAAAGCTCGTAAGCTGTCGCGGCGTCTTTTCCAAAAATCTGCGGTTTTTCCACAGTATAAGAACCGTGCATTTGCGTGTAAGGCGGCTTGCTTGCTAAATCTTTGGCGGGATCTACAACAACAGGTCCTGAAGCCGTGACTTTGACAATGTCTAAACTGTGCTGATTGCCACCGTCTTTGAGCAACCTGAACGCGCCGTTAATGCCAATATAACCGCTTGGCGATGTAATGTTTGCTTCTAAATTGTCCTGATTTTTGGAGGCAAGCGCCGAAGCCAGCAAAACGCCGTCGTAGCCGAACGAAAATATCAAATTCGGGCGTGAACCAAACAACGACTCGTATTTGGCGTTAAAATATTCGTTCTGCACGCGTGAAATAACCGGATAAATGCCGTTATAAAGCATGGTTTCTTTGTTTAAGCTGTTATTTTCCCATAAAGATGTTCCCATAAACAACACTTTCGGATAACTGATGTCATAATAGCCAAATGTTGAAACTATCGCCTTTAAGCGGTTGCCTGTTTCCGGAATTAAAACCGCGTCAAAATCAAGCTCGCCTGTTGTATAGGTTGTTTTGAGCATTTTGAGTTTTTGAGCGGCTTTTTCATTGCCGGCTTTTGCCAAAGCGCTAAGCTGTTCCTTTTGCGCATTAATCTCTGCTGAAATTTCTTCAAAAGATATAAGCTCTTTTATTAGCTCAGCAAAGTCAACCGTTTGTGGCGGATAAAACCCGATTTTAACTACTGAAACATCATTTTGAGCCGCGGCAATAACCGCTGAACGCGCCTCTTTGATGCCTGTTGGCGTATCTGGGACTAAAACAGCAATGCGTTTGCGGCCCTCTTTGGCGGCGTAACCGATGACTCGGTTGATTTGCTCACCCCCAAGCAAGCCTAACGTATAAACACCCTCATCTAAAACAGCTGAAGAACTTGTAAACGCAATCACAGGCACATCTTCAGAACGCGCCATAGGGCTTATGGCTGAGACTTCATCACTTGTTAATGGTCCTAAAATCAGGCGCGCGCCACCTTCTAAAGCTTTTGAAGCCGCGCGCCGAGCGCCGTCAGGTGTTGCTTGCGTATCATAAAACTCCACCACCAAAGCCGGATTGTTGGAATCTTCAACCGCCAACATTGCCGCGTTTTGAAGCCCCTTTCCATAAGCCTCCGCCTTGCCGCTTAAAGGTAGTAACATCGCCGTGCGAAACTTGCCCTCTGAACCAAAAATATCCGTTTGGCGAGGCGTTTGCATAACACCTTCCCTTGATGTGAAAGACTGGCACGCCGTCAATATCAAGATACAAAAAATAAATTTAATTCTTTTAAACACTTGCATTTTTTTCCAAAATATTAAACAATTTCTTTGTTTATAAACTTTAAAACTTTTTTTGTAAAGAGGCTTTGATGCTTAAAAACGGTTTATATGTTGTTGCCACACCTATCGGAAACTTGAATGATATTTCAAGCCGCGCCCTTGAAGTTTTGCGCCAAGCGGATTTAATTGCCTCAGAAGATACCCGCGTGAGCCGTAAACTTTTTAAGCTTTTGGGGCTTGATACCGATAAACCTTTTATCAGTTATCAGGATCATAACGAATCGCAAAAAGCCGAACCTTTGGTTGAACTTTTGCGCTCGGGTAAATCTGTCGCGCTTATCAGTGACGCTGGCTCGCCGTTAATTTCTGATCCGGGGTTTAAGCTTGTGCGTCAATGTCGCGCCCAAAACGTGCCTGTTTATACCATTCCAGGGGCTTGCGCCGTGATTGCCGCTTTGCAACTTTCGGGGTTACCAACAAACCGTTTTATGTTTGGCGGTTTTATTCCTAACAAAGATAAAGCCCGTCTTGATTTATTCCGCGAATTATGTGGAATCAATACAACTTTGGTTTTTTATGAAACTGCGCCGCGGCTTTTAAAAACACTTGCCATCATGGCTGATGTTTTTAAAAACCGAGAAATTGCCGTTGTTCGCGAAATTTCTAAGATTTTTGAAGAAACCAAAAATGGCTTTGCGTCAGAACTTTTGGATTATTTTACTAAAAATCCGCCCAAAGGCGAAATTGTTGTTGTCATCGCCCCGCCAACTGAAGAAAAAAAGCTCCCGCCGCTAGAATCGCTTTTAAAAAATCGCTTAAAAAAGATGAGCGTTAAATCAGCCGCTGATGAAGTTGCCGCTTTAACGGGGATTAGTCGTAAAATTGTCTATACAAAAGCGTTGGAGCTTAAAAATGAATAAAAAACAAAAAGGACGCTTTGGCGAATTTGTGGCACGCTTTTGGTTTAGATTACACGGCTACCGCATTTTGTGCAAAAATTATGTTATCGGGCGTGGCACAGGCGCAGGCGAAGTTGATTTTATTGCTAAACGCGGCAAAACCATTGTGTTTGTTGAGGTCAAAGAACGCCGCTTGATAGACAACGCCTTTTATGCCCTGCATCCGCAACAACAAAAACGAATCCGCCGTGCCGCTGAAGTTTTTTTGCAACGCCACCCTTTATACCTTGGTTTTGATGTTCGGTTTGATGTGGTTTTAACCGCGCCTTTGTTCCACTTAAAACATATTCCAAACGCTTTTACAGGGTTTTAATCATAAACGCGCGCCACGGTTAAAGTATCAACAGACTTTGCGCCCGCGCGACGCAAAACTTTGGCGCACTCTTGAAGCGTTGCGCCGGTCGTCATAACATCGTCTATTAAAACAACCCTTTTATTTGCCACCAAGCTTGGATTTTTGACTTTAAAAACACCTTTGATATTTTGATGTCTGGCTCTGCCCGAAAAACTTACTTGCGGTTTGGTCGCTTTAAATTTAATTAAACAACCGTTCAATACTGGTTTGTTAATGAGCTTAGACAATTCAAACGCAAGCAAAGCCGATTGATTGTAACGCCTTTTGATAAGCCTTTTGTAATGTAAGGGAACAGGTATCAAAACATCAACACCTTCTTGAAATATGTCTTTGCCGGCCGTTTTTAAAAGCTTGGCAAAAATTTTGGCATTTTGCGTCTTGTCCATAAATTTAAAAGCAATAATGCTCTTTTTGAAAAATTCATCATATTTGACTGCCGAGCGACTCAAACGCAACACCGGCTTTTTATCTTTCAGGCATGCCGGACAAAGTTTTTTGCCACGCGAATCCGAAACCACCGCAAACGGCAAGCCACATTTAGAGCAATAAGGTTCGGTTATAAATGTCGTGTTATTAAAACATTCAGGGCAAAGCCCATTTTCTTGGTTCAAAACCGAGCCACAATTTATGCACCGTGGCGGTAGTAAAAAATCAAACAAGCGTTTCAGAGGGTTTTTCATAAAAACAAATCTTTTAGGCATGTGTGAATTTCGTTGATTTGACGCACCACTTTCATATTTGCGGCGCGCATAACACTCTCTTTATCTTCGGCGGTTCTAGAGCCTTGCGTGATAATGTCGCCGGCATAGCCCATTTTATCATTAAAACTTAATGTGCTTCCGGCAATATAGCTTATTATCGGCTTGGGATTTTTAAGCGAGGCATAATAAGCCGCCGCCTCTTCCTCGTAAGTACCGCCAAGTGTGCCGATAAGCACAACCGCCTTTGTTTTATCGTCCGCTTCAAAGCGACGCATTAACTCAACAAACCCTGTGCCTAAAATCATATCATCGCCCAGACCTATCACGGTAGATTGCCCCAAACCCGCGCGATTTGTTTCAAGCACGGCCTCATAAGTGAGCGTTGAGGAGCGCGAGATTATACCTACGCACCCTTTTTGATGAATATTTTCCGGAAAAATACCAAGGCAAGCTTCGGAAGGCGTTATAATCCCTGGGGTATTTGGCCCGATAAGCATTGTCTTGGAATTTTTGAGTATATTTTTTATTTCAAGCATATCGCGAATCGGCACGCCCGCGGCAATTGCCACCACTGTTTCAAGCTCTGCCTCAACGGCTTCTTTGAGGGCATCTTTGACAGACGCCGCCGGCACAAACATTACGCTTGCCGTGGCTTTTGTTTGGCGAACTGCCTCTGAAACCGTGTTAAAAACCGGCACATTTAAATAATTTTCTCCGCCACGATTGGGCGAAACGCCCGCCACAATTTGCGTGCCGTTTGCTAATAAACGCTTAACATGAAACGAGGCTTGTCTGCCCGTAATGCCTTGCACCAAAACTTTGGTATTTTTATTTAATAAAACAGACATCAGGCCGCCTCCTCCATGGCTTTAAGCAATTTTGAAACGCTTTGCTCCATATCTTTGGCAATTAAGACCGGCAAACCCGACTTTGCTAAAATATCTTCCGCCTCGTCTTTGTTTGTGCCTTCAAAGCGCACCACCATTGGCACATTCAGCCCAACTTCTGCCGCCGCCGATAAAATGCCTTCCGCCACTAAATTACAACGCAAGAATCCGCCTAAAATGTTAATCAGAATCCCCTCCACACGCGGATTGGTCATAATGATTTTTATTCCGGCTGAAATTTTGTCTTTATCCACACCGCCTTTAACATTTAAAAAGCACGCCATTTGCTCGGGCTTGCCATAAAGTAAATCGCGCACCGAAAGCGCCAAGCCATCGCCATTAACAATGCAACCAATACTGCCGTTTTCAAAGTCGTGATAAACAAAGCCGTATTTAGACGCTTGCAAGGCGCGAACGTCTTCTTCATAATCATCATGAAGTGGCACAATTTTTGGCTGCCGATAAAGCGCGTTATCATCAAAAGATATTTTGGCATCAAGCGCTATCAAAGCGCCGCTTGATGTTAAACCAAGAGGGTTAATTTCAATCATCAAAGCATCTAAATCTTTAAAAGCCTGACACATCCCGTTAATTAAATTTTGCAACTCGGTTTGACTTTTTTCAGGCAAGTCCAAAAAATGCATTATCTTTTCAAGCGCTTCTGGCTTGATTTTTTCATCAAGGCTCAAATTAACGCGTAAAATCTTTTGCGGAAATTTTGCCGCTGTTTCCATAATATTATCTTCAGAATCGGAAAGCAAAAGCGTTACGCAAGATTCCATACGATTGACAACCAAACCCACATAAAACTTGCGTATGGTTTTAACGTATTCCTCAACATAAATTTTGCTAACAAACTTCCCTTTGGCGCCTGTTTGCGCGGTTACAAGCGTTGCGCCGAGCATTTTATCAGCTTCTTCTAATATATCAAGCCGCCCTTTAATGCGTCTGATACCGCCCTTAGCGCCTGCGCGTTTCTCTAAAAAATGACCGCTCTCACGCGCACCCGATTGAATTTGAGCTTTTAAAACCCATGGCCCGTGCGCGCTTATGTTTTCTGCCGCACGCTTTGCCTCGCCCGCCGTATAGGCAATGCGTCCCTTCGGAATTAAGATACCGTATCCGCTTAAAATGTTCTTGGCCTGATATTCATGAATGTTCATTCAACTCAGCTTTCAAAGCTTGCCGCGTATAAACGTATTTTATCAACCATTGACATCATACCATTACGGCGGCTTGGACTTAAATGTTCCCCTAAACCTAGTTTAGCAAAAATTTTTTCAACTTCAATTTCTTTTATCTCTTGTGCAGATTTATTTCTGTAAACCGCCAAAAGCAAATATATAATGCCTTTGACCATAATGGCATCGCTATCGCCCTTAAAATAAATTTTGCCGTCAATGTTTTCAGGCACAAGCCAAACCTGCGACTGACAACCGCTAACTTTCCACGCCTCTGTTTTATATTCCGGCGCGAGCGGTGGCAACTTTTCGCCCAATTCAATCAGGTATTGATATTTATCTTCCCATGAATCAAGCATTGAAAAGTTTTCAATTAAGGTTTCTATTGTTTCCATTTTAAAACATCTCCAACATTTCTTTGGCGTCATCGCTTAAACGCTCAACCGTCCACTGTGGCTCCCATACCACTCGCACAGACACTTTGCCAACGCCCTTTACACTTGCGGCGGCATCTGCAACCTGTTGGGGCATAACCTCTGCGACTGGACACCCCGGCGCGGTAAGCGTCATATCAATATCTAAATTGCCGTTTTCTGCCTGATTCATCCGATATATTAGACCTAAATCATATACGTTAATCGGAATTTCAGGATCAAAAACCTGCTTTAAAGCCTCCACCACATCTGAAAGCTTTGCTAGCTTTTCTGATTTTAATAACGCTGTACCAGCTTCGGCTTTGTATTCCGGCGTTTGCTCAACAGTCATCGCTTGGAGCAGGAGCTCTTCATTTGCATCAATTTCATCAGACATTGGCTTTTTACCCTTACCTTAAAAGAAACGCTGTGCTTTTTCAACCGCTTTTACAAAAGCATCTATATCCGAGTGATTGGTGTATAAGCCAAAAGACGCGCGCGCCAACGAGGTGTAACCCATACGCTCAACCAAAGGCTCGGCGCAATGGTGCCCTATACGAATTGCCACGCCCTCTTTACCCAAAACATAGGCTAAATCTTGCGGATGAATGTTCTCAACCGCAAAGCTGAAAACACCCCCTTTATCAGGCGCTGTGCCAATATGCTTAAAGCCCTTGATTTCAGATGTTTTCTCAAACATATAACGTACCAACGACTCCTCGTGCGCCGTTATATCTTTTAAGCCTAAATTTTGCATATATTCAAGCGCCGCGCCCAAACCGATGGCATCTACCATAGAGGGCGTGCCAGCTTCAAAACGCGCTGGCGGCTCGGCAAAAGTTGTATGCTGATATGTGACTTTATCCACCATATCGCCTCCGCATTGATAAGGCGGCATTTTATTTAAAATTTCTGACTTGGCATACAAAACGCCTATGCCTGCCGGTCCATAAGTTTTATGCCCCGAAAATGCCAAAAAATCGGCGTCTAAGTCCAAAACATCAATTTGACGATGAACCGCAAACTGACAAGCGTCAACCAAAACTTTTGCCCCTATAGCATGCGCTTTTTGCGTCATTTGCTTTATGGGAAAAATTGTTCCCAAAACATTTGACATTGCCGTTATGGCAACAAGTTTTGTTTTTTCGGTCAAAAGTTTTTCATATTCTTCAGGCAAAAAGCTCCCGTCATCGCCGATTTTAAAAACTTTCAAGCGGCAGCCCTTTTTCTCGCAAACTCTTTGCCACGGCACAAGGTTGGCGTGATGTTCCGCCTCAGAAACCAAAATTTCATCATCAGGAGATAAAAAAGTTTCAGCCCAAGATGATGCCACCAAATTAATTGATTCTGTCGCGTTGCGCGTAAAAACAACTTCATTGGCGCTCTTGGCGTTGATAAAGCCCTGAACAATTCGGCGCGCTTTTTCATATTCGGCGGTCATTTCTTCCGCCAACGGGTACATCCCTCTGTGTACGTTCGCGTAGCTTTGAAGATAAACCCTCGTTAATGTTTCAACCACGCAAAGCGGCTTTTGCGCTGAAGCCGCCGAATCTAAATACACATTCTGATGCGTTCCAAATTGACGCGCCAAAATTGGAAAATCTGCTCTTATTTTTTCAACATCATACATGATCTTATCCTTGCCGCATAATCTAACAGGATTTTTTTTAATTTTCAAGCTAAACTGTCAATTTTGCTATAAACCCTTTCGGGCAGAGCAAACACGTTTATCTAGTTTTTCCAGCTCATCAATGTACGAACTGATAAGCGATAAACCTTTGTTCCAAAAATCGGGCTTAAAGACATCTAAGCCAAAGGGTTGCAAAATCTGTTTATAATCGCCAATTGCCGTTTGCGAAAGAAGCGTTAAATATTTATCGGGAAAGTCTTTAACCGTTTTTTCCGAATATACCTGATAAAGCGAGTTAACCAAGCAATCCGCAAAGGAATAAGCATAAACATAAAATGGCATAAAGAAAAAATGCCCGATACTTGACCATATATAGGCGCAATCTGCCCCGACATCTACCGAAGGGCCTAAGCTTTCGCGCATTTCTTCAAGCCAAATTTGGCATAAGCGCTCGGTGGAAAGCTCGCCTTGTTGGCGCTCGGCGTGCGCGCGTGTTTCAAAAAAGTGGAAGGCAATCTGGCGCACGGCTGTGTTAATCATATCATTAACCTTGCCTGCTAAAAGGCAGAGCTTGGCTTTATCATCTTTTTGATTTTTAAGCATATCTTGAAACACCAGCATTTCGCCAAAAACAGATGCCACTTCTTCGGTCGTCATTCGCGAATGTTCGTTCAGCTCGCCGTTTTGAAGCCTGAGCTGATGATGACACCCATGTCCCAATTCGTGCGCCAAAGTCAAAACATCGTTTTGCTTGCCCGTAAAATTTAAGAACAAATAAGGGTGCATGGTGGCAAGCGGACCGCTACAATAAGCGCCGCTCCGTTTGCCATCGCGCGGCGGCACGTCTATCCAGTTGTGGGTAAAAAAGTCTTGCGCAATTTTGCAAAGTTTGGGCGAAAAATTTTGATAACCATTGAGAACGGTCTGAACCGACTCGTCCCAAGAATAAGATATATCGTTACAAAACGGCAACGGCGCGTTTCTATCCCAATAACTGATTTTTTTAACGCCCAACCATTTCGCTTTTAACTTATAAAAACGGTGCGCCAAATTTTGATAATTTGCGCGGACGGTTTGCGCCAAAGTTTCCACCACTTCATCAGGCACATCTTCGGCCTTGTTGCGCGCGGAAACAGGCGTTTTGTAGCCACGCTTTTGATCTTCAATTGCCTTGTCTTTGATAATCATATTATAAATAAGCGTGAAAAGCGGCGCGTTTTCTTGCGCCACGCGGTTGATTTCCGCACCGGCGGCATGGCGGATTTCAGCACTCGGATCAAGCGTGAGTTTGCTGATTTCTGCGTCATTATATGTTTTGCCGTTGAGATGATAAACAAGTCGTGAAGAAGTTTCTTCATAAAGGCGCACCCAAGCTTCAGACGAGGTGACGGATTTTTCAAGCAAAACTTCTTCCACGGCCTCGGGAAGTTCATATTTTTTATACTTGCGCACCCGATCTAAAAACGGCTTATAAAACGCCACGCTTTTATCTTTAAGCCATTCGTTAATTTTGCTTTCAGGCAGTTTGTTAAGCTCCAAGCTAAAGAAAACCAACGGTTTGGCGTATTCGGTAAGCTTTTCGGAAATGTTTTGATAAAACGCTAAGGCTTGAGCGTTTTTCATCTGCGTGGACATATTGAGATAAGCAAAACCACCGAGTTTTGCCGCCAGTTTAGATTGCTTTTCCGTGTCTTTTAAGACACTCAAAAACTCTTTCGCGCTCAGGTTTTTAAGTTTGCCCTTATATTTTACGGCAAACGCCGCAGCGGATTTTTGATAAGTTTTCAAATCTTTTTCAATTTGCGAATCGGCGGTATCTTTATAAAAATCAGACAAATCCCATGCCGGCAGATTATTCTTGAGGTTTTGCTTTTTCATCTTTTTCCCTTTCTAATTCAAGGCTTGCTTTATAAAGCTTTGCCATATCGGCGCGAATATTTTTATTTTGTTCGTAAAATTTAGTTAATTCGGGGTGCTGATGAGGCTCTTTATCAACCTCAGGTTCAAACAAATAATTTGCCCAAGGTGTTTTTTGTTTGTTTTTAGCCCAATTTTCAACACCTGATAAAACCACGCCCGCGTCGCAAAGCGTGTTTGAAAAAACCGCCTTCATCAAGCACCAAAGTTTGCCTTTTTCACATGCCGAAAAATCAGTCATCATCGCTTTGGTACAAGGAATAAAACCACGGTTAAGCTTATCTTGGCGCGGCGATAAAACAACCAAAATCACAAGTCCTAAATAAAGCACGCCCAAAAGGCTTAAAATTAAACCGAACCAATGAATTTTGATAAATTTAAGCATGTTGGCGCTTCTCTAAAAAAGTTTCCAATTCAGCGAGTTCTTCTTGCGTGTTGGCGCTGGCAAGTTCTTCCACATCGCCTTCCAACGCCGTGCATTTTAAGCCCATTTGACGCGCAATTTGAACCGCATCTGTCAAATAATACTCGCCGGCGGCGTTTTCATTGCCGATGCGTGATAAAATTTCAAATAAATGTTTACCGTCAAAGGTCATAAAACCTGAATTGCAAAAATCAATAGCGCGTTCTTCTTCCGTGGCGTCTTTATATTCCACAATACCCAAAAGCTCGTTGCCCTGCATTTTAAGGCGTCCGTAGCGCGCTGGATCCGCGCGGCGTGTGCCAAAAACCACCACGCTGTAACCCTCGTTGACCTTATTGACCGCGCGTTCTAAAGTTTTGGCGGTAATTAAAGGCGTGTCGCCAAAGATAACCATCACCGCGCCGTCAAAACCTTTCAAAGCCTCACGCGCGCAATTTACGGCGTGTCCAGTGCCAAGCTGTTTGTCTTGAACGCATGTTGGGTACGGCGCAACAGTTTGCTTGACTAATTCTCCCTCTGGCGAAATGACAGTCACAATTTTGGAAACGCCCATATTCTCAAGTGTTTCAATGATGTGTTTAATCATCGGTTTGCCACAAACGGGCATCATAACTTTGGGCAAATCAGACTTCATCCGTGTGCCCTTACCCGCGCCTAAAATGATTGCCGCGACTGAATTTGACATTATCTGCTCCTTTTTTATAAAATTTTAAGAGTTATTCCTTTATACTCTATTAAATCTGATTTGTTAAGGGCTGAAAAATTTTATGAAGAAAAATTTTTTAATATTCTGTTTTATGGCGGTTTTAAGTTTAACCCAAAACGCACAGGCTCAGCAACAAAGCTCTTGGGACGCGCCTATCCCGATTATGGATACGACCATTCCTGAAGTTTTGCCCGATATGTCTGATACGGAAGCTTTTCTTGCGTTTATGAAAGACCGCTTTAGCAAGGCTAATTATTCAACCAATAAAAGCTTTACTGAATTAAATAGTGGAAATACTATAGATATTTTGCACAGTAAAGAATATATTGAGCAATTACAAAATGATGATAAATCTATTTTTGAACGTATTTATGAAAAGGCTTTACAATCGGTAGATAATAAATCTACGCAAACAGATTCTGAGCTTGATTTTTATGAGCTTATGCAGCCTAAAACTTTATCGGCTGATAATGTGGCGCCTTTGAATACTTATCAATATCCCATGGTCAACGTAACGCTGCCAAGCGGACGCAAAGTGGTTGCGCCCGCGGTGGAGCATATTCCTTATTTATTAACTTCGCTTCATATTTTGCCAACAGGACTTGTGCAGGTTGAAGAGGAAATGACCGTGATTGCCAATGGCAAAAAGCTCAAAAACGGGCTGATTAAAATTATGCCCAAATATTCCACCTCACGCGCTGGCGTGCGTAAAAAAATTGACGTGACGTTGGAATCGGTTTCCATTAATGGGCAAAATGTGCCACATGTTTTGGAAGAAATCGGGGATAATATTTATATTAAACCCCAACAACCTTATAACCTGCCCTCAGGCGTTTATACTTATAACTTTAAGTATTTGGTTGACCGCAAACTTTGGTATTATGACGACTTTACCGAATTTTACTGGAATGTGACAGGAAGTTATCTTAATTTAATGATTGCCTCTGCCAACGCTGTTGTTTCATTGCCCGACGGACGGCAATTTATGGGGCAAAACGTTTTTATTGGCTCGCCTAAAAGTTTGAACCCGAATCGCGCAATTATCGCCGCGCTTGATAACAACGCCTTGGGCTTTGCTTCAACAACGCCTTTGCTCCCTGGCGAGGGCATGTATATTTTAACAACGCTTCATCAGGATATTTTTCTTAAACCCGACATAAATCAGCGTTTTGTTTGGTTTATTTCAGATTTCGGCGATGTTTTGTTTGCGCTTTTGGGGCTGATTGCTATTTTAAGTTCGTATATTCTTTCAGCAAATTATCTTAAAAAGAACAAGCCCAAAATTTTGGGGCATTTTCAGATTTCCGCCCCCATTTTGCGTATGCTTTTGAAAGGCGCTTTTGATAAAACCGCCTTTATTTCCGCTTTTTTGGATATTTACCAAAAGGGGGTAATTGATATTCAGAAGCAAGAAAATTCTGTTGTTTTGATTAAAAAAACCGATGACGTCCATAACTTAAATTTGGGCGAGAAAAAAGCTTTGGCGCATCTTTTTGGAAGTCATGATTCTGTAATAAGCGTTCAAAATTCAAATACGCTTAAGTTTAAGCGCGCCGAATCCGCTCTTGAAAGGCACACGCGCCGCACCTTAAAGCTTTTGAACTTTCAGCTTAACATCGGTTATTTGTTCTTTGGTATCGCAATGCTTGTTTTAACCGAGGCTGCTATTGCGTTTTTATCGGTTAATCCGGCGCAAACAGGCATTATTCTGTTTTGCTTTACGGCTGTTGTGGCTTTTTATTTCTGGATTTTACGCATCAGATTTTCGCACCGTTTGACTAATATTTTTAAAATTGTTATCTGCCTTAGCTTTATTTTATTTGCTATTTTACTTTTAAGCGTTTACTTGCGGTTTGTTAGCGCTTTGCTTTTGGCGGCCGCTATTTATGCTATTTGGGAATATTCGTCATTTTTTGCTCAAAGAACGGGGCTGATAAAATCAAAAATCAAAGAGGCGGAAGCTTTAAGCCAATATTTGCAAGCGCATGCCTCTGAAATAAACACCACAGACGCATTTTTCAAACAACAAGCGCATATTTTTGCTTTTGATTTGTCGGCATTTTATCCGCGCACGCCACAAAACGCCGCAGTTTATAAGCTAGACTTGGCGCATCTTATGGAAATGTTGCTTTAAGGTAAGAAGAAAATTGTGCATTTTGGATAAAAGACTTGATTATATCAAGAAAATAAAGTTTAATCAGAGAAGAAGCGGGTATAATTCAATGGTAGAATGAGAGCTTCCCAAGCTTTTAATGCGGGTTCAATTCCCGTTACCCGCTCCAAAACAATTTATTGTTTTGATCGCGGACGGGAATACCGCCTGGGCATCTAGTTTCGCATCGGTCGCTTTTGCTTCCCTCGCTCAACAAGATGTTCCCGGAGCTTACAGATAAAAACCTGACGTTAAGTCAGCTTTTTACTTAGCGCTCCCGTTACCCGCTCCAAAACAATTTATTGTTTTGATCGCGGACGGGAATACCGCCTGTGGTGTTAAAATTATTTTGTTTTCAATATTATTTTTGTGCAGAACGTTAGAAAGGATTGGTCTATGTCTAAGTTAAGCAAATTTTATCTTTGGATGCTCGGACGCTATCAGTGGGTGCAGGAAAAAGGGTGGTCATTGTTTGGTATGTTCGGTGTTTTAATTGTGGTCGGGCTTTTGGGCTATGCCGGCAACTATTTTTATATATCCCTTAAAAACACCGAAAAAGCAAATATACTCCATGATGATCTTAAGGTTGCTTTTACAACGCTTTCCGATGCCATCAGCAAGGCGCAAGATATTTCAGATTTTGATACCAAAAAAGCCATTATTCTTAATGTCTTTCGTCCCTCGCTTGTCCAACCCGATCAAACTTCGGTGCAAGATTATTGGGGCAACAATATTACCATTTCTTACCGCGAGATGAAAGAACCCTCCGTACAGGCTTATGTTAATATGCAAACCATTGTTTCAAGCCCGAATCGCGTTCAAGTCTGCAATACTTATTTGAGGGTTATGGAAAATCAGCGCATGAAAGATTATTTAAGACTTGTTGATGCCGTCACCATTATTGACCGCGGCAATCCCTCTAATAATATTACTTTCTGCGCAGAAAACAGCTCTGAAAACTGCAAAAGCGATGTTTGGGCATCTCTTGATGATTTGAATCAGACCAACCGCGAAGAAATTTGCTCTTTTTATTGCAAAATGTATCCTTGCCAAATTAATGTTCTGCTTAGGCAAAATTAATTTGAAAGTTTTTCATACGCCACCTGAATAGGTGGCTTTTTTTATGCCTTTAAATTGCTCTGAAAGTGTCTATATATTTTTGCAAAGGAGAAAAAGAATGTTGACACAACAACCCGAATTTGAAAAAAAACAAAATTTCCGCGCTAAAAACCGCAATCCTAAAAATACACCTGATTTTCATGTGGACGGCCTTTCACAAGATACGCTCGTTGACTTGAAAAACGGCGGCCTTGATGACGAGCAAACCTTTAACTGCGATATGTATAACTTTGGCGATATGGATAATCTGCCTGAAAGCGATAAAAATATGATTTCTCAAAATCAAAGCTGCAAAGAATACCGCTTTTGATGTATTTAAATCTCTCTAAAACGGCATATATTCCTTAAACAACAAACAAAGGAGGATAATATGGCTAGAGATACCGGACTTAATCGCTATTTGGCAAACATTGCCGTTTTGAACATCAAGCTTCATAATTTGCATTGGAACGCTACCGGACGCGATTTTTTAACCATTCATAAGCTGACAGAACACCTTTATAAAGAGTTTCAAGAACAATTTGACGCGGTTGCCGAAGCCCTTAAAATGCAAGGCGAACTTCCCTTGGCAAATATGGCGGATTATCTGGAAATTGCCGAAATTGAAGAACTTGAAAGCCGCGATTATGATACCGAAGAAGTTTTGGAAATTTTAGATGAAGATTGTGGCAAAATTATTGATTTGGCTTTGGAAATTCGCGATTTGGCCGAAAAACGCGGCGACTTTTTAACCGTGAATATGTTTGAAGAATATCTTGCGAAGTTTTATAAAAAATCGTGGATGATACGCGCTATGCTCCATGAAAACGACGCCTTGGAATATGCCGAATATGTTGAAAATAACCTTGATGAAACCGATGATGAACAAACACCACCATCCCCAAAACGTAAGAAAAAATAAAAAAAGACGCTAACGCGTCTTTTTTTTATAAATCATGAAACTTCCGGCCGTCAAACGCTAAAGGCAAAACGCCGGCATTGCCCATCATTCCAACCAAAAACCATTCGTTTAAGTTAGGCAAATGCGTAACCAACAAAATGGTTTTGGCTTCCGATTTGTTTAGCTCGTCCACAAGGTTTGATAAAGGCTTTTCATAACTATAACCTTCATCTAAGGTGTCATGCTCCTCAACCTTTAAATCTAGGCCTAAAAGCGCCACCATTTTTTGAGCCGTCTCAACAGCGCGTTTTTTGGGCGATGTCCAAACAGCGTCAATCTTTCCTAAAGGACAAACCTTGCTGAGCGCCAGTTGATACTCTTCAACCACGTCATCTAAGGCTCCTTCTAAAGCCTCCTCCGACGCGTGACGCATAAAAATACACTTTTTCATAACATAATTTTATAAAAATTTCTTTCAGGCTTAATTTAATAATTTTTTGCAGGTTGTCAAGAAAAAACTCTTGCTCTTTTTTATCAAGGCGTTTATAAAAAGATCTAACGTCGGCGTAGCTCATCAGGATAGAGCAACAGTTTCCTAAACTGTGGGTAGTGGGTTCGAGTCCCGCCGCTGACGCCATTTTCTATGGAAAGGCGTATAGCTGGCATCTAGCGCAGTTTTTGTGGCAAAAGTGTCCTCACGTACGTTTATGTACGCTGCGGTACTTTTGCCCCTTAAATTGCTCTAAATGCCAGCTATACGCATTCCTAAGCTAACACTCGCGTTATCTCGCTTTCCAAACACCAATTACTTTTGGTGTTTGGAAAACTCTACGTCATTCTGACGACCGAAGGGAGGAAGAATCCAGATGTGGAAAATATAGCTACTTAAAAAAGACACTTTATCGCTTGTGTGATAAAGTGTCTTTTTCTCTATAAAGGAATTTATTTATAATAATTTTTCCAACTTTAGAAGGAATAGCTCAAACCAGCCCGCACCCCATTATAAACTTGCATTCTGGTTTGGTTATCTATCATGGGGTTCTTAGGATTGCGGTTGTAGGGAAGACGCTTCACATCAGCTGTGTTCCCTGAGAATTGATAAGCGGCAAAAACACCGATATTTTCCGTTACATCATAGCGAAGACCGATTTCAGCTGAATAAGCAAATCCCCAATCAGAATCGTCCACTTTCGTGTTATAAAAGTCATCCGGAGCGCCTGATTGTGTTGACTTGTATTTCAGGTAAGCAACGCCCGCATTCACACCGGCAAAAGCTTTAAGCTTGTCTTGATAAACAGGCATGGTATAGCGGTATCCGGGCATGAGGGTGAACAATTCAACTTCGTCTTTAACGCGTGCTCTTTCCTCATCGCCACCAACGGAATCGTCGCCTGCGGCGTATCCGAAACGCAATGTTAACGCCTGCCGATCGGTTAGGTTATAAACGCCCGTGACATCTGCCGAAATAAGATCAACTTTAGGCATTGACCAGTCTGAACGATAGATATTTGTACCATCGCTTACCATCGGTGATTTCTGAAATTCTCTGATGGCAAATTGGTAACTACCAGCGACTTCTACTGACCATGGACTTGAAGCAACAGAATTTGCTTGAGCGACAGTTGCCGAAGTGACAATTGCTACCAAAGCTGTTGTTAATAAAAGATTATTCTTCATATGATTAAACCTTTCTTTTTTAGTCGTTAAAAGAAAACCACCTCAAAAGGTGGCCGGAGAGTTCAACAATCATACCATATTACATGACTCTTTTAGCCTTTCAGCCGAAGCTTTGGACATTCGCTAAAAGCTCCCCGACCATACGAATATGAATCGGGGATATATCTACTGCCGGCTAAAATTCATAGCAGACAATATGACGACATTATATCCTAACGCCGAATATGGTTGAGCCGTTGAAAGCTCCGTACCACAATGGGTACTAAGCATAAAAACTTTTTATGCCTGGAAGTAAGGTAGAATATATTTTTTCAAAAAGCAAGAGAAAAATTTAGAGAATGTGTGTAATGTATTTTCTCTTTGTCATCAACCCAGATAAAAGAGTTATGCACAAGGCTTAAGGGAAGAGTTAGCAAAGAGGATAAGTTTGCGCATAACAGCAGTAATAGCAACCATTTTAGGTTTAGGCTTAGCAATTAAGCGAAGGTAGAAAGCCTTAAGTGAAGGGTTATAACGAATAGCAACAAGTGCGGCAAGGAA
>CANPYS010000019.1 GCA_947588655.1 uncultured Alphaproteobacteria bacterium | reverse complement strand
CCAGGGCAGTCAACGTGCGCATAGTGACGGTTGGCTGTTTCATATTCAACGTGCGAGGTTGAAATGGTAATACCACGTGCTTTTTCTTCTGGCGCTTTATCAATTTGGTCATAAGCTGTAAAGCTTGCACCGCCTTGCTCCGCCAATACTTTTGTAATTGCCGCTGTCAACGTTGTCTTGCCGTGGTCCACGTGACCAATCGTCCCAATGTTGCAGTGCGGCTTTGTCCGCTCAAATTTCTCTTTTGCCATTTTAAATTACTCCAAAATTAAATTAAAAAATTTGAAAGGGCAGGGCAACTGCCCTTTCGGTTAAAGTTTAAGCATTTTTGCTCTTGATTGTTTCCGCAATATCTTTCGGCACTTCAGCATAATGATCAAATTGCATTGTGAACTGAGCGCGCCCTTGAGAAAGCGAACGCAATGTGTTGACATAGCCAAACATATTTGCCAAAGGCACAAACGCATCAACAACGCGCGCGTTGCCCCTTTGATCCATACCGCCGACTAAACCGCGCCGAGAATTGAGGTCGCCAATGATGTCGCCCATGTATTCTTCAGGGGTAACAACTTCAACCTTCATAATCGGTTCCAAAAGCTTTGCATCAGCCTGACGCATACCTTCACGGAAGGCGGCGCGACCGGCAATTTCAAAGCACATCACGTTAGAGTCAACTTCGTGATAAGCACCATCATAGAGGGTGCACTTTACGCCTGTGACAGGGTAACCGGCTAAAACACCGCTTTCCATAGCACTGCGTAAACCTTTTTCAACGCCGGGGATATATTCTTTCGGAACATTACCACCGACAACGGTATTGACAAACTCAAACCCTGTGTGACCTTCCATCGGTTCAAATTTGATTTTAACACGCGCAAACTGACCGGCACCACCGGATTGCTTTTTGTGCGTATATTCAATGTCACAAGGTTTGGTAATTGTTTCACGATAAGCCACTTGCGGCTCACCAACATTGGCCTCAACTTTAAACTCGCGTTTCAAGCGGTCAACAATGATTTCCAAGTGAAGTTCGCCCATGCCGCGAATAATGGTCTGACCACTTTCAGGATCAGATGAAACTTTGAAAGACGGATCTTCCATCGCTAAACGCGACAAAGCCAAGCCCATTTTTTCAACATCGGCTTTGGTTTTGGGTTCAACCGCCAATTCAATAACCGGATCGGGGAACTCCATATTTTCTAATACAATCGGATTGCTTGCATCACAAAGCGTATCGCCCGTGGTGGTATCTTTCAAACCAGCCAAGGCAATGATGTCGCCGGCGTGCGCCTCTTTGAGGTCATCACGTTTGTTGGCGTGCATCAAAAGCATACGACCGACGCGCTCTTTCTTGTCTTTGACCGAGTTGTAAATGTACGAACCAGCAGTCATTGTGCCTGAATAAATACGCGTAAATGTTAAAGAACCAACGAACGGGTCGTTCATAATTTTGAACGCTAAAGCCGACAAAGGCTCGTCATCGCCGGGGTGACGGACAATCTTTTCATCCGTGCCGGGCTTAACGCCTTCAATCGCGGGAACATCCATCGGTGAGGGCAAATAATCAACAACCGCGTCCAGCAAAGGCTGAACACCCTTGTTTTTGAAAGCTGTTCCGCAGAAAACAGGCACAAAATCTTGCGCCAAAGTACCCTTGCGGATACATTTTTTAAGCGTTTCAACCGAAACTTCTTTGCCTTCAAGATAGTCTTCCATTGCTTGTTCATCTTGTTCAACAGCCGTTTCAACCAATTTGGCGTGATATTCGTTGGCTTTATCCATTAAATCAGCTGGAATTTCGCGCTCCTCAATCGGGGAATCGGCGGTATCGCCGGTGTAGATAATGGCTTTCATCTTCAAGAGGTCAACAACACCCTTAAAATCAGCCTCAACGCCAATCGGGAGTTGCATAGCCAAAGGACGCGCCCCAAGGCGATCCACAATCATATCCAAGCAACGGAAAAAGTTTGCACCGATACGGTCCATTTTGTTGCAGAAACAAATGCGCGGCACGCGGTATTTATCCGCCTGACGCCAAACTGTTTCAGACTGCGGTTCAACGCCCGCAACCGAATCAAAAACCGTGATGGCACCGTCCAAAACGCGCAAAGAGCGCTCCACCTCAACCGTAAAGTCAACGTGGCCGGGGGTGTCAATGATGTTAATGCGGTGTCCCTTCCAGTAGCAGGTTGTGGCGGCAGATGTAATGGTAATGCCGCGCTCTTGCTCCTGTTCCATCCAGTCCATGGTGGCGGCGCCATCATGAACTTCGCCGATTTTATGCGAGATACCTGTGTAATACAAAATACGTTCTGTTGTTGTGGTTTTACCGGCATCAATATGTGCCATGATGCCGATATTGCGGTACAATTCCAATTTGTGTGTACGAGCCATTTTTCAAACCTTTTTCTAGAACTTATAATGCGAAAACGCTTTGTTGGCCTCAGCCATTTTGTGCGTATCCTCACGCTTTTTGACAGCGGCGCCACGGTTCGCGGCGGCATCAAGAAGCTCGCCCGCCAAGCGATCCGTCATGGTTGTTTCCGAACGCTTTTGAGCGGCGGCAATAATCCAGCGAATCGCAAGAGCCTGACGGCGGTCAGCACGCACTTCGCACGGCACCTGATATGTGGCACCACCAACACGACGCGAACGAACCTCAACCATCGGTTTGACGTTTTCAATGGCTTCTGAAAAGATACTTAAAGCATCTTGTTTAGATTTGGCGGCAATAATGTCAAATGCCGAATAAACAATCTTTTCGGCAACGGCTTTCTTACCGTCTTCCATAATATTATTAATAAACTTCGCAACTACCTTATCATTGAATTTTGCATCAGGCAGCACGTTTCTTTTAATTGCACTATGACGACGTGACATCTGGCATCCTCCTACTTAGGTCTCTTTGCGCCGTATAATGAGCGGCGTTGACGACGTTTAGCAATACCTTGTGTATCTAAGGTACCGCGAATGATATGATAACGAACACCAGGCAAGTCTTTCACACGGCCTCCTCTAATCAGCACCACTGAGTGTTCTTGAAGATTGTGACCTTCACCAGGGATGTAGCTGATTACTTCAAAGCCGTTTGTCAAGCGAACGCGCGCCACTTTACGCAAAGCCGAGTTAGGCTTTTTCGGGGTTGTTGTGTAAACCCTTGTGCAAACACCGCGTTTTTGTGGACAAGCTTTCAAAGCCGGAACTTTGTTTCTCTTCACTTTTGGTGTTCGTGAGTTACGAATTAACTGATTAATTGTAGGCATCACAAATTTCCTTAAAGTTAGTTATTACAAAAAATACCCGCTCAAAAGAGAATCTTCCCTTTCAAGCAAAGTAAGGGGGATAATAGCTAAAAAAAATCAGAAGTCAAGCACTTTTTTGAGGGGAACGCGTATAATGGGCGCCTAGAGCGATTTTTTGGTCTTGTCCAATTCACGTACGCTTTTAGTACGCTGGAATTGTCTTCACGCTCAAAATTACTCTAATCACCTCATTCTCCGCGTTCCCTCGGCTTGGGTGCAAAATAATATGGATTCGTTTTTTCATTCTCCGCGTTCCCTCGGTTTGGGTGCAAAGGCGCTGATATTCACCGCCCGTCACTCTGACGACCGTAGGGAGGAAGAGTCCAGGAAGAATAAATTAGCTACTTTTTTCCTGGATTCTTCGGCAATAAATTGCCTCAGAATGACGTTTTTTATTTTACGTCACTCTGAGGACTTTATGGGTTTCAAAAAGCTAAAAAAGCAAGGAAAATCAACAATGAGCGGGCAAATAAGAAGTATCTCAAAAAAAGGTACGTCATTATTTACAACTTGTCAAGTAGAAAAAATTGGGATTTTCAACAACTTATTTTTGCAAAAAAATGCACATTTAAACGTACCTTTTTTTAAGAAAGGGAAAAACTCCCTCAAACGTCATCCCAAACTCGTTTCGGGATCTTATAAAAAGAGATGCTGAAACAAGTTCAGCATGACATTTGGAGGGGATGCTGAAACAAGTTCAGCATGACATTTGGGGTCGTTTCAGGATGACGATTCGGAAGAATTTGGGCGAAAGGATAAAGATAATGAAGTATATTTTATTTTTGATGATAGTTTTGTTTTCAAATCAAGCGATGGCGCTGAATTGTGAAAAGCAACCGACCTGTGAGGAGTTAAATTATTCCAAAGAAGATAATCCAAAATGTGATAAAAATGGTTATATTCTTTGCCCTTATGACCAATCATATAAAAAATGTGTTCGCTATAATTGCGAATCGTTAGGCTTTACACAATCCAATAAATCCGCTTGGTGTGGTAAAATTTCAAAATGTCCAACAGATAACACATACACGCTTTGTAAAGACCTTTGTGAAATCGGTGATGTTTATTACTCAGACGGGACGTGTGGTTATGCCGATGATTATGACTCCACTCATGAAAACAAAATTCCTGTTGGAATCGTGTTTTTAACCACGAATGGCGGTGTTCATGGTAAAGTTATGGCGTTAAGCACTTTAACGGTTGATGACAATTCAGACTTTGATCCTCAAAATCCTTTCCATAATACGCAAGAATTTCTATCGGTCGGCTTTCAAAATTCTATTGTACAAGGTTTAACGCCCTACACTTCACAAACTTTAGCTCAAGCTTTGCAAAATGGTGAGCCTGAAGTCTTTGACGGTAAAGGCAACACTCAAAAAATGCTTGCCGCTGATTTAACAGAATGCCTTAATCAAAATACTAACAATCAAAAACTCTGCACACCTATTGCGGCAAAAGCATGTACGGCTTTTTACCCTTTAGGCGTTTCTGCGGATAACCCAAAAGTTGGCGCGGGCCAATGGTATTTCCCGTCTATCGGCGAATTAATGCAGATGTGGGGATATGATTTAAGCAAAGTTACAGGATTTGGTTATAGAGGGTTGGCTTATTCTTACCAGCAGATTAACAATTCTTTAGAAAAATTAAAAACTAAAAATATAGATATCCAACCTTTAAAAAATGCTCAGCATTGGTCTTCCACCATAGGTTATGTAGAAAGAACCGGCTATGTAAGTGTTTATTTATATCATGGTACATTACATTATCATTTTGGCGGTTTTAAAGATTCTTATGTCCGACCTGTATTAGCATTTTAAAGCGCACAACTCTAGGAAATGACGATTCGGATGAATTTGTTGTCCTGGATTCTTCGGCGGTAACCCGCCTCAGAATGACATTTTTTTATTTTACGTCACTCTGACGACCGTAGGGGGAGGAAGAGTCCAGGATAACAAATTAGCTTTTTTCTTGGATTCCTCGTGAATGACGTTAAGAGCGGGACGCCGCCAAAGCGACCTAACACTCGCGTGATATCGCCTATAAAAACACTAATTACTTTTGTTATGAGAAAGAAAAATATTAATCGCAAATAAAAAGGGGTGGAAAATTTTCTACCCCTTTATTGTTCATAAAAACAACGTTTATTTCTTTTTCGCGGTTTTCTTCTTGGAAGTTGCCTTTTTAGCTGGTGCTTTCTTTACAGGTGCTTTTTTGGAGGCTTTAGCGACTGTCTTTTTAGCGGTTGCCTTTTTTGCCGTTACCTTTTTTGTCGGAGCTTTCTTGGCAGCTGCCTTTTTAGCAGTCGTCTTTTTTGCCGTTGCCTTTTGAGTGGCTACCTTTTTCGCCGATTTTTTGGATGCCTTTTTGACAGTTGTTTTCTTGGCGGCCTTTTTTGCAACTTTTTTAACGGCTTTTTTGGTTGTTTTTTTCGTCGTTGTCTTTTTTGTTGTCTTTTTGGCGGTTTTTTTAGCCTTTTTTACTTTCGGTTGCGCCGCTTTTTCAAGCCGTTCTTTGGCGGTTGTCATCGCTTTATCCAAGTCTTTTTCAGAACAAAGCCCAATAGCTACCGGATTTTTGGCTCTTAAGGTTGACATATCCGGACGCGTGCCGTTTCTGATTGCTAAAATAGTCGGCTTGGTTGTGCCAATCAGCTTTGTAATTTGCGCGTCTGTAATGTCTGGACAATTCCTTATAATCCACAAAATCGCGGCAGGTTTGTCGCTCCGTTGCGAGGGCGAAAGAACCTTTTTGTTCTTGGCATTGGATTCTTTAACGTTGCGTTCCAAAACATTCGGGACTAAGTCTGCCGATTTGTCGTTTTCGCAACGGCGGATTTCATCTAACGAAAGCTGACCGTTTGAAACAGGGCTGATGCCAATGATGTTGTAAGCCACATCGCCATCGGCAATGGCCTGAATTTCAAGTTCATGTAATTCGCAGTATTTAGCAATCTGGCGGAATGTTAAGGTTGTGTTCTCAACCAACCAAACGGCGGTTGCTTTAGGCATTAAAGGTGCTGTCATGGTTTTTCCTTTCAAATAAACTGATGAATGTATCTTATAATAAAAAATATTGCCTATGCAACAATTTTTTGCGTTTCGTTAAAAAAAGGAGAGGAAAACCTCTCCTTAAAAAGAAAATATATAAATTAGTCGCCGCTCTTAATGCCAAAAGCACCGAACTTGTTGTTGAACTTGGAAACTTGACCGCCAGAATCAACCATGCGGTGAATACCCGTCCACTCAGGATGAGATTTCGGATCAATTTCCAAGGTCATCTTATCGCCGGCTTTGCCCCATGTGGAGCGGACTTTATGCTCCGAACCATCGGTCATCACATAAGTGATTTCGTGATAATCGGGATGAATGCCTTTTTTCATTTTTCTTCTCCAAATTAAAAACTTTTCAAAAAGTTACGCCTTTATAACCTAAACAAAATTAATTATCAAGAGTTTTTTTACAATTTTTTAAAATTTTCAAAAACCTTTTGGCGCAATTCATAATTTGATGCCGCTAAGCACCCTGTTTGAAAGATTTCCGCCAAATTTTCACTACGGTTGTCCTTTTGGCTTAAGGCACGCACCACGCCACCGGATTCCTTCACAAGTAAAATGCCCGCCGCCAGGGCGCAAATGTGCGCGTTTAAGCATAAAGCCACATCTTGTTTGCCCGCCGCTAAATAAGCTAAGTCAACCGGTAAACAGCCGCTAATATGCAAATTGCCTGTTTTGAGCATCCCTTGCGCATAAAAATCAGCCGCTTGCTTTGGTTCTTTATCAAAAAATGCTAAAGCCGAAAGACTCGCCCCCTCAAGCTCTTTGGTGGCGGAAACACGCAACCTTTCGTGACTGCGCGCGCCCTCTTTGTAAGCGCCGTTGCCCTTAAAAGCAAAAAACATTTCATCAAGGACAGGATTATAAACCACACCCGCCATAATCTCGCCTTTTTCAATATAAGCCACTGTTAGTGCAAAATTGGGGTTGCCGTGCGCAAAATTGATGATGCCCTCAATCGGGCTTAAGGCAAAATATGTGTCGCCGTTGATTTTGCTTTGTTGCGTTATCATCGGTGTATCAGGCCAAAGTTTGCCGATTTCTTCTTTTAAGCGTGTTTCAAGCCTTGCGTAGGTGTTGAAAACAAAATTTTTGCTCCCGCGAACCGAGCTTTGAAGTTTTTCAATCTCATTAAAATCGCGGTCAAGGTACGAGGCCGCCTTTCGGACAGCCCCGACCAGTGAAGTTAAAAACGGGTTGATATAAAGCATTATTTAGCTCTTTCAACATAATTGGCTTCAGCCGTGCCAACCACAATTTTGTCGCCCGCGTCAATAAAGGGCGGAACCATCACGCGTACGCCGTTGTCTAAGATTGCCGGCTTATAGGAAGAAGCTGCCGTTTGCCCCTTTACAACAGGCTCTGTTTCAACCACCGCGCAAATGACCTGCAAAGGCAATTCAACCGAAATTGGGCGACCATTGATGTGCGCAATACGCACGCTCATACCGTCTGTTAAAAATGGGCGCGAATCGCCTAAAATGTCTGCCGGCATGGTAAATTGCTCAAAAGTTTCAGACTCCATAAATGTTAAGCCGTTGCCGTCTTCAAACAAAAATTGGCAGTCTTTATCTTCAACCATCATCTTTTCAATGCTGTCTTCGGTCCGAAAACGCTCGTTTGTTTTTGTGCCTTCTTCAACCGACTTCATTTCCACCTGCATAAACGCGCCGCCTTTGCCGGGCTTGATGTGTTGTGCTTTGGTGATGGTCCAGGGCTTGCCTTTATATTCAATAACCCAGCCAATTCTAATTGATCCTGCAAGTTGTTTCATAATTTTTCTCCGTATTTACAATTTTATAAAGGATTTCCCCTCAAGGGTTGAGGGCAACATAAACCAAACTTTATGCTTTGGCAACAAAAATTTTATATTTTGTATCGTCTAAAATCACAAAATCGGTTTTATAGGCGCTAAAATCAACCCCGTCTTCGCAAGGTAAAAGCGCTGATTGAAGCAAAAACATCTCATTATACCACGATGTGAGTTCCAAGATATTTTCAGCGCCGTCCCGAAACGCCCTAAAAATAACAAAATCAGGCTCGCATTCGCTTACAAGCATTGCCTCGTGACGCCGATTGCGGCAAATCAGCCCGAAAAATTTACCCTCTAAACCTTGGCACAACATTTCAAAATCGGCCGCAATGTTTTCAGATTTTGAAAAATCAGCCACCACGCCGTCTAAATGGTAAAGCCGGCATATTTCAGGCGATGTCGCTAGCGTGAGTTTGCCTAAATCTTTGGCGCGCTCCGCGAAACGACTGATAAAAACTTTTGAAAGCGAATCGGGCAAAATGAAGCATTCAAGCGCGTTATCGTCTAAGGGCGAAAAATCTTCTTGTGTGATGTTGATGATAAACTTTTGCATAAGCTTCTTTTGTGACTTGTATTTCAATTAAAAACGATTATGATAAGCGCATTATAACAAATTGGATTGGTTAATGTCAATGGATAAACATTCTTTTGAACGTACTTTTGCCGCCTTAGAAAACCTGAACGCGACCGTTTTGGCTCTTCATGAAAGTGTTGATAAACTTTGCTTAAAAGCGCAACAGTCGCACGAAACGCCTGTTGACGCGCAAAAAATTGATGAGGCTGTTCAAAAAATTGAACAAACCATCCAAAAAATTGATACGGTGTTAAACGAAAATGGCTGAAGTCACAATCATAATTAATTCGCGCGAATATGCTGTTGCCTGCGATGACGGCGAAGAAGCTCATATTCTGAAATTGGCACGCATTTTGGATGAAAAAGCTAAAACGCTCACTTCCAACGGCGCGCAAATTAATGAAAATATGCTCCTTGCGATGGTTGGGCTTTTGGTTGCTGATGAGTTGGTTGACGCGAGAAACGGCGTTTATCCAGAGCCACGCGTTGAAACTGTTGAAAAGGTTGTGGAACGCGTGGTGGAAAAAGAAGTTGAGCCCGATCTTTCGCCTTTAGATGAAAAGTTGGCGCAAAGCGTTTCAGAAGTTGATAAACAACTCAAAAACCTTATTCTTAAGATTGAGAGTGCTCGTTCATAAGCGTTAAGAATGCCGTTGATGTGCGTGATGCGCTCGCGTTTGAGGCAACTTTAGTCCTCACTTTTTGCAAAATTTCTGGTGGTAAGTAATCGCGCAAGGGTTTGTTGCGATTTTTACGCATTTTTTCAAGGTTTTTTTGAACATCTTCCTTTGAAGTTTTAAAGCGCGCCAAATTGTTTGCTTCTTTTTGTAATTGATTGTGTTCATTATGCACCAAAGCGTCTTTGCGATTTAGGCTATAGCAAGAGGCTATCGGCAAATCTAAAAGATCAGAGGGAGATATTATGCCTTCGCAAATGAGCGCCGCGACATAGTTGCGGCAGATAACGCCCTCTTGCATGCGATAAATTGTTAGCTCTTTAGAAAGTTCTGCGCCTGTTTTGCCTTCATTCAAAGCTTGAAAAAAGCCCGATTTTTTAAATTTTGTTTCGCCAAGCAGGTAACAAATCATCGCCGTTGTCGTGGCGGTTTTATTATCCATTTTGACATGCACTTGCTCTTGAAATAGTGGCTTGACAACAGACTTGAGGTAACGCTCAACTTGCTCGGTGGCTTTGGCGGGGGTTGTTTTGTCGCCATAGCGAACGCGCCCTGATTTTTTGCCGTCTTTATCTAAGTAAATCGTTGTCCCAAAGCCAATTGTCGGTACACCATAACCGTCATTATAACAAGCGTGTCGGTAATCTTCCACAAAAGGTATCACGCAAATCATATCATTAAATGCGGCGTTAAAAACGTTTAAATTGTGTTCCGCAACACTTAAAGCTTTTTGTTCGGTGTTTTCAGCCAGTTGTTCAATAAACTCGGTTGTTTGTTCTTTGGCAATTTCAAGCTTAATGTTTTCTTTGGGTGTTTCAGATGCGCTTTCCCGATGACCGGCAAACTTTGCAATACCGCCAATTGTTGCGCCAGCAATTAAGGTGTTGATTAAATATCTTTTGGCTTTAACACGTAGTTTGGTAACATCCCATTTGGGGTTGTTGGTGGTTTTTTGCACGGCTGAAGCCAAAATATGCTCCGCTTTTTGAACACAAGCCTTAAAATCAGCCACTGTTTTTTGAACTTCGTCTTTTAAATCTCTGAGCTGCAAAGCTCTTAAATTTTGGCGTGATACAAGGGATGAAAAAGTTTCGTCAGGGTGCTTTTGGCTAAGTTCCATGCACAGTCTGGTCGCGTGATTATATTTTTTAAGTCCTTTTTCTAAAAAATATTTGCAAACCATATCATAAGTAAAGGTTTTGCTTTGCCAACTATAAGGAATAATTATCTTTGGTTTTTTGCCCTCAACCGAAGAAATATATTGCGGATTTTTACCCCTTTTGGTGTATTTTTCTTCCTCACGGCGCATTAAATCAAAAAAATCGGCTTTAAAGGTTTTGAAACCGTCTTGTTCTTTGGTGTAAGAATAAGGGATAATGTAAGACACACCGGATATTTCAAAATATGACGGATTTTTTCCTTGAGGATATTGTTTTTTTAAAAAATTTTGAACATTGTTATCCATTTTTGCCTCTTTTTATTTTGATTTTAGCATTGAAATATAATTTTGTCAAATATTAAAATAAAAAAGGAGAGGGGATAATTCCCCTCTCCTTAAAAGAGTTAAAAGAGCTGCAAGGTTGAACCATTGGGTGCCTTTACTGACAACACACCATTTTGAACGGATATGCTGTAGCCGGTGACAACGGTTGTTTTGCCGTGTTGCCAGCCATTCCAGATGCCAAGGTCTACATAAGTCACAATCGCTTTTTTCACGTTGTGATCATAATAGTAAATACCTTTTTGTTCATCTCTGGCAACTGCTGGTTTCCAGAGATTTTGCGTCTTGTCCCAATAAGCACTGTTATACGAGGCATCATAAGAACCTTTTACAAAATGTCCTTTATTAATCTCGTCTACTGTGGGCAGGTCACGGTTGTAATCAAGTACGACGGCGACGGCACCACTGTCAGTGACAAGACAAAACGCTTTCTTGGCAAAATGTCCATTGACATCGTCAGCAGGAACAACGCTCACGCCGAAATTCCGAATTGTACCCCAAGCATCTGGAATGTTCTTTGCCAGAAGTTTGAGATTCGTCAGAGCTTGAGCATTACCACCTTGAGAGGCATTTCCAACGGTATAAGTATGCATAACCTTGTGGGTATGCTTATACACATTGTACGCACCTTCTCTAGCCGGGCTTTCCGATATTTCTACACTGTTTTCTGTTACGTCCCATTTAGGAAAGTCAAAAGTCAAAGTATAGAAATTATCCGGATCCGTGTAAACGGCCGACTGCATATCGTAATTGTAAACAACTGAGAATGGGTTAAGCCTATTATCAAAGTTTACAGTATACGACATGTAACGCGTGGTTACCATTAAAGCACCTTGGGTACTTCTTTCTTCACGAATGGTAGCAGAACCAGCAACGCTCTCGGAATATTCCTTGTTTAGCGTTGTTACGGTTTGCTCATTCGGGGCGTAGAAATGGCGTTGACGAATCCATTCTTTTTGAATGGTCTTGTCACCGGATTTGCTCCAGTGTTCCACCTCTTCCCATGTAACCTTGTCCGTGTTGTCATCAACAACTTGGTTTTGGACATTCTTTCCTTCTTTGCCGAGAAGTTTGTCCTTTGTGATTAAAATTGTTGCTTCTGACGTAACCGGTAAGGTCGTTTCAGCCTCTTGCACGTTGTAGCTTAGCTCAAGATGGTTGGCATAAGCGTAACCGTCATAGGTTTCGCCCTTATACTCAACATCTTGGGGCGCGCTTGCGATGGTGGTTTGCTCTTGAGCCACAGTCCACGTTCCATAACCAAGCTCAATTTTGATTGTATCCTTTTGATAAGTAACGGCACAGCTTGAACCACTGTAAACGTTATTAAAGGATGTATCAGCATTGTTTTGAGCTATGGACGTGTACGTGAACGGTTTGGTTTTTACCGTCCAATTGCCCTCTTGTTTGGAGGTTTCATCACCGTACGAGATGGTAGCTTTTGCTGTTACAAAGTTAGCATTTTCAGCCAAAACCATTTGTTTTTGCGGTGCGTTTAGTACAATCGGCAAATCAATGGATTCGGTCTCTTTGTTCTTTATGCCAGCCTTGCTCCAAGTCTCATACGTCGTAATGGATACGCGCTCCAAAGTTGGCGACACAATTTCCCGCTTAATGCTCTCAATTTCAGTTGAGAGTTTTTCATCAGGAATTTGCGTTAGCAAGATGTAAGCCGTTGCTTGTTCAGATACTTCTTTTTCAGAAGCACCGGCTACGGCAGTTGTATCATCAGGAAGTGTGTATCTTCCTCTGATATTGTTTGTATAAAGGTAACCGTCATAGACTGTTCCATTATACTCTACATCTTGAGGCACATCAGCAATTGTCGTTTCGCCCTCACTTATGTTCCACGTTCCGTAGCCAAAATCAAGCGTGATGTCGTCCTTTTGGTAGGTGGCGGCAGAGCTTGAACCAGTATAAACATTGGTAAATGTTTCACCAGCTTCATTCTGAGCTACAGAGGTGTAGGTGAACGGTTTGGTTTTCAGCGTCCAGTTACCGACGTTTTCAGAGGTTTCTTCTTCCTCTTGCAGACCTTCGGTAGAGGTTGCATAAGCTTTGTCAGCTGATACAACATACTGTAAGGTTGGTGCGGAGAAGCTTATCGGCAAATCAATGGAGTCTTTAACCTCATTTATTTTGCCGGAGAGCGACCACTCTTCATAAGTGGTGATGATAATCCTTTCCGACGAATCGGAAATGATTTTCCGCTCTACTTTTCCAACACGTTTTCCAACAAAGGCATCGCCGACGAGGTGAACTCTTTGGTAAGGTACAGTCACTTCATATTTTTCCAAAGAAGTAGTGTCCTTGATATGACGGAGCAAATCTACATTATAGATTGCCTTAACGTCATAAACGAGCGAATCCTCGTTTGAGAGCGAATCATTCTTTGCGGCGTTTGCGGTTTTGAGCTGCACGTTTGTAATAGCTGTGTAGCAGAGATCTTTCTGCGAACACAACGCCACGTCCTTTTCAAAGTAAGCTTGGGCCACGACCTCTTCGCCTTTATTCATCACAAAGGTAAAGGGTGTTTCAGACTTAAAGCGAACAAATTCGCTCCCGTCCTCTTCGCTTGTAACGGCTGCCTCGCCTTTTTTGATGGTTGACAGAGACACATTTGCAATGTCATCTGCCGTCGGGACATAAATCCGTTGCGGCGCGTTGAACATTGCATTGAGGTCCAGCTTACGCTCAAACTCTGTGCTGTCCAATACGTCGTCACCCATTTTCTTGAGGAATTTGCCGCAGACTTTTTGCTCTACGGTATAGAGCTCACAAGTCCGTGTTGCGAATCTAGCAACAACACTGTCTTGCGCAACCTCCGTAACAAGCGTGTCACTTACTGGCGGTGGTGTCGGTATAATCGGCATTTCTACTAACCCACCAATGAAATCGCTTTCTTTGGTGCAGTTGGTAAGGGTAAACCCAAACAAAGCTAATAGCAAAATCTTTGCTATACTCTTTTTGTTCTTTTTCATATTGTAATTTTTTTAAGTTAATAATAATTTTCTTCATAATTTTTGTCAGACTATTTATATATCATAAATTTTAAGTGGTTGCAATAGAAAAATGCACAAAATTTAAAAATTTTGTACAAAAAATCTATATTCAAGGAATCCTGAACCTTTGATGTATTAAATTTTATTCTAAGGTTATGAATAAAAAGGTCATCAAAATAAAACCGGCAAATACCGCAAAAGCAGATTTTTCGGACTTTTGAATGCCATAAGTTTCAGGTAAAATCTCGTTTATGACAACAAACAAAAGCGTGCCGCCCGCCAAAGCCATTGCAAACGGAATCAAAAAGCCCGAGAATCCAATTAAAAGCAGACCTAAAAGCGCGCCTAAAGGCTGAACGAATCCAATGCCAAACGCCGTTAATGCCGCCTTAAATTTGCTTTGCCCCGCGCCAATTAAAGAAACCGCCATAATCAGCCCTTCAGGAATGTTATGAAGGGCAATGCCAATGACAAGGCTTGCGGGGTTAAGTAAATCGTGCGCACTGTATGCCACGCCGACCGCCAAGCCCTCGGGTAGTTTGTGTAATGAAATCGCTATAATGAATAACCACGCCTTGCGAAGGCTAAGCATCGGGCCGTGATGCGCGTGATGATGTTCATGAGGCAAAACCTCGTTTAAAAACCAAACCAAAGCCAACCCCAACGTCACGGCAGAACAAAACTTGAGCGCGGCTAAATAAAGACTTGGGCTTGCTTGAATAATCTCGTGCATCGCGGGTGTTAAAAGCGCAAAAAAAGCCGCCGCTAACATCACGCCCGCTGCAATATTTAAAAGCATATTGATGTCTTTTTGAGAATAATGCTTTTTGAAATAAACGGCAAAGCCACCTAAGCCGGTAAACAAACCAGCCACCAAAGCCGCCAAAAAGCCTTCTAAAAATGCCGAGTTATGCCACAGGGTTAACATCTTTTACCTCTTGAGGACGCTTTAAGTGTTCTAGCGAAATTTTTTTGACTTCAAACATTTCCTTAAAAATTTCTATAAGCTTGTTTTTCAAAAGTTCTTTATCTTGCACTTTTGCAAAAGTGAGGGGTGCTTCAACGCCTTCATCCTTTTCAAAAGCGCCGCCCGATGACCAAAAAGTTTTGTCAGCAACGGCAAGCGCCGAAAACATATCATAGAGCAGGCTCTCTTTTTCCGATTCACGCAAGCTTAGAAGCTCCTGCAAAACATGGTTTTTGCTATTTTTTACAACATCTAAAAAGCTTGTGTCCGTGGCGATTTCTTTTAAACTTTCTTTGCAAGACAGCACCAGTTTGATGTTTTTTTCTTGTACGGTTTTAAAAAGAATTTCTGCCGCCTCAGGGCAGTTTTTGAAATTAAAACAGTTTGTGTCAGGTTGGTAAGGCTCGCCTTTTTTATGCGGTAAAGCAGAACCGAAAGCCACAATTTTCTTGACCTTTTTCTTAACCACATCAGGCGTCATTTTCATAAAATGTGCAAAGTCTGGAAAAGGCGCATTTAACAAAACGACAATTTCTTTATCTTTGACGGATTTAAAAAATTCCTGAATAAAAAGATTGCCACTGCGCAAAATCGCCGAGCCGTTGCGCTCAAAAAAATCTGATTTTAAGGTTTGCCGATAAATATTGTGATCGGGTTCAACAGGTTCATAATCGCCCCCTGGCACAACGCGAATAAAGGGCATATTAAGCGCGCTAAGCGCCCCTTTGGCATAAAGTGCACGGCGGCGGCGCGTGATAAAATCGCCCATTTCGGTTATCACGCCTCTTAGATTTATCAGCTTGTTTTTGTGCAACCAACTTAATACCACAAGAGAAGCCAAATCATCAGGGTAAATGTTGATGTCGGTAAAAAGCAAAACTTGCGGTAGTTTTGGTGCTTTTTTCTTGTTCATTTTTACCCCAGCTTTTTCTTCAAAAGTTCGTTGACAATCACAGGATTCGCGGTGCCTTTGGATTGCTTCATCACCTGCCCGACAAACCAACCCAAAAGGTTTGTTTTGCCGGCTTTATACGCCGCAACATTATCGGGCGCTGATGCCAAAACAGCGTCAACAACCGCCTCAATAGCAGACGAATCCGTCACTTGTTTCCAGCCGTTTTGTTCCACAATTTGTTCAGGATCGCCGCCTTTTTCAGACATAATCGCAAAGACATCTTTGGCGGTTTTGCCACTGATGGCATTAGACGTAATAAGCCCAACCAATTTGCCGAGTTGTTCAGGCGAAATGGGGCTTTGTTCAATGGTTAAGCGCTTGGCGTTTAACATCGCGAAAAAGTCGCCCATCAGCCAGTTTGCAACCTTTTTGGCATCTTGTCCGCACGCGGCTTTTTCAAAAAACTCGGCTGTTTCTTTGTTTTCACACAAAACGGCGGCGTCATAAGCCGTTAAGCCCAATTGCTCAATATAGCGTTTCTTTTTAGCGTCAGGGAGTTCCACCATTTCAGCGCGAACGGATTCAATATATTCGTCCGTTAAAATCAAAGGCGGTAAATCCGGCTCGGGGAAATAGCGGTATTCGTTGGCATTTTCCTTAGAGCGCAAAAATTTTGTTTTGCCTGTTAAGGGATCAAAACGGCAAGTTTGTTGGCGCACCGTGCCGCCTGCTTCATAAATTTCCACCTGACGTTTGGCCTCAGATTCAATTGCCTGCATCACAAACTTAACAGAGTTGACGTTTTTAATCTCAGCGCGGGGGCGGAGTTCCGAACTCCCGTAAGGACGCACCGAAACACTTGCGTCACAACGCATAGAGCCTTCGTCCATGTTGCCGTTGCAGGTGCCTAAATAACGCACAATAGAGCGGAGCTTGCGCAAATATGCGCCTGCCTCGGCGGGCGAGCGAAAGTCAGGCTCACTCACAATTTCCATTAAGCCGACACCTGAACGATTAAGGTCAATATAGCTCTTTTTAGGGTTCAGGTCGTGAATGGATTTGCCGGCGTCTTGCTCAATGTGCATTCGCGTGATGCCGATTTCTTTTTCGGTGCCGTCCTCAAGATCAATGCTGATTTTGCCTTTGCCCATAATCGGGTATTCGTATTGCGTGATTTGATAACCTTGCGGCAAGTCGGCGTAAAAATAGTTTTTGCGTGAAAAAACGGAGCGCTTGTTGACTGTGGCATTTAAGCCCAAAGCCGTCTTGACGGCCTGATGAACGCATTGTTCGTTTAAGCTGGGGAGCATGCCCGGCATGCCGGCGTCAATAAACGAAACGTCTTCATTAGCGTCATCGCCAAAAGAGGCGGACGCGCCACTAAAAATTTTGGACTTTGAAATGATTTGGCAGTGAATTTCCAAGCCACAAACAATTTCCCATTTGCCTTGAGGTGTTTCAATCAAATATTGTGCCATGTTTATATCCCCTTAAAGCCGATGTTTTCTTCCAAAGTTTGGGCGGCTTTGAAAATTGTTTCTTCATCAAAAGCGCGGCCAATCAACTGCATGCCCAAAGGCAACCCATTTGCCGACAACCCCGCTGGCAAGCTCAACGCCGGCAAACCTGCCAGATTGACCGAGACGGTAAAGACATCGTTTAAGTACATATTAATCGGGTTTTCTTGCATGGTTTTGTCGCCAATCGGGAAAGCCTCAACAGGCGAGGTGGGCGTTAAAATAAGGTCGCAGTTTTTGAAAGATTCTTCAAAATCTTGCTTAATCAGGCGGCGGACTTTTTGCGCCTTGAGGTAATAAGCGTCATAATAGCCGGCGGATAACACATAAGTGCCAATCATAATGCGGCGTTTGACTTCTTTGCCAAAGCCTGCCGTGCGCGTGTTGACATAAAGGTCATTTAAGTGTTCGCCCTCAACGCGTTCGCCGTAACGCACGCCGTCATAACGCGCAAGGTTTGACGAGGCCTCTGCTGGCGCGATAATATAATAAACAGGCAGGGCATATTTGGTGTGTGGCAAGCTTATCGGCACAATTTCAGCGCCGTTTTCTTTTAAAATTTGTGCGGCATTATCCCAAGCTTTTGAGATTTCTTGATTTAAGCCGTCGGGGCGATATTCTGCCGGTATGCCTATCTTTAAGCCTTTCACGCCCAAGCCCAAGACTTTTTCAAAATCAGGCACGGCGCGGTTGGCAGAGGTTGAATCTTTTTTATCAAAGCCGGACATAACGGTTAAAAGTTTGGCGCAATCGCGCACGTTTTTGCCCATGGGGCCTGCCTGATCTAAAGATGATGCAAACGCTACAATGCCGTAGCGCGAGCAACGGCCGTAAGTCGGCTTTATGCCTGTTATGCCGCAAAATGCCGCCGGTTGACGGATTGAACCGCCTGTGTCGGTACCGGTTGCCGCGGCGCACATTTTGGCGGCAACGGCCGCTGCCGAGCCACCTGATGATCCGCCAGGGACAAGCGGCGTTTGTTTGCTCCACGGATTAATGACGGCGCCAAAATGGCTTGTTTCATTGCTTCCGCCCATCGCGAATTCGTCCAGGTTCAGCTTGCCCAAAAAGCTTGCGCCGGCATCAAGTAATTTTTGCGTGACGGTTGATTCATAAGGCGGAACAAAGTTATCAATAATGCGCGAGCAAGCTGTGGTGCGTATGCCTTTGGTGCAGAATAAATCTTTGATGCCAAGCGGAATGCCCTCAAGCGCGCGGTTTGTGCCGTTTTGATAGTTTTTATCGGCGGTTTGGGCAATCTCAAGCGCTTTTTCGGGTGTTTCTAAAACATAAGCGTTCAGCTTGCGGTTGGCTTCCATTTTGGCAATGTAAGCCTTTGTGAGCTCCACCGCGCTAAACTTTTTTTGCGAAAGGCCGTCAAGCGCCTCGGTTAATGTTAAGTCAGTCAAATCTGTCATGCGTTTACTCCACAACTTTCGGGACGGTAAAATAGCCAAACTCTGTTGCCGGCGCGTTTTGTAAAACAGCCTCTTTGAGGTTGCCGTCCGTTACTTCATCAGGTCGGCAGATAAGCGCCGTTTCATGAACAGATGAAAGAGGCTCAATATTTTCGGTATTCACCTCATTTAATTGCTCCACCCAAGCCAAAATTTTATTAAATTCTTCTTTGGTTTCAGAAAGCTTGCCCTCGTCAATCTTTAAATGAGCCAATTCTGCAATTTCCCGAACCGTTTTATCATCAACAGCCATTTTTTTACCTTTGATAAACTTAAATCTGACGATGTTGTAGCAAGAAATTTTATCTATATCAAGTATTTTTTAAGGGAAAGGCGTGAGGAAAGGCGTATAACCGCCTATCTAGAGGCGTTTTTGCGGGTCTCGGGAAATTCACGTACCTCTTTTGTACGCTAAAATTTCCCTCGCCCTTAAAACACCTCTATCTAAACGGTTCTCCGCCTTTCCGAGGACTATGAGGGAATAAGGATTTGTTCTTGATTTCTAAATGTGTGGCCGCCCCGTGAGGTCATTCTGAGGCAATTTATTGCCGAAGAATCCAGGTGAAAAAATATAGCTACTTTTTTCCTGGATGCTTCGCGAATGGCGGTAAACCGCCAAAGCTCAGCATGACGTACCGAGGAGGGCGGTACCAAAGCAAGCTAACATATACGTTATCTCGCCTAAAAAACAACAATTACTTTTGGTGTTTGGAAAACTCTACGGGATGACTTTTGGGGGTGGTTTCGGGATTTTTAGAAAGAAAAGGACTATACAAAAGGAATAAAAAGGAGTAAAAAAGAAAAAGGCGGAAGAACGATGACAACAAGGATTTAATTGTTGTCCCGGATCTTTCACTTCGTTCAAGATGACGTAAGGAGTTTGCGTCCGTCTCGGTATGTCAATCTTTAGCCCAAGAGTTCGGTGATAAATGGCGGGAGGGTTTCGGTGCATTTGCCCGTGATATGTTTATCAAAATAAAAGTTGTTTGAGGTGGTTTCCAAGTTAAATTCTAAAGTTCGCGCGCCGTAATATTTTGCCGTTTGCACAAAGCCCGCCGCCGGATAAACCACGCCCGATGTGCCAATGGAAATAAACAAATCTGCCGTGCGGAGCAAGCGTTCCACCGTGTCCATATATTGCAGATTTTCGCCGAAAAACACAATATTTGGCTTAAAATTGCCCTTTGTTTGGCAATGTGGGCAAATTGTTTGAGCATTCACATCTTGCCAGGTGTTTAAAACATAGCCGCAACTTAAACAAAGCGCCTCATCAATGCGGCCGTGAATGTGCCAAACATTTTTACTGCCGGCTTTTTCATGCAATGTATCTACATTTTGCGTGATGATGTTGACGTTGCCTTTCCAAAGTTTTTCAAGCTTTGCCAAGCATAAATGCGCGGCGTTTGGTTCTGCCTTTTGCACCTCGGGCTTTAAGTCGTTATAAAAGGCGCGCACATAATCAGGATCTTTGGCAAAGCCTTCCACAGACGCCACATCTTCCACTTTATGATTGTTCCAAAGCCCGTTTTGCGCGCGAAATGTCGCCAAGCCGGATTCCGCGGAAATGCCCGCGCCTGTTAATATAAATATATCAGGCACTTTGTTCATGCGCGCTTTGCCTTTTTATCAGCATAAGGATTATCAGACTTGCGCACCTGAATGCGAATCGGGATGCCACCCAAGCCAAAAGTCTCGCGCAAGTCATTGATCAGATAACGCAAATACGAATCGGGCAAGCCCTCAGGGTTGCTTGAAAAAATGAAAAATGACGGCGGACGGCTTTTCGCTTGCGTGATGTATTTAAGCTTTATCCGGCGCTTATTTTTGCCCAAAGGCGTGGTGTTTTTTTCCTGCACATCGGCAAACCACTGATTTAAAGGTGCTGTCGGAATGCGCGTGTTCCAACGTTCGTAAACTTTCAAAACCGCTTGCATCAGCTTGTCCAAGCCCTCGCTTTTTAAGGCGGAAATGGTTACCGTCGGAATGCCCGTGACTTGCGTTAATGAGGTTTGAAGTTTGTCGTTTAAGCGCTCAAGCGCGGCTTTTTTATTGGCGATGTCCCATTTGTTGACGGCAATCACAAGCGCGCGCCCCTCATCAATCACGTTTCGGGCAATGGTTAAATCTTGCTTTTCAAGAACGGCGTCCGCGTCAAGAACCAACACCACCACTTGCGCCATAGAGACGGCGTGCTTTGTATCCGCCGCGGCCATACGCTCTAACGAACCCTCAATGCGGCTTTGCCGCCGAAGCCCTGCCGTATCCACAAGCATAAACGCGCGGTTTTGATAAGTAAACCGGCTGGCAATAGCATCGCGCGTGAGACCTGCCTCAGGACCTGTGAGCATACGCTCGTCTTTTAAAAGCGCATTAACAAGGGTGGATTTGCCCACGTTCGGGCGACCGACAATCGCCACCTGAATGGGCTTTTCATCTGATGTTTGTTCTTTTGGCTCCTCTTTTACAAAGGGTTGCAAAGCCTCATAAAGCGTATCAAGCCCCAAACCATGCTCGGCAGAAAAAGCAATCGGCTCGCCAAGGCCGAGTTTATAAGCCTCAAATATGGCGTCTTCCTGCGCTTTCCCCTCGCATTTGTTGGCAAGCAAAATGGTAGGTCTGCCGCTTTGGCGCACAAGGGCGGCAAATGTTTCATCATGCGGATGAAGCCCCGAGCGCGCGTCCGTTAAAAACAGGCAAGCATCAGCCTCCTTAATGGCACGGAGCGTTTGAGCGGTCATGCGCGTTTCGGTATTATCGCCTTTGGCATCTTCATAACCTGCCGTGTCAATGATTGTTAAGTCTAAATCAAAAAGTTTGGCTTTGGCCTCTTTGCGGTCGCGCGTGACGCCGGGGCGATTATGCACAATAGCGGTTTTGCGCCCTGTTAAGCGGTTAAAAAGAGTGGATTTGCCGACGTTTGGTCGTCCGACTATAGCAACTTTTAAAGGCATCGTCCTTCCTTATTGATAAGCCACAAGCTTGGCGTTATCCGTCATAAAAATAAGATAACCGTTTGCAAAAATCGGTGCGGCGGCAAGATCTTTGTTTAAAGACATTTGATAAAGCAAAGTGCCGTCTTCAGCCGAAAAAGCATAAACATTGCCGTTGCTGCTTGCTGCTAAAATTTTGGAACTTAACATAATTGGCGCAAAAAAACGCGAATCCTCGTCAAAATCTTCATCTAACGCGGCTAAATCTACTGACCAAAGAATCTGCCCGTCTTTCTTATTTAAAGCATAAAGCTTGTTGTCAGCCGATGTGATATAAACATAAGGCCCGACCACCCAAGGCATATTTGAGCCACCAATATTTTGCGCCCAAACTCTGTCGCCGGTGCGTGCGTCAGCCGCGGTGGTTAATTCGTTGCCTGTGGCAAAAACGTAAGACTCATCAATGACAGGCGCGGCTTTAAGGGCGTTGATTTCCGTTTTGAAATCTGCCGTGTCTGTGTTAATGAGCGATAACGTCCACAACGGAAAACCTATGCCCGCGTTAAAGGCTTGAACTTCGCCATTTGAAAAACCTGTGACAAGCATATTTTTCTCGGCACTGCATGCCGGCGCGGCAGAACCTGCCCAAAGCGTATCTTCCGCTGAAATGTTGTATTGCCAAGATAACGAACCGTCTGCCGTGTTTAAGGCTAAAATTTTGTTATCAACCGTTAAAACATAAAGCGTTTGACCACACACAGTCGGCGCACTACGAACCGGTGTTTGAACCGAATATTGCCATAAAATTTCGCCCGTGTCGGCTTTTAAGGCATAAATAACGCCGTAACCCGTCGCGGCAAATATGGTGTTGCCACTTGCGGCTAAGCCCGCGCTTTTAAGCGTTGATTTTTTTTCGTTGGCGCTTTGGGGCTTAAGTTTTTGCCGCCATATCCTTGAACCGTCCGCCAAATTAAAAGCGCTAACAGTGGCGTTGGAATCTTCAGTTATAACCATTTGACCAACAATAATTGGCGTGGCAAGCAAAATATCAGCTTCAGAACTTCCGTCTCCAAAATCGGCCGTCCAAACTTTTTTGAGGTTTGTAGGTGCGGCTAAATTGTTGCCTAAATGCGCGCCGTTAATGCCTGCTTGCGCCCATTGGTAATTATAAACCGCGGTTGGAATTTGCGTTGCTTTTTGATGCGTTACGATGTCCGTTTGTTCAAACTTTGGCTCAAACAAAGGGTGGCGCGTGCCTTGCGGCAGCTCTTTATTGGTACACGCGGCGATTGCGCCAACGCTTAAAACCATACCTAAAAACTTTTTAAACATAAAACCTCCTCTTACAAGTCAGAAAGGGCGGATAACATATCTTGAATGCGTGTTCTGAAATTTTCAGAAATATGCTCGCTTTGCAAGAGGTCGGCGTAAATCGTGCGCGCTTGCTCAATGTTGCCGTTTTGAATGGCAGACATCGCAAGTAAATCTTGCGCGAGGGGTTTAAATACCGAATCCGAACCAGCAAGCGGGGCTAACAAAGTTTGAATTTCAGCCTGCGGGGCAAAATCAACCTTATAAGCCGCCAATTTTAAGGTGGCTAAACTCTGAATTGTTTCATCAAGTGAAGAATCGGCGCTTAACTCTTCCAAAACCGCAACGGCTTCATCATTTTTGTTTTGCTCAAACAAAATGTTGGCAATTTGAATACGCGCTAACTCGCTATAAATGCCGTTTGTATCGCTTGCAATTTTTTCAAGCGTATTTTTAGCATCGTTCAAATCAGGAGTATACACCGCGGCAATATAATTTTCAGTCTGGCGCTGAAACTTGGCGTTGTACCAGCTCTTAACCGATTCAAAACTTACCGCCGCGCTCACGCCAATTGCCACCGCGAGCACCACATAAACGCCGTAGCGCTTCCAAAAAGCTTTAAGATTATCATTCTTGACATCGTCCGTGACTTCATTGATGAAAGCGTCAGTCATCGCATCGTCCGCGGTGGCTGGCGAAGTCTTTTTGACAGAGGGCAACGAGCGTTTGTTCTCTTTTTTGACAGGGTGCTGTTTCTTCATGGTATATATCCTTTCTTTAATTTAGGCATAATATACGCACGTTTTCTTAAATTATCAATCAAAATCTTGATTAATTACCAATAATTTCTTTAATTAAAACACTGCGTATCCAACGTAAGTCGCTCACAGGCAACTTTTGCCCAACGACAAGCGTTTCTTGATTAGAGAGTATGACTAAATTATAACGATTTAAAGTGGGCGTAAAATTGATGTCAACGCCTTTGATGTCGTTTAAATGAATGATGCCCTCAAATGTGCGGTAAAGCGGGTTTTTGCGGAAAAGAACAATCTTTCGTTTGGCAATAATTAAGATATCTTTGGTGAGCATTTCAAGCAAAACAAATATAAAAAACACGCCTGTTAAAGCGGTTAAAAGCACAAACCAGGTCAATGGAATAAAAGCTAAAACGTCTTCTTTGTTTTGCCACAACACATAAAATAAAGCCGTTAAAACAAGCATTAAACCAAGCGTTAAAATGTTGAAAGCGTCTAGAAAAACTTTGTTGATTTTAATCATTTTTTCGCCCGTGTTTTTATAGCGCAACTGAATGTAGGCGGGCTTTTGCTTGATTGAAACAAAATCAGGGTTTAAGTGCCATTGTTCAATGTTTTCTTTATAAGGTAAGTCTAAATTAAGAGCGTTGTATGAAACCAAACCTTTGTCTGATATTTTTAAAGCCGGCATCTTGAGCATTTGCGCATATTCTTTCCAGCGTCGGCGGATTGAGCGTGAACTTGTGCTGATGTATAAAGGCACAATTTTTTCAGGATCGTTATGGTATAATTCAATAATAAACTTGTTTTTGTTTATCAGTCCGGATTGATAAAATTCTACCCGCAAAAGCACACCCTCGTAATTATACAAAGGCTCTGTAAAACTTTGGCGCAAAGTCCCAAATTGATAATGCTTGAGCGTGATGTCTTGCCCGTCAAAGAAAATAACTTTATAAAACGTGCATTTTATAAGGGCGTAAATGCTTAAAGACAAACCGATTATAATGATGATTATCGGAAACAATGAGGGGGGCAAAAAATTGTGTAACGGAACATGCTCGGGTGGCAATGCGCTTTTAAGCGCGGTGTAATCAAGGGCGCTGTTTGCTTGGTAAACAAAAGCGCCAAACACAATTAAAAGTATACCCAATAAAAGCGCGAGCATCACCTTTAAACGTGAAGAACGATTGATAGCTTTTGCCGGCAGTTTATCCATTTTTAAAATAAAACGATGCCCGTAATGTTTTTGCTTGAGTGTTTCCATCAGAAAAATCCCTGTGTTCAAAAATAAAATTTAATTTTTATTTTATGTTTTTATGTTAGCATACACGCAGATAGGTTTAAGAGTGGTTAATATGTTTTTGAATTTGTTATTTGCCGAGCCGTATGCGCTGGCGTTGATGTGTGGCTTTGTCTTTTTGGCTCTTGCCACGTTTTTTCCAACAAAGTTGGCGTTTGCAAAAGGACATACGTTTCTTTTGGGTGGTTTGGGCTTGTATGTGTTTTTCTTTTGTCTTCATGGGGTAGATTATTTGCCTGTTTCGGCAGATGTTTCCTCAGAAGTTTATGTGATGGCGCGCCTTTCAGTCGCTCTTTTGAATGCGTTATTGCTTTTCGCGGCGGCATGGCATTTGCGCCAAAAAGAAAATGTGCCGCCTTCGCTCTTATTTTACATTATGACGGTGGTTTTGTTCAGCGCCGCTTGGTTTATGTTTGTAGATAAGCAACTTGTGTATGTGCGTTATTTGGAAGAGGTTTTGTTGCTTGCGGGCTTGTTTGTTGTGTTTTTAGCTTTTGTATCTGTTATGAAATGGGGCAATATTTTAGCGGCGGTGGCGGTCTTTTTAATTGGCGGCGTGCAGGTTTGTCGGGTTTTGGGGGCTGATTTTTCTTATGCTGTGCCGGCTTTGGGCGTTGTTTTCTTGGCGTTTGCGGATATGCTTATGCGTATAGAGGAACTTTCTGAAAATTTGAAAAATGCGCGCGAATCTTTGGAAAAAACAGTTTTTAATGTTGAAAATTTACCTCTCCCGACTTTTATTATCGGCTTGCAGAATCGGGAAATTTTGTTTGCGAATAAAGGGGCTTTGCAAATGTTCAGATTGTCGCAAAATACCCTTAAACATTATCATTTATCTGATTTTTTTGCTGATGAAGAAGCGTATGCACAGCTTGAAAATCAATTAAAAACCGCGCAACAGGTTTTGGATTATGAAGTTTTGGTCAAAACCGCTGATGAATCTTTGCCTTTTTGGGCTTCAGGTTCTTTTAGTTTAATGCCTTATGGCGAGCAAAAGGTTGTTTATGCTATTTTTGAAGACGTGATGGTACGCAAAAAACTTGAAAGTTTGATGCAATCTGTTTCGGAGCGTGATCCTTTGACCTCGCTTTATAACAGGCGCTCGTTTGAACAAAAAGCTGAAGAAGTTATCTCTAAGCATAAGCACACGCATCAGCCTTTTGCTGTTTTGATGTTTGATGTGGATCACTTGAAAAATATTAATGATTCTTATGGGCATAAGGTTGGCGATAAGGTGCTTATGGAAGTGGCGACCATTTGCGAGCGGACTTTTCGTCATGAAGATGTTTTGGCGCGTTTCGGCGGCGATGAGTTTGTGGTTTTGCTCTCGCAGGTTACGCCCGATGCCGCTGAAATTGCCGCGCAAAGACTCCGTTTTAATGTGGAGCATAACAGTGTTTTAACCGAAGACGGCGATGAAATTAAGCTTACTGTTAGTATTGGCGTTGCTCCTTTTGCGCCGCGTCATAGTCTTGAGGCTTTGCTTGAAATGGCCGATGAAGCGCTTTATGCCTCTAAAAACAAAGGACGGAATGTCGTAACGCTTTATGAAGCCTCAAAGAAGGGAAAAGTGCCACAAAACCGCGCAAAAGATGATACGCATCCTATTTTTAGAGATGAAAAAATAGAGGAAATTTCACTTTTGGATGAACCTTCTTTAACTAATCTGCCGGAGGAATAAATGGGGTGCGTGTTTTCTCAAAATTGTGGCGGTTGCGTGTTTAGAGATTTGAGCTTAAGTGCGTATCAACATCAAAAAGAGCAAACCGTCAAGCGCATTTTGGATACCGGTCTTCAGGGTGTGGATTTTATATGGCGCGCGCCTGTTTTTATACCGGACGGGCAACGGCGACGCGCGGCTTTTGCGTTTTGTTTTCAAAAAGGGCGTATTGTGTTTGGGTTTAATGCTGAAAAAAGCCACCAAATTGCGCCTTGTGAAAAATGTGTGGCGCTTTTGGATTCCATTAATGCCCTGTTGCCTGCGCTTAAAACGTTGCTTGAAGCATTATGCCTTGCCCCTGTTTACGGGCGGAAAAATAAAGCCTTAAAGCCCATAACTTCGGGCGATATTTTGGTTTTGGCGGCGGATAACGGCATAGACGTTGTTTTGGAAACCGAAGGCGCTTTTGATTTGCCGCAACGTGAGATTGTTTCAGATTTTATGCGGCAAAATGAAAATGTTTTGCGCTTTTCGCTCAAACGTCCGAAATCTGATTTGGTGGAGCCGATTGTTCAAAAGCTTGTTCCGCAGATTTTGATTGCAGGTGTTTCGGTTGATGTGGCGCCGGCAATGTTTTTGCAACCCTCTCAAGCCGGCGAAAAAGCCCTTGTTGATTTGGTAAAGCATTATCTTAACGGTGTGCGTGGCAAAATTGCGGATTTGTTTTGCGGCATCGGTACGTTTTCATATCCGTTGTTACAAAACAAGCCTGTTAAAATTGTGGCATCAGATATCAGCGCCGGCTCGCTTCAATGTTTTCGGCAGGTGCTTCACAGATTGATGATTCCAAACGTTGAAATTGTGCAAAAAAACTTATTTAAATATCCGTTTTCAGCTGATGAGCTTAAAGGCTTTGATGCCGCGGTTATTGATCCGCCGCGTGCCGGCGCTTTGGCGCAGGTTCAAAAAATCGGGCTTGCAGCAAAAGGGGCGCGGTTTCAAAAAATTGTTTATGTTTCGTGCAATCCGCACAGTTTTGTTCATGATGCCAAGGTGCTTTTGGCAAGCGGTTACAAGCTTTTGGAAGTGACGATGGTTGACCAGTTTGTTTTTACCAATCACGCCGAGTTGGTGGCGTTTTTTACAGATGAATAAAGGAGAATTCTTAATGACAACTTTTGAAAATATGGCGAATGCTTTAAGGTTTTTGAGTGTGGACGCTATTGAAAAAGCAAATTCCGGACATCCCGGCATGCCTTTGGGCATGGCTGACGCGGCAACGGTTTTGTTTACGAAGTTTATAAAAATCAATCCGCGCGCGCCCAAGTGGTTTGATCGCGACAGGTTTGTGCTTTCGGCGGGGCATGGCTCTATGCTTTTATATTCGCTCCTTTATCTTTTGGGGTATGAAGATATTTCGCTTGATGACATCAAGTCTTTTCGGCAACTTGGCTCAAAAACTGCCGGACACCCTGAATATGGTCATCTTGCGGGCATTGATATGACAACCGGTCCTTTGGGGCAGGGCATTTCAAGCGCGGTCGGCATGGCTTTGGCGGAGCGTCTGATTAACGCGCGCTTTGGCGACAAGCTTTGCAATCACTACACTTATGTCATTAACGGCGACGGTTGCCTGATGGAAGGCATTTCCGAAGAGGCGGCGTCTTTGGCAGGGCATTTGAAATTAAACAAGCTGATTGTTTTATGGGATAATAACAACATCACGATAGACGGCACGGTGGATAAAGCTAATTCTACCGATCAGCTCAAGCGTTTTCAGGCTATGGGGTGGAACACTTTTGAGGCGGACGGGCATAATCCCGAATCAATTGAAAAGGCGATTTTAGCGGTGCAACATTCTGATAAGCCGAATTTGATTTCGGTTCGCACAATCATTGGTTTTGGCGCGCCTAACAAACAAGGCACGTCCAAGTGTCATGGTTCGCCTTTAGGCGCGGAAGAAACAGCGCTTTTGCGTCAAAATTTGAAGTGGCAAAGTGCGCCGTTTGAAATTCCTCAAGATATTTTATCGGCTTGGCGCGATGCCGGCAAACGCTCTGAAAAAGCTTATGAGGATTGGTGCGAATCGGCAAAAGCGGCAGGGCAAAATTTCAAAGATTTTATAGAAAATGTTTTGCCTCAAAATTGGGATAAAGCTTTGCAAGATTTAAAAGCGGAGATGATTAACCAAAAGACAAAGGTCGCAAGCCGCAAAGCCTCGCAAATGTGCTTGGAAAAAATTGTGCCGCATATTCCTCAAATTGTGGGTGGCTCCGCTGATTTGGCGGCTTCAAACCTGACGTTTGTTGAGGGTATGAAAACCGTGACGGCGGCAGATTATGCCGGCAACAACGTGATGTACGGCATCAGAGAGCATGCGATGGGCGCGCTTATGAACGGCATGGCGCTACATGGCGGTGTTATTCCTTACGGTGGCACGTTCTTTGTGTTTTCAGATTATATGCGGCCGTCCATGCGTTTGGCGGCGCTGATGGGCTTGCGGGTTATTTATGTGATGACGCATGATTCCATTGGTGTTGGGGAAGACGGCCCTACGCATCAGCCGGTGGAGCATTTGGCATCTTATCGCGCGATGCCGAACATGAATGTTTTTCGGCCATGCGACGCGGTTGAAACGGCAGAATGTTGGCAGTTGGCGCTTGAAAACGAATCGGGCCCGAGTATCTTGGCGCTTTCAAGGCAAAATCTGCCCCTTTTGCGCACGACAGCAAAAGAAAACTTATGTGCCAAAGGCGCGTATGTGATTTCAGATGTTGGCTCTAACAAGTTGCGGCAAGTGACGCTTTTGGCGACAGGCTCTGAGGTTTCGCTTGGCCTTGAGGCGCAAAAGTTGCTTGCTGAAAAAGGCATTGCGGCGGCGGTTGTTTCCATGCCTTGTTGGGAGCTTTTTGAAAAGCAAGGGCAGGCTTATCAAAAAGCGGTTTTAGGCAATGTGCCTTGTGTGGCGGTTGAGGCCGGCGTGCGGTTTGGCTGGGAGCGTTATGCGCAAGCATTTGTCGGTATGGAAGGCTTTGGCGCGTCCGGTAAAGGCGAGGCGCTTTATGCGCACTTTTCCATTACGGCGGAAGCCGTTGCGGAGGTGGCGGAAAGGCTTATTTTGCAATAATAAATTCTTTTTGGGCGGCAATGATATAACCATAAACAAGCGACGCGCCCTCGGTTCGCAAAACTTTGCGTTCTGAGAGAATTGGCTTGCAACCGCACTTTTTGAGCAGATTTAAGACATAAGCCGGTTGATGCACAAAGCGTCCTGACGGCGTGAGCGTGTAATTGGAATCGTCGGTCATATTTTCGGAAATGCTGAAAATGAAAATGCCGTTTTGCCCCAAAGCATGCGTGATGTTTTCAAACAAAGCTTTCAAATCGCCAAAATATGTGAGGACATCGGCCGCCGTTATCAAATGATATTTTGGGCTTAAGTCTTTGAGATACTCCAAAATATCGGCTTGATGAAGGGCTGAATATACCCCTTTTGCCTCGGCTTGTTTGAGCATTTTTTCTGATAAATCAACCCCTTCAATGTTGCTCCAACCCAAGGCAGGCTTTATTTTTTCAGCGCATAAACCTGTGCCACAACCCAAGTCTAAAACACGCGCGCGAACATAAAAAGGCAAATGATATACCTTTTTTAACGCCGTGGCAATTTGCGCAGGGACTTGATAATCTAGCTCGGCAAGCGTTGAATCAAAATCGGCGGCAAAAGAATCAAAAAGCTTGGCAATGTAATGGGCGTTGGCGCGGTTGAGTTGCTTGTTTGATAAAATTGCGCTTGCCATATAAGTTACAAGCTCGTTGTCAAAATATTTTTCAAACCATTTGGCGGCATAAGTTTGCGCCAAAGGTCCTTTTTTCTCGGCGGTGTATTCGTATAATAAATAACCGAAATTTATGTGTTGCTCGTCTTGGGCATTTTTTTCCAAAACAACGGCTTTCCAACCCGCCGCCAAAGCCTCGTCCCAACGCTCAAGCTTTTGATAAAGCCTGCTTAAGGTATTATAAATCCAAGGGTTTTGATTGTTTAAATCTAAAGCGTTTATCAGCGCTTTTTCTGATTTTTTGAACTTGCCTAACTCTAAATAAGCGTTGCCGCGAATGATGTATGCGTCAACACTTGACGGATAAAGATGAAGCGCTTGCTCCGCGTGTTCTAAGGCAAGCGCGTAATGCTTGAGGTCAAAACTTACGTTTGCCATATTAATCAGCGCAATGTAACTCGCCTTATTTTCGTTGTACACGGCTTGATAATATTTGTACGATTTTTCATAGTCTGAAAGGCAATAAGCAATGTTGCCCAAATTAATGAGCGCCGATTGATTTTTGGGTTCGGCTTTTAAGGCTCTTAAGGAAAATTTTTCTGAATTTTTGTAATCGCCCCGCTGATAATAAAGGTTTGCTAAAGCCATAAGAGATGTCGTTGAAGCAGGATTAAGCTTTGAGGCTTTTTTATAAAAACGAATAGCTTGCGCCGGTTTACCTAAGGCATCATAACAGTTGCCACAAAAAATGGAATATTTTTCAGTTTTGGGACTTTTTTTGTAAAGAGAGAGGTAAATATCCAAAGCCTGAGGATATTTTTGTTCGCCGTACAAAACGGCCGCTGTCTGCTCTAAACTTAACAAAGCCGCTCCTTTTATTCTGAATTTAAATAAATTATAACACAAAAAATTAAAAAAAATATAAAATTCAAAAAAGTGTTGACAGCAGAAATTATTTGTTATAAACCTACCCATACTTTCAATGGGGGTGTGGCGGAACTGGTAGACGCGCTAGACTCAAAATCTTGTTCGCTTGGCGAGTAGGAGTTCAAGTCTCCTCACCCCTACCAATCAGGGAAAGGCGTATAGCTGGCACCTAGAGCAATTTTAAGCCCGAAAGTTTCCTCATGTACCTTTATGTACACTGCGGTACTTTCGGGCTTAAAATCACTCTATCTGCACACGCTATCCGCCTTTCCACGGGCTTGGGTGCAAAAAATTATCCTTGTACGCTAAAATTGTCCAAGCCCAAAGAAATCACTCTATCCACCTCATTCTCCGCATTTTCTTTTTAACTCTATGTACGCTGCGGTACTTTTAATAAAAAAACAACGCTATCTACACCACTTCTTGCTCGTAAGTTTTGCGATGAACGCAAAACTTATGAGCAAGAAGAGCCTATAAAAACACCAAAAATAATTGTTGTTTTGGGGGCATTTTTAAAAAGTTATATATTTGGTTTTCCTGTGTAAAAAAAACTTGACATTTTCATAATTTTAAGGTACATTTAAATTATCAATTTTTTAGGAGAACATTGATGAAATTAATAATTTTATTGATGGCGATGTTTATCGCCAATCCTGCTTTTGCCGAAACATGCGTTAACGATTATGGCGGAAACAATAGTTGCGTTGAAGGGCGCACATATGGGGAAACGGCCGGCGATTGCGCTAAGCTTGGCTATACCGATACTGCCACAAGTTGCGCTGACGGCGAATCGTTCTTAAAATGCCCGTTTGATGAAAGCAAAGGCAGATGTATTGAAAAAAATCCTTTATCGGAAAAGGGTGATTGCACTGCGTTAGGTTATACATCGGCAAGTTGTGCTGACGGCGAAACATCCGTTAAATGCCCGTTTGATCAAACAAAACTCTTATGTGTTGATATAACGGCGCCCGTCAGGACATGCGAAGAGCTAGGCTTTACGGAAACATCTTGCGATGAGGGCGTTAATTCAATGAAATGCCCAATTGAAGAAACACCACAAAAATACGCTTGCGGTGAGATCAAAGGAAAAACTTGCACCGAGCTTGGCTTTACAATCTTTGATAAAAGTGAATGGTGTTCAAGTATCAGAAGTTGTGAAGAAAATGGCGTTACATATACTTTATGTGGAGCTGTTCGGGAGAAAAAGGTAAATCCTCCAGTTATTCGCTTTGGTGATATCAAGTATGTTGTTTGGGAGTAAATCAATGAAAAAGTTTTTAATTTTATTTTTGATGTTTGTTGCCACACCGGCAATGGCTATAACATGTGGTGATTCTGATGAATGCAACGATAAATCAACGGCGGCTCAGAAATGCACTGATTTAGGGTATTCGCTAAATGAAGTTGAGAATTGTGAACATTATGTGAAATGCCCGTTTAATACAAAATATATGAAGTGCGTGGATTATACAACGCCGGAAAAAGCATGTGATGAGTTGGGTTATAAAACTGAAGATGTGAAGGGATGTGAGGAATATCAACACTGTCCTTATAATGAAAACTATAAAATTTGTGTAAAATATCCCAAAGTTAGTTGTCAAAGCTTAGGCTTTACACAAACCACGCCTTGTGGCTCTAATCAAAAACAATTAACTTGCACCGATTCTGATGGTTCTGTAAAATATCAGTGCTTAGACGAAAAATCAGCAGAAAATTGTAAATCTAAAGGCTTTAAAGAAAATAGTGATAATATATGGGGATGCGATAAGTTTGTTTATTGTCAAGAGGGTGGAAAAACTTATAAGTTATGTTCAGAAGGACATACTTTGACCTCTTACGATACGGATCTTTGTTCTCCCGTGTGTCAAGAAGGGGAAGACTCGGAGTATAGTAACTGTGCTGATGATGAAGGATATCTAGATTGTTTGAGTGATGAGGTAATTGTACATAGTTCTGTTTTTAACAAATCTAATGGAACATACGACTGTCATGAAGAATGTGATTGGGATTCTAATCTTGAAAAAGATGTCTGCAAAGATGTTTGTTATAGCGGAGCTTGTTATACACCTGTTTCTGTTACCTCTAAAGGTGTAAGCAAAAGCCTAGACGAAGATTGCCTTTGTACGCATTGTGCATATTATAATGACTCGGGTGATCAGATAGAGGATCCTAATGAGTATTATTGTGACTGTTTCGCCGAAGTACCTTCCTCTGGAACAGCGACAACAGATGTCTGCAAGTCTCAAGGGCTTTATGCTAATATGGACGGTACGTTTACACCAACAAAGCAAGGCAATTCTTTTGGTAAAGTTTACTTTGTATCTCACTACAAATCTCATTTCTTCTTTGATTCTGGATTTTATTTTAATGATGAGCGTTGTGATGAAGGGTGTTATGCCAAAGTGGTTGCATTAAATTCCACGACGGTTACACTCAAGAAGGACAACGACCGTGAAGATAAGTGCCTTGCAAATGTTGCAAAGGTTACTGAAGATAAATATTGTCTGGAACATAATATGTCATTATCTAGGGATTGCAGAATAATAACAAAAAATACAGGTAGCAATGTTGTAACAAATATGCTAAAGATTAACCCAGATTCTGAAAAAAAGTTTGCTCATGATTATAATTATGAGATATATTCATGGCTAGGTAATTCCCTTGGGTACCTTACAAATTATAATCCTGGCTTTGGTGGAGGGCACTGGTATGTTCCAACAATACTAGAAACGAAAAAGTCAGGCGTTGGTGGTGATGTAACCTCAAGTGCGGAATGTGAAACTGGACAATTTTTCGCAACGAGCCAAGATGATAGTAATACTGGAAACTTTTCTTTAACTAATAGTGGCATAATTTATCCGCATCTAATCATTTATAGTGATGGGTGTCCAGTACAACACTCCTATGAAACTCTTAACGCTGCAAAATGGCCACCACAAAATTAATAGGCTTCTGTTTCAAAAAAACGCGGTAAAATTATACCGCGTTTTTTTGTATATGTATGTAAACAAAGCAAATGTAACAAAAAAAAGCCTGAAAATTTTCAGGCTTTTTTTAAAGGCGAAAGAAATTATAAGGGCGAAAGCAACATGCTCATTTGCCGCCCTTCCACTTTGGGCGCGGCATCAACCTTTGAAACAGTGTCTAAATCGCTGATGATTTTATCAAGAATCTGCTTTCCCATATCGTTAGCCGACATTTCTCGCCCTTTAAAGCGCATCGTAAACTTAACTTTATCGCCTTGCGTCAAAAACTTTTTGGCTTGCTTAATTTTAACCTCGTAATCGTGCGTATCAATCGCCGGACGAAGTTTGAGCTCTTTGATGTTGACAACTTTTTGATTTTTCTTCGCTTCGTTTTTGCGCTTTTGGACTTCGTATTTATACTTGCCGTAATCTAAAACTTTGCAGACAGGCGGATTGGCCTGCGGTGAAATCTCAATCAAATCAAGCCCGGCGTTATCGGCAATTTGGAGCGCCTCGGCAATAGAAACAACCCCTCGGTTTTCGCCCATTTCATCAATTAAGCGGACTTGTCTGGCTTTAATGCCCTCGTTTATGCGTGGTCCATCGCTTGTGTGTACTGACGCATTATTATTTTCAGCTGTTATTTTAACCTCCATAAAATGTTATAACCTTTAAAACATACATCATCAAATAATTCTTCGCAAGTAAAAAGACAATCTGATATGCAGATTTTTTAAATTTGACTTTAAAAAGTTAAAATTTGATAAAACATTGTGCTTGACTTAAGCTAAGAGAAAGTTATAGTATCGGCAAAGAATTAAAACGAGGTGAAAAATGACTTTTCAAGATTTGGGCTTAAGCCCTGAAACAATTCAAGCAATGCAAGAACTTGGCATTGTTGAGCCAACAACTGTTCAAAAAGATGTTATTCCTTCCGTGCTTGAGGGTAAAGATGTCTTTACAATCGCGCCGGGACGTTGCGGCAAAACTTGTTCGTACGTTTTTCCCTTGATTGATATTATTTCTAAAAAACAAGGGCAAAATATTTTAATTGTGACGGCAGATTCTGAACAATCCGTTAAGGTTTCTGATAGGCTTGCCGTCTTTAACAAATATCACGAAATTAATGAAGAAACACTTCAAGATACCACGCAAGAGGTTAATTCTGAAGCTAATGTCATTATTGCCTCGCCCGATTTGCTTTTGGAAATTGCCGCGGAAAATCGGATTGATCTTTCCAAAATTAATATTTTGGTGGTTGACGATATTAACCTAATTAAAAAAATGCGTCAGCTTGAAAATTTGGAAAAAGTGCTTGCTATGTTACCCGCTGACAAGCAAAATATTGTTTTTACGAATCGCCGTTCCAAAGAAACGCAGGATATTTTGGATAAAATCTTGAAAACACCGGCAGAAATTAAAGTTGACCGCGCCAAAGAAGATGAGGCCGCCGAGCCTTTGAAATCACCTAAAGCAAGTCATCGGGTATATCAAGCGCCCAAAACAGATGCCGAGGCCGTTGAATTGGTTGAAAAATATCACACATTCGGCGACAAAACACCGGCGTTTTTGCTTTTGGAAGGAACTTTGGCGGAAAATGAAAATTAAAAGGAGTAAATAAATGTCAGGACATTCGCAATTTAAAAATATTATGTATCGTAAAGGGGCGCAAGACGCCAAAAAAGCACGCGTTTTTGCAAAATTGGCGCGTGATATTACCATTGCCGCAAAATCAGGCTTGCCCGAACCAGATAAAAATCCGCGCTTGCGCTTGGCTATTCAGGCAGCACGCGCCGAAAGTATGCCCAAAGATAACATTGAACGCGCTATTGCTAAAGCAACACAAACCGCCGGCGGGGCTGATTATGTTTCAGCGCGTTATGAGGGGTTTGGCCCTGGAAAAGTGGCGGTTATTGTTGAGGCTTTAACCGATAATAAAAATCGCACAGCCGGCAATATTCGCACCATTTTCGGCAAACGCGGCGGCACAATGGGCGAAAGTGGCTCCGTCGCTTTTAATTTTGAACGCATCGGCTATATTCAATATCCGGCATCAACCGCCGATGCTGATAAAATGTTTGAAACAGCTTTGGAAGCCGGCGCAAATGATGTCTCTTCCGATGACGAATATCACGAAATTGAAACTTTGCCGGACGATTTGGCAACCGTGACCGAAGCTTTGGAAAAAGTGTTCGGCACGCCGTCCGCCTCTCGGCTTGACTGGAAACCTCTCGTCAAAACCGACATCACCGATGTTGAAACCGCACAAAAATTGCTTGATTTTATTGACGCGCTTGATGATGACGATGATGTACAGCGTGTTTATCATAATGCTGAGATAGGGGAAGAGGTTGTAAATGCGCTGAAAGGCGTATAACCTTTAGGGGAAGGCGTATAGCTGGCATCTAGAGCAATTTTAAGCCCGAAAGTTTCCTCATGTACCTCTATGGTCTTACTCGTAAGTTTTGGTCACTTGCTTTGTAACGCTTGCATCGGCGTCTGTCGTCGCCTTGCAAGCTAACATACGCGTGATGTCGCCTAAAAAACAACAATTACTTTTGTTGTTTTTATAGGCTCCACCTTTCCCTTATTCTAAAAAACGTCATCAACCCAGATAAAAGAGTTATGCACAAGGCTTAAGGGAAGAGTTAGCAAAGAGGATAAGTTTGCGCATAACGG
>CANPYS010000018.1 GCA_947588655.1 uncultured Alphaproteobacteria bacterium | reverse complement strand
ATTATTTTCATGGAATTTCCCTCCCTACAAATTTATCTTTTAACTTAAAATCAATATTTGCTAATTTTGTCCTTTTATGCTGCATTTTTTAGCATTCCATCTTTAATGGCTTTATTAATAGAGTCATCACCAATAGCAAAACTGAGAATATAATATGCTACATGTGTTGATGACGCTTGTCCATATGTCTTTGTAATTTTTTGCTTATTAAAGTCCGTTGTTAAAGGAGCTTTAATTTCAGTATAGAACAGACCACTAGATGGAGCAAATGGTGCCTTTGGTGCTGAAACACACCCAGGAAGAAGAAGCATCACAAATAAGATTGCGAATACTTTTCTCACTATTAATCTCCATATACATAAACTGTTGTTTTAGTAAATAAACCAAAGAATACATTTGTAAATTCATAGTCTGTATGTTTAATTACTTTAATGTTTCCATCTTTTGCAGCTGCTTGTACACTTGTATCACCAAATGCAAACAATCCTACAAAACTATGAGATGAAGCTTGACCAACTTTATGTCCTAAGTCTGTATTATTGTATTCAAGTTGTAGAGGAGCTTTATTATTTGTATAAAGAGCACCAGTTGATGGCATAAATGGAGCTGTTGTGCATCCTGTTAGTGCTAATGCAACAATAGCTATACTAAGAAGTTTTTTCATATGTGATATTTCCTTTCTTTAATATTAAAGTTATTATTCGAAGGTTCATGAAGCCTTCACATCAAATGTTCTAGTATAATTTTATTCACATATCAAGATATGTTTCATTATATACTGCCATTTTCTGACATAATTAATGAGTTAACAAGTCCTAATTCATTTAATTTATCTTTTTCTCTGGCTCGTTGCTCTAAAACTTCTTCCCAGTCTAAACCTTGGCTCGCACATTCGTTTTCAAGTGTGGATAATCCTATCTCCATTCTCAATTTACAAGCCTGAGCCTCTTTGACCGGATCAACCCAACCACGACCAGGACCGATCCATTTACATCTTGTGTAAGCGTAGCGGTTCTCGTAAAAGTCCGGTGCATCAACCAGTCCTTTATTGACGGCTTCTTCCAACCAAAGCTCATAAACCGGCGTGGCCCAATAAGTGGAAAGCCATTGCCGGCGACCGTTAAAGTATCGCCAGGCTTCCAATAATGCCGAGCGGGCAGATGAATAATTCGTTTTTGAAAAGTCTTTCAAGAGCAATTCATAAGGAATGTTAAGCCCAGTGCCGATATGTCGGAGTAAGTTTTCAACGAAAGCTCCATAAGCCGAGTTCGGACGAGATGGCGTAAATGGCGCAACCTTATCTCCGGGAAATATCGGGATAATTGATCCTCCCTCAAGCTTTACCTGCCAATCCTTTTTTGCCGACAGGTAATCATCACTTGAACCGCCGAACAGTTCGTTTAGACTTTCACCATCCATCGGCGTTTCAATAAACGCGGCTATCATTGCGTTGACGATCGCGGCCTGAAGCTCGGATCGTTCATAATGGTCCAACATTTTGAACATCGGCATAATGGAACTGAGAACAGGCTTTCCGCGAGATTGCCCGATACGGCTGATATCGTGAATATGCAGAACTCGTCTCCGACCAAAAGGCGTAAAAGCTGGAATACGTTCCCAAGACTTAAGATCTGCCCAAAAGTCGCCCGGGTGGTCCTTTTGAATATAGTAGGCAATCGGAGCGCCATATTTATCTATTTCAATACCACCGCGGAGAGTTTTGCTATCCGTTTGGCCGTTTGGATTAGACAGTCGGTCCGGTTCTACTAACTGAATGGCAGTAGAAAACTTCCGGTCTTTCAACCATAGCGGGATAGCCAAAGCCTCGCCATTAATCAGGCAAGATTTGAAAACTTGTGTCGTCAGGCCATGGAAAGTTAAGGATTTCGCCGCATCACATTCAAAAGTTTCGGACCAGGATCGCCATAAACTTTCAACGTGTGCCTGCCATTCTTCTTCCCATTCCTTGGTTTTGCCAAGAGCCTTATAATCAGGCTTTGCCGATAAACGAAACCCGGTGCCGACTATATTGTCGGACAAAGTTTGCATGGCTCCGGCGGCAATCCCATGATTACGTGTTAAGTCACGCGACCGGGCAACCATCGTATCCAGTTCCGGCAACAAATCGCTGTCAGCAGAACCACGGCCCGGTAGCCATGAGGCAATTTCTCGCAAAGTTTGCGAAGCTGCTTTGTGTGATGTGTCTGTCATTAAAAACTCACTTTCATAATCCGGCGACGACATGTTGGTGTACCTTCCGCCGCGGCAATTTGCGATTTAAGAGAGCTGATGTAGCTTTCAAGAGCCGTCCGGCTCGCTTGGTTATAGGTTGTTGAGCCAAAGTTGCCAACGCTGACCGAAACCTCCTTTTCGCCGATCATCAGTTTGTGATAAGCTTCTTCGGCTTCCGTCAGGCGAGTTTTAAGAATTTCTATGTTTATAGCCATGGATCATTTACCTTTGTGGGTTGGATTTGAATAAATTTCGGTTGTTTTTTAACTTTTACTTTTTGGTTCGGTTCCTTTGGAATAGCCGCTTCCAGTTCTTGCCACGCCTTTTCACTTAATCGGTCAAGGCCATAAATTGCCGCACCGGCACGCGCATAAACGCGGCAGTCTAAAGCTTCGTTTCGTCGAGTCGGGTCTTTTTCCCAGACGGATTTCGGATAACCGTTGCTTATCTTGACAATTTGGCGCTCTGCTGTCAGCTGTTTAAAATACTCCTCCGCATACTGAGGAAAATGACAACGACCGAAATCAGTTGCATTTTCGCCGATTCGTTCCATTTTTAACCACCGATAAAGCTCAGTTTTGATAACCGGACCGGATACATTCCATACTTTCAGACCTTTCTTTTTCGTATCGGCCTTTGAAGTGGATAGGATCATCGCGGTATCACGACTTTGCCCTTTAATGGCAACAACGGTTCTGGGCGCATTGGCCCTGGCACCATTACCACCCCAAATGGCTTGGTTAAACTGGCGCACAAACGAATAAACGTCTTGCGTGGCATAACCGGAGTCAACGCACATCACCCGGATCGGCATTGTGATCCCGCTTTCGTGCGGATAGTCCTTATTGACCACATCGGCCAGTTTGGCCCAAACCTCCGGCTTAGCAGTGTCACCGTCCAAAACGTAATAGTCAACAGACCAGCTCTGTTTTTGCCGGCCCCAAGCGACCACTTCACATTCGATACGGTTCTTTTGAATATCCACGCCGGCGGTCAGGAATAAACCATCGCGCGGCACAACGCCCATCGGGTAATTTTCCCGAGTTTCATAGAGCCTTTGCCATTCCGGAGCTTCGCTTTCCTGTTCGTAAGTTTCACCGAGAATGGTATTCCGAAACCCCTGCATCAGTGTGGCATCTTTCTTGGCTTTTTCGTAAATTTGTACGCATTCAGCCCATGATAGCCACCCGACCGGAGAGTAAAGCGAGGACAGATGAAAACCGGCCGTCAGTCCGTCAATAGATTCTGCAGTCGCTTCCCAATGACCGGCTTCCAACATCTGCGTTTTATAATGTTCCGCAATCAGCTTATGGCAATGTTCACATTCATAAAAGACAACGCCGTTTTCCTGCGGATGGATTTGTTCCCATTTAAGGGCCTGAAAACAGCCACAGAACGGGCAAGGCAACTTATAATACCGTTGATCCGAGTGCGAAAACTCGCGCTCAATGGCTGAAACTCCTTTTATTGTCGGTGTTGAAACCAAAAATATCTTTTTCTTGGTGTTAAATGTTGCTGTTCTCCGCTCTGCCAATAGGATCGGATCGCCTTCTCCCTCAATATCGGCCGGATAACCGTCAATCTCATCCATAAACAGGTATCGAGCCGGCATGGAACGAAGCCCGACAGCAGAATTCGCACCGGTCATTACGAGCACGCCACCTTGGAAGTCCTTTGACAGCATGGTGTTACCTTTATCGCGTGACCGGGCGGAACTGACCAGGTTTTTAAGTGTCGGACAATCCTCAATCAGCGGATCGATACGCTGGCGCGAGTTACGCTTGGCCATTTCCACAGTTGGCGAGATAGCCATAATTGGACCGGGAGCCTTGTGAATGATGTAGCCGATCCAATTATTGCCGCACTCGGTGCCACCGATTTGTGCCCCTTTCATAAAAACAACCTTTTGGATTGGAGAACGGGGCGAAAGGCAGTCCATAATCTCTTTTAAGTAAGGCGTACGTTTGGTTCGCCACCGTCCGGGTTCCGCCGCTGACTTTGATGATAAAGTCCGGTAGGCATCTGCCCAATCTGATACCGACATGTAGCTGTCCGGTTCCAACCCTTTGAAAAATTCGCAGGCAATAAAACCTTCCAAATCAAAGTTTTCGGTCGAGAAGTTCTTCACTGTTTGAGAGGAGCTCACAGATATATTTCTCCAAAATTAACGTTGTTGTATGTTCATCCGCACCTAATTCCGAGGCAATTACCGCACCATAGCGCACAGGAAAGCTTAACATCAAATCTCTGATCGATCGGCCGAGCGTGTATGCATAGTTGGCGGCTTTTTTCTTATCAACGACTTCACCATTTAAAACTCTCAATTTGGCCTTAGCAATCATGGCCCGGTAATAAACATCGGCTGTTTTGGCCTGTTGAAACGTTCCCATATTATTGGGACGGCTCCCTATCTGTGATTCGAAAATCGGATCGGGTTTGCGTTGTTTTGATTGGTCCGTATTGATAAACCAGTCGCGATTAGCTTCTTCTACATCTATTTTACCGTCAGGTTCTGTATGAATGCGGCCGGACTTGATTGCGTTCTGAACTGCACTTAAATTTACCCCTCGAAGTCGGGCATATTCCCGCATTGACACTTTATTTGCCATATTTCTTCACTTTCTTGCATTATTTACTGGATATAATTTTATTTCCAAGCATTCATTCAAGTGTGTTAACCAGATAGAAAGGATCAAAAAATGACAACACAAAAGACAAAAACAGTAACTAAGGCTACAACTAAAAAATCCACCTCCCATATCACAGTTAAGGGGTTAAAAACCTTAGACAAGGTTGCGGTTGAGACCGAGACAAAGGCCGATCCGGTGCCAACAGTCACACAGCTGCAACCGGTCGAGATAGACAAGCACGATAAAATAGCCTTTATGGTTGTTATGCTCGGCCGCCCGGAAGGTGCTACCTTAAAAGAGATGGCTGAGGCCCTCGGGTGGAAAGAAAACTCGATCCGCGGCGCAATGTCGCTTTACGCTAAAAAAACTAAAGCAACCATCGTCTCCGAAAAGAATGACGGCGTACGGACGTATTACCTAAAGACCAACGCCTAAATTATTATCCAGTAAAAAAGGGACCGGTTTTAATCCGATCCCTTATTTTTTGTGCGGTTTCTATTCTATTTCAAAATATCGCATACAGGTATTTAGTAAGTGTTGATAATCACCCGATGTTGCTTCCATTCTGAATTCATCAACTTGTTTCTCGGTCAAACCGGCTCTGCGCATTGCTTTAATGCAAATACCTAATATGTTAAAAGCGTTGCTATTTTCACCAATCAGTTTAACCGTTATTTCAGGATATTTTGGCATGGTATTCCTCCATTTTTTTGAGTTCGTTAAATACGTCAAGGCGGCGGTTAACAGCTTCTTGAGATACGAAAACCGTTGCACCGCCTTCTTTAAGAGCCACAAAGCAAACCAAGAGGTCGATGTTTTCTTTTGCCAATGCATCATGTACCTCGTTAAACGTGTGGCTTATTTCCTCAAGCCGTTGACCTGCTACTTGACAGTATTTCTTTTTCTTCGGCTGAGGGTATGGTTGGTACCCATAGAAATTATTTCCGACAGCGATAAGCATGGTATCAACCGCGCAGTTGTGTTTGTTAATGATTCCTGCGGCTTCTTTAATCTTGACCATCAAATCTTCAGGCATTTCTTTATACATATTTAATCCCTCCAAATGGGTAAAATGTCGCCACTATCCAGATCCGAGCTGTAACCCTGGAGTTTTTTCATGTCGTCTTGCGAGTGCAGGCTTACCCCGCCGATGCACTTTATCGTTACGCCGTAGGTCTTACAGAGTTTTGTTAAATCTTTTGCAAAATTTTCATAAGTGCGAGATTCAACCTCCGAGAATGCTTTGGCTTTTGTCATGCTTTTGACCTCATCGATATCTGAAGGCTTCCTGACCATGTAAGTTTTAACTGTTTTCATTTTAATACCCTTTCGTTGTTATTTCTTACAAGTCAATGAACGCTCTTTTTTAAAGAATTATCCAGTTAATTCTGCATTATAAGTGATTGTTTCTGCATTATTTTTTACATTTTTGCCACTTTCTAACAGAACAGCCTTTTTACCGGTCCAATCTTCCCATCTTTTCACGATAACATCGCAGTATTTCGGGTCCAATTCCATCAATCTTGCGACTCGACCGGTCTTTTCGCAGGCAATTAAAGTCGTTCCGGAACCACCAAATCCGTCCAATACAATATCACCAATCTTGGAACTGTTGTTAATTGCACGCTCCACTAACTCCACCGGTTTCATGGTCGGATGAAGATCATTGTGCTGAGGTTTATTATATTCCCATACATCTGCCTGATTTCGGTCACCACACCAATAATGAGGTTTGTCGTTCACCCAGCCGTAGAGGATAGGCTCATACTGTCGCTGATAATCGGCCCGGCCCAAGGTAAAGGTATTTTTAGCCCAAATAATAAAGGTGGACCATTTGCCGCCGGCTTTCACAAATGCCGAATAAAGAGTGTGAAGTTCGGACGAACTCATGCAAACGTAAGCGGCACCTTGGCAATACATCAACATATTGGTACAGGCATCGTAAAGGAACTGTTCGAAATCTTCGCCCAGATTATCGTTCATAATGGTGCGCCCATGGTTCGGACTGGTATGATACCGGAGTTTGTCTTTCATCGTTGCACCATAGTTCACGTTATAAGGCGGATCGGTAAAAATCATGTCGGCCACGTCGTTCTGCATTAACTTTTTGAAATCGTCTATCATGGTCGTATCGCCGCACATTAAACGATGATTACCTAACTGCCAAACGTCACCACGTTTTGAAGTTGCTTCAACCGGTTCTTCAGGAATAATATCATCTTCAGCATTCTCTGTTTCTTGAATATCACCGAAGTTTTCAAGGGCTTTCAGTTCATCATCAGTAAAGCCGAGGTTAGCGAGGTCAAAGTCTTCGTCCTTCAGCTCGCCAATCTCCAACGCTAACATTTTTTCATCCCAACCGGCGTTGAGGGCGATCCGGTTATCGGCAATGACCAATGCCCGGCGTTGCGTTTCGGTCAAGTGAGGTAAACGTATAACCGGCACTTCAGTCATGCCAAGGCGTTGTGCCGCCAAAAGTCTGCCATGTCCGGCAATAATGACATTATCCGAACCGATAAGAATTGGGTTTGTAAAACCAAACTCCTTGATACTGGCCATAATTTGGGCAATTTGTTCGTCATTATGTGTCCGCGAGTTGCGAGCATAAGGGATAAGTTTATCCACCGGAAAGTTTTGTTGAAAATCCATTTTACACCTTGAATTTATGCCATAAAACAAAGGGTGACCACCCAAAATTTAAAAGTGACCACCCAAGGCTTTAATTTGTTTTCATAACTATTTGATATTAATGTATTTTTGAGTGACCACCGACCACCCAAAATTTTTGTATTTCGCTAGAAAAATGCTGCGGCTTGCGTCCCTGCATACGATCCGAAGCAAGGAAGGACCCATTGATTATTGTTTTACAATATATGGATACATTATTAACCAATAAATTAAAGAAAGAGAGACTATGACTTCTTTACTATTTATTAATTCATAAGGATAAAGACCATGCATTAAATTATTTCTAAGATTCCAATCACTTGAACCAAAAAAGTAATGTAAATTAAATGCAATATCGGGAGGAATGATTTTTTCTTCACATAATATATCAATAAACTCATCAATTTTAACTTTATCAAACTCTATATTGGTATCTTTAAAATAAGAAACCGGATGATTATGAGATACTAAATAACGTAAAGAATTTTCAAAAGCAGGCACTAAAATATAAGCTGCTTCAAGATAGTTTCCTGAAAGGTAGTGAAATAATCCTATCGCGTATATTTTTTCATATCCCATTGGTACTAGTGGATTATTAGACACAATATTCAATAATGAAAATTTATTAATTCTATGTTCAGCTCTAAAAACATCTAGCATAGGTAAAATATTGCATGCTAAAAATGTTAAATCATAGTGAATAGATATACATCTATTCTCTCCTATAGTGTATTTTGATGTATTTTGAGGCTGTCCTTTTTGATTATATACAACAGTTTCACACAATTTTTCAACGATTGATTCAACTTTATTATTTTTAACATAATCTTCATCAATCCAGTACATATTTCGTGCTAGTATTACCAATGCATCATAAGTATTTTTTCCTGTAATTTTATCTATAGATTTCTTAACTTCTGCTGTAATGTCTATAGGAAAAGTTTGAATTGAATGCATTGTATTTGGAATTTGAACTTGAAGATCTTCGATTTCTTTTTGTAAAATATCTATCTCTCTCTTGTATGACTTATTTCGTATTTTTCTAAAACATTCTATGGATTTTTTGAGTAAATTAATTTTTTTGACAATGTTAGTTTCTTTCTTTTCTTTATCCTTGAAATATTTTGCAAATTCAACCAATGTATCTACCATTAAATTTTGCTTATTGCCACGTCTAGCAAGGCAAATAATAATATCAACATACGTTTGAAGCAATAAATCATTATCCGTGGTTAAATGACTTGTAAAATGTTGCCAAGCAGACGTTAATATTATTTCAGCATATTTATCATCCACCAAACTACCATCTGTATATAATTTATACAAGGTACATAAAAAATATTCATTTTCTTCCGTAATTTTTAATTCTAACCATTCTCCATATTTCTTAATACATTGTTTACGTTCTGTAGAATCCCTAGGAAGAGATAAGGCTTGTGAAATATATCTTCTAACATTTTTTGCAGCTTGATTAAAGTATTTTTTAGTAAGAAGCAGATCTATATATTTACGCCAATATTTAGCGGCTTTTTCTCCTGCTTCATAATTGGACCTTCCTAACTTTTTTGTAACCCATAAAACATCAAAAATCCTTGCTAAGATAATGACATTGTCTGTATACTTTTCAATATTTTTAAAAAATAACTCAGCATCTTCTGTCGTAATATGATCTAACGAAAAAGAAGAATGAGTGGATGTTGCGTATAATGGTTTGTAAGGAGAATGCTTATCAGTATCATCTAGCCACATAGAAAGAATAGCTGCAATTTTTTTTAATTCTTCCTGGTTTTCTATATTGTTTTCTATCTCTTTACAAAAGATTTGAGAAATATTATATTCTATTGCTATATTTTCTTTATTCAAGAGATCTATTAATTTTTCATCTAAATACGCATATTTTAACATAGTATTATCCATTTTCTATCCTTACATGCCGTATTATAGACTTAAATATCTTTCAACTCAACAAATTTTATCACAATAAAATCCATATTTACAAAGTTTTGTAAATACTGCTTTATTTAAAGCTAGTTCTTCTATAATTAATGAAGGTCTTTTTCTAATATTTAGGGTTGTAGAGATTTCCATTCCCTTTTTAACATTTTTGATCACAGCACTTGGTAATTCGCATTTGCCGATACAAGATGACAGATAGACGAAGCATTCATCATAATCTTTTAAATTTTCTAATGCAAGGTAGCGCGCATAAATATTTAAGGTTACATCGGCTTTGCTAGCATCCTTAGTCCAAGGGCTACCACCGCCAATCGGACAAGCAGTAGAGTAAAAGTCGCAGGCCAATTTTCGACCGGTAACACCGCAATCTGCTATAGATGAGTGATATTGATACGTTCCTGTGCCATTTACAATGATGCGTTTCGGCTCTTCTCCCAGAGTTTCAATGATAAACTTTGTTAAGTCTTCATCTATCAACATTGGAATGGCGACAATAGCCATTTCAATACCGTCTAAATCGTTCAATGTAATCTGCGTTTTGATGTCTAATCCAAGATTATCAGACGTAATAGCCTTTTCATACAATGCAGCATTAAGCTTGCGAGCTAAAAATAACTCATGATTGATATGACCTTCGCCTTGACATGCATACCCCACAAACACGCCTTGATCACCCCAACCATCAGCTTCGATACCTTTATTGATGTCTGCAGACTGCTGACCAATCATGTTGATAACTTTGATTTTGTTAATATTAATAGCATAATTTCCCCAGATTTCAGCATAATGTTCATCATAGCCTATTTCTCGGAGAGCTTCTTTGACATAATCTTCAACTTTGCTTAGTGAAACATTGCCTTTAATCTCACCTCCAAGAACAACATTGTTATCTTTAATCATAACTTCCACAGCATAATGAACGTGTGGATCCTGCTCAATAAGCCTATCTAAAATGTAACTTGAAATGTAATCGGCTGTTTTATCCGGATGACCGATTGAAACCGCTTCAGCTGTTTTCAGCATGTTATTTTCTCCTGTTTAGTCCGTTATAGTGGGACAAGTTGGCCTAAATCCACATCACCTCATCACCAGAGAAGGTTGCTTTGATTATGGCTGTTTTTATTGAAATGCAACGATAAAAACCCACTGGGTTGTCGCCAGTGGGTTTAATGCTTTATAAAACGCATAATCAGAATGCCTGCTTACACTTTCATCCTGATTATACCAACTTTTATAACGATTTTCTGGGAAAATGTCCACGACTTTTTTGTCCCGACAAAAAACCTTGAATACGGCTAAGTGCTATATTGTATTTTTCTGACAGTTTTGAACGATGGCAACCGAATTCCACACAAAGCAATTTCCAAGGGATATGTGTGGCCCGTTTCCAAACAAGCTTTCTTTCCTCAACCGCAAGAAGAGGCAACCATTGCAGAATCACTTTTTCCCAAATTGCAACCTGTTCCTGTGTCGGTCGTGGAATAAGCGGACGGCGATCCATGAAGGCAATTTCCTGTGGCGTATAGACGATATCAAAAAGCCAACCATGATATTTTGGAGGGCGTACCGGCGGCATCAATCGATCCACATAAGCTGCCGTTTCCAAATCTTTTTTTATTTGATCAATTGTAATTAACTGCATTTTATGTCCCCCTTTACTTTACTGAGCATATCGTGACAGAGATCTGCCATGCTCTCCATTTCGGAGTAAGACAAACCGTTTTCTTTGCAAAACCATTTTCTGACAGCCTTCCGCCAATCAAGTGCGATATATTTTTTGCCGTTCATCCAACCGCGTTCGGAATTCCACTTCACAAACGCAACCGGATCAATCGTATATCCGCTTTCTTTGCAATAAATCGCCACTTCTTCAACACTCGGAGCACCGACATATCGTGACTTATCTACAAAATTCGCCTCTTTATTTTTATCTTTTTTATTTTTCAAATCACTGTCGGACTCTATATCTTTATCTTCCTCACTATCATTCTCTTTATCTTCCGTGCGGGCGGTTTGCGCCGGGGTATGAGGTTCGCTTAAATTTCGCTCAGCGGTCGCTTTGCGATTACTCGTTCGCTTTTTGGCATTTTGTGCGTTAATTTCACAGGTTTTAAGCCAACGCGAATTGCGTAAATCAATAATTTCTTGAATCGCATCAAAGTGAATTTTTTTCATATCCGTTAATTTTACCGATGTGCATCCGTATAAATTAAATTCACACAGCGCGACAATTAAATCCGCGATCTCACTTTTCTTATAGTTATGCACAGCCGCAAGAAAGCCAGCCGTGTCTAACAGAATAGTTGTCTTTTTATCCATGTCGCACTCCCGGGTATTTATCCATTTTTTTGATTCGAATAATACCTTGTACCCAACGCAAAGCTAAAACTGCCCGATGATATTCCTTCGTCTTTTGCCTGCGCTTCAGAGTATGAGCAATAACTTCCTCTTTCAGCCGTTTTTCAAAATCACGCAATTGAGGAAATGAAAGAGAAATCATGCTGTCTACCGGGATTGTTTGGATTATTTCATATACGCTTTTTGTATGCTTAACCATTTTTCCTCCTTTTTGAGTGGTTGATACAAAAGCTAAAAATCCCGGAAAGCGAAAAATCCCCTCAAAAAAATCAATTTTTTTTATTTTTGTGCTTTTCGTTTTATTTTTCTCCTGATGTTTTCTAAAACATTCTTTGATACATGTGCCAGTGTTGTTGCTTCATCATTTGTAAATCCAAGCAAAATGAACTTCACAAATTGCCATTCCTTTTCTGAAACAAAGGATCTTAATTCGCGGATCGAAATTTCATTTTCTAAGTCACTTAAAGAAAAGTCAGAAGCGGGTTCGAAACCAGTTTCTGACAAATCATTTAATGACTCTGTAGCGAAAAAAAACGATTGCGTTTTTCGCAATCGTGCCCGTAAAATTTTCTGTGCTTTTGTTTTTATTGCAATGAATAAGTATTCATCAGACACCTCCTCTTTTCTGTAAAATTGCTCTAAATAAAAGAGGACTAATTCTTGAATTAAGTCCTCTCGTTCCTGATGACTAAAAAGTCCTGTCGAAAAAATATACCGCAAATGTATCTTGATATATGTCGCAACCTTTGGCGGTAACCCATTGAATAAATTTTGTGTCATATTTTAACCTTTTGTTAATAATTTAAACAAAAGGCCATATATGCATAAGTTCTATTTTTTTCAATGAAGGGTTGAATTTAGAAGAATAAGAAATATTTATTTCTATTTAGCAAAAATAAAGCATGAAAGAGCGTAATTATATAAAACCTAATTCTCGTTTTTGCTCTTCCCACAAGTAGGGGAAGTGTCCTCGCAACAATCTTCTTAAATTCAGAAGTCTGGGTTGTTTGCCGTCAATTATTGCCATAATAATCTCAGGAGCAAGAGTTGTCAGTCGGATAACTTGCCCCATATAGCCACGGTCTATATTTTCCCGTTTTGCCAATTCCGTTAAAGATAAATGTTTTTCTTCCATTATCTGCTTCCAATAGAATGCTTGTGTTACAGCGTTAAATAACTTTTCATCACGTTCCGGTATAATTTTTTCCGAAGATAGGGCCTCAACAATAATTGTCCGCCCACGTTTTTGCCCAAATCGTACCGGATATTTTAATTCAAGAATTTTATTGTCAAAAGCTGGATCTGGGGCTATAAGTCCATTTTCATACAATGTAGCTGCTAAAGGTTTCAGCTTAATTTCAATGTGATCATTGCAGATTATGACTTTTTGGACAATTTCTGATATAAAATCATGTATTGTTACTGGTTCAAAGTATTTGAATGCATCACCGATATCCTGGATAATTTTGTGAACATCAGCCGCATTATAATTTTGTCCTTGTCTTTCAAATTCTTTTAATATTTCTTGTTGAAATTCAGGTGCTTGAAAAACATTTTTGATTTTATCAATTACAAATGACTCTATTTCCCCGGCCGGAATACTTCCGACTTTACAATTTGCAATTTTTGCACCTTCTTTAACAGTCTTCAATGGCGTATAATACTCATAATACTTATTGCCATGTTTACTGCGCGTTGGTGTCATGGGACCACAACATTCACATTCTATCAACCCTTTTAACAAAGAGTGCTTAATAACACGTGATGGTCGAAATGCTTCACCTAAATTTACCTTACACAGGCTCTTGGTTTCATCCCACAGATCTTGTGAAATAATAGCTTTATGTTGACCAGTGTACCATTCGCCTTTATAAACGACTTTTCCCAAATAGACAGGATTGTTCAAGATATTGCTGATCATGGCATGATTGAACCGTCCTTTTGAAATATCTTTTCCTGTCTTCGTTATGCGTTTTTTCGGTTTGTATCCTTTTTCGTTTACATCACGGACCGTCTGGAATTGAGATCGGGTACGTTTATAGTCTTCAAAAATAAAGCGCACAATTTCTGCTTCTTCCTCATTAATGATCAGTTTTTTATCTTTTGTATCATATCCAAAAGGAACAGGACCACCGGTCCACATTCCTTTCTTTTTACTTGCTGCTATTTTATCCCGAACTCGCTCTGCACCAAGTTCACGTTCAAATTGTGCAAATGACAACAGTATATTTAATGTAAGCTTTCCCATAGAATCACAGGTATTAAAATGTTGTGTAACAGAGACAAAAGAGCAATGGTGTTTTTCGAATGTTTGGACTAATTGTGCAAAATCAAGCAAAGAGCGCGTCAGACGGTCAATTTTATAAACAACAATCATGTCAACTTTACCAGCTTCTACATCAGATAACAATTGTTTTAGAGCAGGTCTTTTTAAATTTCCACCACTAAAACCTCCATCATCATAATGATCCGGAAGAACAACCCAACCTTGATGCTTCATACTTCTGATATAATTTTCGCCGGCCTCGCGTTGGGCCTCTAAAGTATTAAATTCTTTTTCAAGACCTTCGTCTGTTGATTTACGTGTATAAATAGCGCATCTAATTGGATTGATGATTTCCATTGAGATCTCCTTTATTTTTCTTGTTTATCTAAGCCAAAGAAATACCTACCAGAAATTTTGCGTCCGGTTATTTTCTTTGCCACAGCAGATAGGGTTTGATACTTCATACCATTAAATTCAAATCCGTCTCTTAGAACAATGACTATATGATCTACGCCTAAATACTCGCGTACAAGTCGAGTCCCCGTTGGCAGTAATTTATTGCGTTTTTCTGGTGGAATATACATGTTTGCAATAAGTTGCTGTTGATGGCTTGAAAGTCCGCCATATGCCAGTTCCTGTATTCTATAGGCCAATCTGGAAACATAAAATTCTTTATTTTTGGATATTGGCGGTGTGTTAAAATATTTTTGCCACATTCCTTGTAGTTGGGAAAGTGTTTGCTTTTCTAAAAGTGCTATTTGCAACGCTACTTGCATATTTAACCTCCATCATTATCAAGTCGTTCTTCGCTATTGACACAATACATGCTTGGATTTGAAAGATTATCCAGTCTTTTTTGAGCTAATTCGCCACTTTCTTTCATTTTTAAATACTTGAGCAAATCAGGCATTATAATTTTAATTAACTTTTCTATTTGAGGCATTTTGCCCTCCTTTCGAAAGGTAAAAATCCCAAAGAGCAGAAAATCCCCTCAAAAAAATTTATAAAAAGCACGTTGACAGTATATGTCATTGATTTACAACAATAAAAATCACTTGGCTGGTATCCTCATTAAGGGTATCCTCATTGGATTTGAAATGTAAGCAACATAACAAATTACATAAATCCAATAAATTCAATAAATTAAAAAGCAAGAGGACAAATCAAGTTGACCAAATGCTTGGGGTATACTTTTTGGCGAAAGGTATACTATCCGGCTGAAAAATGTCCGGTTGATATCTTGCTGCATTAAAAACGAACAGGGTAGAATAGTGGCTGTTCTTGGGCGATAAAAGGATATAAAAAAAGCGGATACTTTTCAGTATCCGATTTTATTTTTTCTAATTGGTCGGATTGACTGGACTTGAACCAGCGACCTCTTCGTCCCGAACGAAGCGTTCTACCAGGCTGAACTACAATCCGAGCGTGCCTTATTAATACAACAATATTTTTTAAATACAAGCGTTTTTTTGAAAAATTTGTAAAAAACACAAAAAAAGTCACTAAAAATTAAATAAATCGGGTTATCTTGTAAAAAAAATATAGAAAGGAGAAAGTTATGAATTCAAAACTTTTATGCAGCGTTTTATCTGCCGTTATGCTAACGACAACAGCACAAGCTGAAACCATTGACTTGCCGAAGCCTCAAACCGATTCGCCCTTAATGAAAGCGATAGATGCTCGTCGTTCAGGCCGCGCTTACAGCGATAAAAAAATTTCAGAACAAGAATTAAGCAATGTTTTATGGGCGGCTTTTGGCGTCAACAGCCACGGCACGCGCACCATTCCGACAGCGCGTAACTTGCAAGATGTTAAAGTTTTTGTGATTTATGAGGGTAAAACTTGGCTTTACGACGGCAAAAATAATCAGCTTAACGAATACGAAACGCCGGACTTATTACCTGATTTAGCGTCACAGGAATTTGTTTATGATGCACCTGTTCACCTCATTTATGTCGGGAGCAAAAGATATGCCGATGCTCATGCTGGTTCAGCTTATCAAAATGTGGCGCTTTACGCCGCTGTTAACGGGATGTCAAGTGTTGTCCGCGGCTTAATTGACCGCGATTCGTTACATCAAAAATTGCACCTTTCGGAAGATGAAGTTGTCGCTTTTCATCAAACCTTGGGTTATCCGGCAGAATAAGGAGCGAGCATGAATTTGGAAAATCGCCTGATAGATATTGAAACCGCGCTTGCCACCCAGCAAAAAATGCTTGATGACTTAAATGATGTTATCATTGCGCAAGGCAAGACCATAGACAAGCTATTAAAAGAAAATTCTTATCTTTTGAGCCTGATTAAGGATGAAACCGTCAAGCCACTTTCAGAAGAAACACCGCCACCACATTACTGAAGGATACAGAAATGACCGCACCAATTTGCTTACATAATGCCACCGTTCTGAATGGCTATACGACGATGAAAGATTGCGGCGTGCTGATTAAGCAAAACAAAATTGTTGATGTCTTTAATGAGAGTCATTTTCAAGAAAAAGATTTTCCAAAAGATACCCAATTCTTTGATTTAAAGGGCGCATACTTAGCTCCTGGACTGATAGACACACACATTCACGGCATTGGCGGTTTTGGGACGGAAGATTGCAAGTCATCTGCCATATTAAAAATGTCGGAAATTTTAGTACGATACGGCGTGACCTCTTTTATTCCGACCATTTACGCCGGCAAAAAAGCCGAAACAATTCATGCCATTAAAGCCATTGTTTCTGCCATGGGCAAGGAAAAAGGCGCGCGGATTTTAGGCTTGCACTTGGAAGGACCTTTTATTTCACCAAGGCGTTTAGGCGCGCAAACACCTGACGCTATTTCACCGGTAGATATAGAACTCATGGATCAACTTTGGCAAGCCTCATCAGGACACATCATCAATATGACCGTTGCACCGGAACTGCCGAATATGCGCAAGTTGGCACTTTATTGCATTGGTAAAGGCATTATCTTGCAGGCCGGACACACCGATGCCACTTATGCGCAAATGGTTGAGGGCATTCAAGGGCGCATTATGCATGTCACACATCTTTTTAACGCTATGAGTCGTATGCATCACCGCGATCCTGGCGCTGTGGGTGCTGTGTTTATACATCCTGAGCTTTCGTGTGAAATTATTGCCGACGGCATTCACATCAATCCGGAAATCATCAAATTTCTGCTAACATGCAAACCTTTAGATAAAGTGGTGCTTGTCACCGATTCGTTAAAACCAACCAAGCAGAAAACAAAGCCCCTACTCGCCAACAATGAAGAAGTTTATTTGAACAAATGTTTTTATCGCAAATCCGATAACATTATTGCGGGTTCGGCGATGACCATGATAGAAAGTGTCAAAAACATCGTATCTTTCGGCTTGTCCTTAGAACAAGCCATCCAAATGGCAACGGCAAACCCCGCCAAAATTATGCGGTGCGAACACTTAGGCCTGATTGCCCCTGGATATGATGCCGACCTCATTGTTTTTAATAAAAACTTAAATGTTTTGCAGGTTATAATACAAGGTAAGTTAATTGATATGAAGGAGTGAAAAAATGCGCGTCATTATTAAACCCGATTATGATACAGTTTCTAAATGGGTGGCAAACTATGTGGTTTACCGCATCAACAAATTCCGTCCGACCGCTGAGCGTCCATTTGTTTTAGGTATGCCAACGGGCGGCACGCCGATTGGCATGTACAAAGAGCTGATTAATTTATATAAAAATCGCAAAGTTTCGTTTGAAAACGTCGCCACTTTTAATATGGACGAATATATCGGGCTTGCACCGACTGATCCGCAAAGTTATCATTATTTTATGGAAGAAAACTTTTTTAAGCACGTCAACATAAAGCCACACAACATTCACATGTTAAACGGGCTGACCAAAGATTATGAAAAAGAGTGCCTTTCGTATGAAAGAGCCATTCGCAAATTAGGTGGCGTACAGCTTTTTATTGGCGGTGTGGGCGAAGACGGACATATTGCCTTTAACGAGCCCTTTTCATCTTTAACCTCGCGAACACGCGTTAAAACTCTAACCGAAAGCACCCGTCAGGCAAATGCGCGCTTTTTTGGGCACGACATCAACAAAGTACCTTCAACGGTTTTAACCATTGGCGTTGGCACAATTATGGATTCGGCAGAAGTGATGATTATGATAACAGGCAAGCACAAAGCCGAGGCTTTGCGTCATGCGGTAGAAGGCAACATCAGTCATGTTTGGACAATTTCCGCTCTTCAAATGCATCCTCAAGGCGTTATCATTTGCGATGAAGAAGCGGCGTCTAAACTTTCCCCTGAAACAGTGGCTTATTTTAAAGATAATGAAAAAAATAATTTTTAATAAATTTCTCTAGACAAAATAGAAAAAATATGCTATGATTTAGTTATAGCAAAGGAGAAAAGCCATGGAAAGCCAGATTGAAAAGTTTGAGAAAAGAAAAAAGAAAACTGAGGAATTGAGAAATAAAAAACAAAATCAGTCTGAAGAAAACAATCAATCTCAGCAGGGTATTGTTTTACCAAAATTAGTTGATCTATTCAAAAATAATAAAGTTTTATCTGATGAAGAAGTAGAAGCTATAGTTAAAAAATGGCTTACTACTCATGAGCCAAAGCAGATTCCCGAAAACTTATCTGCTAATGAAATAATTGAAGCCTTAGTTCCAGCACAAACAATGAGCATTCAGCTTTATCAACCAGAAACTAAAGCCTTGGCTCTTCAAAATCAACAAAAAACTAACGCCTTGGCTCTTCAAAATCAACAAAAAACTAACGCCTTGGCTCTTCAAAATACGGTTGAGGATGTAGAATTTGAAGAGGTAAAAGAAAATGAAGCAGAAAAACAAAAAGAAGACTGGAAAGAACTGAAAAGAAAGTTTTGGGAAGAATATGCAAAAAAACACAGTTTTAACCCAACACATGACATCAACAATGATGAAGATACCTACACTTGTTCGCTGACAAAGAAAGAAGCAGACGGAACGGAAAAACCTTTAGGTTTAATCTATTATGCCTCTGAATTTAACGCTCAAGTGAGCAAAGATGCTGATTTGGTCATGTATAAGGGGTTGGTGACAGATGCCGCCGCCAACAATTTAAGCATCACTTTTGGCGATTCGCTAAACGATAAGCAAAAAGCGCTTTTATTAGCCGCTGTTTTAATTCATCAAAACGAGGAAAATAAACAGATTAAGATGATTAAGGAACCTCAAATTGACCTTAATGCTCCTTATTTTAAGGAATTGCCCAAAGAAGCTCAAGATGTTTTGAAAAAACGAGCTGAGATTAAAAATGCAAAAGAAAAAATAGCTCCTCAGCAACCGCGGGCAACACTTAATTCAACACGTTTACTGATGCCTCATAACAAGGAAAGCGGAAGATAAAAAAGGATAAAAATTATGGCTGATTTAGGAACAGATTTTTTAACTTTTCTCAAAGCTTATCATCAAGAAGATTATGACAAGCTGACCGTTGAAAATGTGCCTGATGCCGTCATCAACACATTGCGCACAAAGCACAATTCTGATTTTGAAGTTTGGCGTCGTGTACCTGAAGAAATCCGCAACAATTATCCTAATCAACGTGTTCCGGACGAAATTTTGAAAATGGCGCGTGAAGGCAAAACCATTACCAACGAAAACACGACACCCGACAAATTAGCAACTTTAACGGCTTATGGTTTTGCAGGTGTTGCCGCGGCAAGTATTATCTTCAACGAAAAAGATTTTGCCGATATTGCCGCCTCACGCGCTCAAATTGCCGAAAAAGGCTATCACGACGAATACGCCAACGCCATGGCCATCAACCGTCAGGTTCGTTCCAAACTGGCTGAAAAAATCAAAGCCGGCACACCTCTTACCGACGAAGAAAAAGCCTTGTGGCGTGAATCGCGTGAAAAGGATCGCAACAACATCATAGAAGATTGGCGCAACTATAGACCGGACTTTTTTGCTGCACACTTAATTGTTAAAATGAACGTTGGTCGCATCAGCCCTGAAGAAGCTTTGCCACAAATTGAAGAATTAATGGCAAAAGTGGTTGAAACCGGTCGTGTGGACGAATTTTACTTCCACTTAACGCGTCATCGTATTCCAAGACGGCGCTTAAATCCTGAAACCAAAGCAATAGTTGCTGACTTAATGGAAAAATACGGCATGGATAAAAATGTATTATATCCTGAAAAGTCTGAAGTTCATTATAATGATTTCAAGTCCCTTATTAAAAATAAAAATGAGCGCTCTTATTAATTCCAAGCCCTGTGACCAACGCTTTCACGAACAGTTTGCACGCGCAAACCTTGTGGCGTTTCATAAACCGCACCGCCACCATCTGCAAATGTGTCACGCACTTTGCCCTCAATTTCTATTTTACCATTTTTACGCCAACGAATAAGTCCGCGATAAACGCACTCTTTAGCGCCACACGACAAATCAATCAATTCCTTATTAATTTTCTTGCCTTGATAAATTTGCTTTAATGCTTTATTCATCGCATCATCAGGCTCTGAAATAAGCATCTTTTCAAGCCAAATATTTTTCAACCACTTTTGCCCACGCGTTGGCATCAAAACAAGCTGATGATTGTTGTCGGCAAAAGCTGTTACCTTGCCCGTGGCATCATAAAGCATAATCGGCTTCTGAACGCTAAGCATACTCAAAACACCCGCTACAATTGCCAACCAGCCAAACCGCCGCCAAGGACGTTGCCAAAGGCAAAGCCACAAACCACCCAAAACAATCAAAAGCAAGCCCCAAAGAGGCATAGCAGCAACACGAAAACCAGCTCCCGGCAAAGATGAAACATATGAAGTCACCTGATTAACAGCCCAAAGCCCGATTCCAACAATCTTTAAGCACCACACATCAAGCCCAAACGGCATTAAAATCAATGAAAGCAAAATAAACGGCATCACGATAAACCCAATGAACGGTGCTGCCAACAAATTACCCAAAAGCGTATAAAAAGAAATTTGATTAAAATGATAAATCGTAAAAGGAAGTGTTGCTAAACTAGCGACCAAATCGGTTAAAAGAAGCCCGATAAAATAAGCCGCCAATTTTTGAACATTTCCCATTCTTTTGAAAAAGCGTTGTAAAGTTGTGGCAAAGCGTTCATAAAATGCAATCAAAACCACAACCGCCGCAAAAGACATCTGAAAACCAGCCGAAATTAAAACTTGTGGCGAAACAACCAACAAAACTATCGCGGCAAAAGATGCCGTCCGCATAGAAATAGCCTCACGGTTAAAAATAATGCCCAAAAGCACTAAAGATGTCATCATAAAAGCTCTTTGACTAGGCACAGCCATACCCGAAATAAACAAATAAATCAAGCTGATAAAAATAGCAAACACCGCCGCCGGTTTTCTAGAATCAAACCGCAGAGCTAAGGGCGGAATCAATGCAATCAGGAGTCTGAGAACAAAAAACGCCATTGCGGCCATCAACCCCATATGTAACCCTGATATGGAAAGAAAATGCGCCAAACCCGAATCACGATATTGCTGATAAAGTTGAGGCGAAATTGCACCACGTTCGCCGGCCAAGACAGCCGCGGCAATAGCGGCCTCATCAGGCTCCATATTTTGCTCAACACGCACCACAGCTTTATGACGCAAATTTTCAAAAAACACCTTAAGACGTTCTATCCATGAAAGATCTCGCAAGCACTGCGCCGAATAAACCAAACTACTCGCATAACCAACCGCACGAATACCTTCAAAAAAGGCTTTACGATCAAATTGATAAGTATTTGGCAAAACCGGCAACGAAGGACGCATTAAAGTCGCGACCATTTCTACACAATCGCCTGTTTGAAAGGGTGTTTGGTTGTTTCGCAATGTTACGCGATAAAGCCCTTGGCGTTCATGTTCAAAATCGGCGGCATCATCAAGCAAAAGCCTAACCTTTCCTTGCGAATTATGCTCCACAGCAACAATGCGACCAGTCAAATATGTCAGTTCTTTATCGTCCGTCGGGCTCTGAATATGTTTTAAGCGATAAAAGCTTTGAAGATAAATATCCGTAAACCCAAGGCAAACAATTAAAAGACATTTGAGCAAAAATAATGCGTTTTCATGATACCGAAACAGAAAAATAAGCAAAATCAAAACTTCCAAAAGGCTACAAACAACCCATAATGACGGATCTCTTTGAAGCAAAAAGAACAAACCGATGCCACTTGCAAACAAAACGGGCAACCACAAAATATAGCGGTTTTGTTCCGCTTCAAAATTAAGTTTTAATTTTTCAATCAAAAAACGCATTATTTTTCTGAAATCAAATTCAAAACAGTTTCAGCGGCCTGCACACTCGGCATTTGCTCGCCAACTTCCATAAGAGCGCGCAATTTGGCAAAGCCTTCAATTTGGCGTTCATACAGCGCGCCTTTTTTCAAAATTTCATCCATATAATAAACAATGTTGGCATCATTGCATTTTTCCTGCAAAAGTTCCGGAATAACCTCGCGACCAAGTAAAATATTTGTCAGATTCACAAACTGAATTTTCAAAAAATGTTTCACTAGCCAAGCCGTCAAAGCCGAAACCTTATAACCAATCACATGCGGCACATTCACAATCGCAAGCTCCAGAGCCACCGTACCAGAAGCCGCAAGAGCGGCATCAGCCGCCATCAAGGCGCTATGACGATCATCAGGGGAATTCACAATTTGTATTGGCAAATCAGATGAAGCCGTCAGTTTCAAAATCAAATCTTTCACGGTATGGACCGCCGGCAAGACAAAACGCATATTCGGATATTTTGCCTTAAGTTTTTGAGCCACTTTTAAAAAAACAGGCAACAAACGACTAACTTCCGTCTTGCGTGATCCCGGAAGAATAGCCACAATCTGATCGTCTTCATCAAAGTTAAACTTTTTGCGAAAGTCCGCGCCACTACCCCACGAGGCGCAATTTTCAATAACCGGATGCCCAACAAAAGTCGTCGGAAGTTTATAAGGTGTAAAATATTTGGGTTCATACGGAAATAGCGTCAACAGGTGGTCAATATATTTATACATTGTTCGTGCGCGTTTTTTCTTCCAAGCCCATACTTGTGGCGCAACGTAATGTACTTGCAAAATGCCAACCTTTTTGCGACGCAATGCCTTGTGAATGCGCGCTGAAAAGCTCCAACTATCAATTGTAATAACAACGTCAGGCCGAACACGAATAATATCATCAACCGTTTGCCGAATACGTTTTAAAACCTGCGGAATGCTAGGAACAACCTCCGCAAACCCCATAACAGCTAAATCACTAATATCAAAAAGCGATTTCAGCCCTTCTTGAGTCATACACTCGCCACCAACGCCATAAAATTCAACATCAGGGCATCTATCCGCAAAAGCTTGCATTAAACGTGCGCCCAAAGTATCGCCGGAAGGTTCGCCCGCAATCAGATAAACTTTCATTTTCGCCAATCCTCCGGATTAATACCAACCAAAAACATTTTATATTTTTGAGCCAACGCCAACACGGCTTTTTCATCAACAATCAAGGCATTACCGGCATGAACAGCCAAGCCTTTTAAGCCGCTTTGATACGCATTTTCAACAGTTCTAACACCAATGGTCGGCAAATCAATACGCATATCCTGTTGCGGTTTACGAAGCTTGACCAAAACACCGCCCTCGCCTTTGCGCCGATAATTTTGACAACGTTTAATCAGCTCATCAGTACCTTCAATACCTTCAACGCCCAAAACCAAACCTTGTTGCACCACAACCGCCTGCCCAACATCAAGTTGCCCCAAGCTCCATGCCACTTCAACGCCACGCGCAATATCGGCTTTGGCTTGTTTGTCGGGTTTATGTGAAGTCAAATTGCCTTCTTTGACCAAGAGCTCAGGCATCACTTCATGCACGCCGACCACACGCATTTTTTCCGACTCAATTTCCTTCACAAGCGCACGTAAAATGCCGTCATCACCAATAGATTTTATACCAAGTTTAGCAAAAAAAGCCGTGGTTCTCAAATCAGGCACAAGCTCAGCCAACGTCGGGCGATGAATAGTGCCAATCATCACAACTTCTTCCACTTGTTCTTCCAAAAAGCGCTTAAAGCCCGTTCCGGCTTGTCCGATTCTAATCCATTGACAATGAACGCTTTTATCAAAATACGCCCGATCAGCGTTGCCCTCAATCGCAAGCGCAAAATAAGGGCGACCACTTTCTTTACAAAAATCAATTAAAAGTTTGGGAATAATCCCGCCGCCGGCAATAATACCGAGTTTTTTTTGTGATTTTTCCATATTAAAATCTATCAATAGTCAACAATAAGGTACAGTTTAACATAAAAATTTTATTTTTCAAGTTTGATTTTTACCCTCAGCGCATCAATTTGTTTTATCCGAAATTCGCGGAGTTTTTGCCCCAAGGAAGCATCTTGAGGTAGCGTATAAAACGCGGGCAAATTTTGCGCCTTAATATTTTGCAAAACCGAGCAAACTGTTTTCAAAAAGTGGGCTTTTTCTTCAAACACATCTGAAGTATCTTGTGAAAAGGCACGACAAACTTCTATAAACTCATCAACATACCACACATGCCCGATACATAATGACGCCGCCAAATCATAAAGATTTGAGGCTTTCATCTTAAATATACGTTCAAATTTGGGTTGAGATGTAGCACAACGCAAAGCAAAATTTTTAAACCGAAGAGGCGTTTTATAACGCGTGCAGAAACTCAAAATCAATTTTTTAACAGGACAAAGCAAAACAGCAAACTGAACAAGTGGCGTTTGAAAAGCCGAAGCCTTTAAAGCGGTAATTGTCCGCTCATCAGGTTTAAAAGGCAAAGCATGCAAAGCAGACATTAATTCAATAAAAACATAAAAACGCGGTGTCATCATAGCCTTTAAAAACTCGCCCCAAAGACGCTCACCGCTCAAGTGTGACAGCATACCGGAAGCCGTCATCTTTTTGCAAAGTTCAAATGTTTCAGGAAAAGGCTTAAAATCAAGTTGTGCGGCAAAGCGACAAAGCCTTAAGACACGGAGCGGATCTTCCACAAAGTGTTCGTGATTTACCGCGCGCAAAATTTTGTTTTGAATATCTTTTTGCCCGTCAAAAGGGTCAATATATATTTGTGTTTCAGGGTCAAAAGCAATAGCGTTGCAAGTAAAATCGCGCCGTGCCAAATCTTCCACAAGCTTCACATCAGGCGAAAAATCAAACTTAAAATCCGTATGTTTGTCACCTGATTTTGTTTCACGCCGCGCTAGAGCGTATTCTTCCTTGGTTTGAGGGTGCAAAAACACCGGAAACCCCTGCCCCACTTCTTGAAACCCAAGTGCGCGCATTTCCTCAAAGCTTGCGCCAACAACCACATAATCTATGTCATGCGGCGACAAATGTAAAATTTTATCGCGGACAGCGCCGCCAACCTGATAAATTTTCAAATTTTTCTCCTTTAGGAAAACTATAAAAGTTTTAAAAAAGAAATCAAGCGTGATTTTTTTATTGCATTTTTGATAAAATAAGTGTAACTTACTTTTCAGAAAACAAATATTATATCTATGAAAAAATTATTATTCCTAGGCTTTCTAACGTTAGTTTGTTTTGAGAGCCGAGCACAATGTTATTATGGCCCCTGTCTAACTGTTCGCGATGGCATTTACAGCGGCTATAATTTCAAGGGAAACCAGCCGATTGTTGGCTTTTTCACTGGTCTTCAGTTCTGCAACATCATGTTACAGATTGATGTAGGCTGGAGCGAAGTAGAAATTCCTGAAATTGAAGGAATTGCCGACAAAGTTGCCAGATGTCCTTCCCGACAGAAAGAAATTTTCTATTTTAATCCTGCCTTAGGGGTTTATTTTGGAAAGAAGATTCAATTCTTCGGGTTAGTCGGGCTAACAAACTGGCCAGAATATCATCGTTTAACCGGTGATTTCAAAAATTCCACTTTTCGCTGGAATTTTAAGGCTGGTATGGACGTAGACATCTGTTGCGGCGTTTTTGTTAATGCCACTTGGCAGTACATCATTAACCCCACTAAAAACGATTGGGTTACATTTGCCAACAACGCATTAACCGTCGGTGTCGGTTACAAATTCTAAAAAAAGGGCTTTCAAAGCCCTTTTTTTATGGCTCAAAATCCATGGCGCCGGAATTAATGCAAAAACGCGCACCGGTTTCAGTCGGTCCGTCTTGAAAAACATGCCCCAAATGCGAACCGCACCGCGCGCACAAAACTTCCACCCTGTTCATACCATGACTAAAATCCGGCACTTCGCGAACACTTCCGGGGATAGCTTTATCAAAACTCGGCCACCCGCAAGGCGACTGAAACTTGGCATCAGATTGAAAAATCGGATTCCCGCAAGCCGCGCACACGTAAGTGCCGTCTTCATCAAAATCAAAATACTTGCCACTAAACGGCCTTTCTGTGCCCTTTTGCCGCAAAATTTGATATTTTTCAGCCGAGAGTTTCTCTTGCCACTCTTTGTCAGACAAATTCACAAGCTGATAATGGACGCTATGACAAGTGGCGGCACGCCCTTGTTTTTCAAAATATTTCTGATGATAATCTTCCGCCTTATAAAATTTGCCCGCTGGCACAACTTCTGTCACAATCGGCGTTTTCAAAAGCCCCGAGCGATTAAGGTTTTCAATAAGTTCTAAGGCGGTTTGTTTTTGATTTTCATTCACATAAAAAATAACCGAACGATATTGCGTCCCGACATCAGGCCCTTGCCGATTTTTGGTGGTGGGATCATGCATATTAAAAAAGACATTGAGCAAATTTTCATAGCTCACGACCTTGTTATCATAGACCACTTTAACCGATTCGGCATAGCCTGTATCGCCTTTTGAAACACGTTCATAAGTTGGATTTTCAAGCGTACCACCCATATAACCGACTTCCGTTTCTATCACGCCCGGCACTTGGTCAAATGCCGCCTGAACACCCCAAAAGCAACCAGCAGCAAAAAAAGCTTCCGACAAACTCATTTCATTCTCCTTTAAGAGCAAATATAAGCTTGGCTCAAATAAATTCATTAAAACAAAGGTTGATTCATAATATTGGCCATAAAAGCAAGTTCTTGCGGGCAAATTTCATGTCCCGTATTTTCAAGAATCTGCACATGAACAGGAATATTCTTATTCTCAAGCCATTGTTTTGTATAAGGCAGACATTTAAAAAGGACTTGTTTATCCTTTAACCCGTGAAACAAATAGACTTTCGGCGAAGACGCCAATTGAGAATCAAGCGCCTGATGCGCCGCCGCCAAGCCCGAAAGCGCAAAACAACCGGCCAAATTACGCTTGCGAATAAGCGCTGTCCAAATAGCAAGCATAGCGCCTTGCGAAAAACCAGCAATATATGTATGTTCATCATCAAGCCCATATTTTTTTTGAACATCGTCAATATAAGCGTTCATCTCGCGCGCGGTAACCGATAAAATCGGCGCGGCCTGATTATAAATATCAGCAATTTCTTCAACGCTTGTTTCTTCTTTAAGCCGCCGACCGCCGGCATCAAAGCCTGAAATCTTATACCAACTTTTACGGTTTGGTTCTTTATCGGAGTGCGATTTACCTTGCGGCGCGGCAACAACAAGCCCTTGGACAGTATTTGAAAGTGTTTCAAGAAAAGGCTTCATTTCTAAAAGCGTATTATTATAACCATGCAAAAAAATCAAAAGTTTTTGGGGCTTTTGGCTTTGTGTAAAATATCGGCTATAAAAGTGTGGCACTGTTACGCTCCTTTTTTGCTGGCGCAATTTTATAAGGATATGGTTTAAATTTGATTAAAATAATCAAGGCCTAATTTCAATAGGCGTGCCAACAGATACGGTTGACCAAATGAGATCCATAGCATCGTTATCTAGAGCGATACTCCCGTTGGTCCAATCGCGATTTTTTAAGATAAAATGCCCCGCGACCTGCGGCAACCAATTCGGATAGCCGTGAATTTCAATATTTCCGCCAGGGTTTTGTTGACGCCGCCGCGCTTCCATAATTTGTTTGCGAGTTGGGTATGAAATGGAAAGCGAAAGATAATAAGGCGTATTGGCATTTTTGGCAGAAATTTCATAATTCCCCTCAGGCGTTTTGCCGTCTCCTTCCTCAAGTTTTTGCCCTCTCGGTTGCGCCCCGAGACTGATTTTATAAATCCCCAAAATATGATTGTTTTCATCAAAAACCGTCAAGCGCCGCAAATTTTTCTCAACCAAAATGCGAGAAGCACGCGTTTCGGATTCTGAAGGCACAACAAACGAAAGCAAATAAGTGACCCCAATCCATAAACCGAACAGAACAAGTAAAAACAACAAAAATTTTGCAAAAAACTTCTTCATAACAGATTTTTCCCTCCCTTTTGCAAAACCTTGCGCATAAGCGTTGAAAAGGCAAAATTTTTCAAATCAGCAACCGGCACAAAAGCACCGTCAAGCTTGATATTTTGTTGACAAAGCCACATAATTTTAAGGCGCATATCAATATGCGTAAAGATATGCGAAACCTCAACGCCTGTATCCTGCGCTTTTTCAAACATCGGCTTTTCTGACCACGGAAATTCGTACAAGCCCGAAAGCAAGCCTTTTTCAACCCGCTTACGGATATAAACCGCGCCTTTTCCGTCCGAAATTAAATAAACAAAGCCCTCAAATTTTTTCTTCCCGATTTTTGATTTTTGCGGAATTTGCTCCACATCAAGCAGATCTTTACTCAAACACGATTCTCGCCATGGGCATTGATTACATTTCGGATTTTTAGGTGTACAAACACAAGCGCCCAAGTCCATAATTGCCGAGGCATAATCGGCAGGATGACGTACATCTGTTAAGGCTTCCGCGCGCTTTCTAATTTCGGGCATCATGTCTTCAACAGGTTTTGTAAAATGATAAAGCCGGCTCATCACGCGGATAACATTACCATCCACCACGGTTTCGGGCTTATTAAAAGCGAGTGCCAAGTAGCTTGCTAAAGTGTAAGCACCCAAGCCTTTAAGCTTGGAGGCTTCCGCTTTATCATCGGGAAAATGCCCCTGATAATCATAAAAAAGAGCTTTAGCCGCGGCATAAAGTGAACGCGCGCGAGCATAATAGCCCAACCCCTGCCAATAAAGATAAACCTCTTCAATCGGCGCTTCCGCTAAAGACTGGAGTGTTGGAAAGCGATGCATAAAACGCTCAAAATAATTCAAAACGGTCTTGACGGTGGTTTGCTGGAGCATAATTTCCGAAACAAGCACCACATAAGGATCAGGATGCGCCCCGCCCTTATGCCGCCACGGTAAATCGCGCCCATTTTGAGCGTACCATGTCATTAATTGTTTTGTTAAAGCGTTTTCATTCATACGCACGCTTATAACTGTTTTTTAAAAGCTTGTAAAGAAGATAAAATTATCTTTGCAAAAACCGATGAACAGTAATCCAACTCACACCAAAAGTACGAGCAATTTTTGCTTTTGTCGCAAAATTATCATGCATTTGATAAACTTGTTCTGCATGTTTTTCAAGTTTTTGGTATTTAAAACCGAACGGTCGTCCCAAGTGCCGACCTTCAGCCTTAACACGACAAAGGGATTCTTTTGTGCGTTGTGAAATAAGATTACGTTCAATCTCTGCCGAAAGAGAAAAAGCAAAAGCCAACACTTTACTTTGAATATCGGCACCTAACTTATAATTTTCCTTAATAGTCCAGACTTGACATTCTCTATTCATACAATTGTGCAAAATACTCATAACTTATAATAAATTTCGCCCTAGGCGTGAAAGTTCAGTTGAAATTAAAATATCACCTTTCTTCAATTGGCACAAAAGCTTATGTAATTTACGCTTTTTAAAATCCGTCGTCGCGGAGAGGACTTCCTCTTCCCAAATATCAATTTTAAGATTTTGCGAAGCTGCAAATTTTTCAATTTCATATTTTTGATTAAGTGTATTTTGATGATCGGTTGAACACCGAATATATGCATATATCATTTGTCTATCCTTAAAAAGTTGCACTTTAACACCTTAAAGATAGGCTCCTTTTTTATACATTTATAAACCATTTAATCCAATTTAGCAAACCACTAAAGCCTAAAAACACCAAAAGTAATTGGTGTTTTGAAAGCGAGATAACGCGTATGTTAGCTTAGGAATGCGTATAGCTGGCATCTAGAGCAATTTTGAGCTCAAAAGTGTCCTCATGTACCTATTTGTACACTGCGGTACTTTTGAGCGAAAAATCACTCTATCTACACAAGCTCTCCGCATTTCCTTGTCTTGGGCGCAAAGGTGCCGGCAGACGCCACAGCATGCGTTACAGAGCGGTGACCGAAGAGAGTTAGTTTTGCGTTAATCGCAAAACTTACGAGCAAGAGGAAGAATCCAGCTGGAAAAACCATCCTTATTGTCATGCTGAATTTATTTCAGCATCTCTTTATAAGATTCTGAAACGAGTCTGGGATGACGATTCGGAAGGTTTTTCCACCTGGATTCTTCGGCGGTAAACCACCTCAGAATGACGTTTTTTGAGGAGTGTCAGGATAACGATGAAATGGAGTGGCGATTTTGAGAGTTTTAGGATAATGATGAAAAAAAAGATTCAAAAAAAAACAAAACCCCAAGGAAAATCAACCAATAGCGGGGAAAAGGAAGTATCTCAAAAAAAGGTACGTCATAATTTACAACTTGTCAAGAAAAAAAGATTGGAATTTTCAACAGGTTATTTTTTAAAAAAATGCACAAAAAAAGGTACCTTTTTTTGCAAGTACTATGAAGGGAGATAAAAGTGCTAGCTTTTTTGGAAAATTTTGAGAGTGTAGCTAAATTTATAATTCGTATAAAATGTCTTTTTACTTTTAATAAAGCGGATCGTAAGAGAAAAAGAGTTAATTTATTTGCAGAATTTGAAAGAAATCGCTTCCTTGACTTAATGTATAAAAAAATTAATAAACAAACTTATTTTTGTATAGGGGATTCTCATGTGGATATCTTTTCTCAAAATTCCTATTCTAAAAAGAAAAAACTAGCTTCTCGACTTTTCCCGACCATATTTATGGGAAATCTTTATTCAGCGCCACAATTTGTTAGTTATCATCTTGATGGTGTTTTGGCATATAGTTTGAATAGACATGGTTCAACAAATCAGGGTCTTGAAAAAATTGAATACTTAATAAAATATGGGTTTTTGCCAAAAAACTGCCGTGTTGTAACAGTTTTTGGTGAGCCTGATTGTCGTATTCATGTTAAAAAAGAGGCAAACAAACAAAAACGATCAAATGAGGAAATAATAGAAGATATTTTAGAAAATTATGGATCATTTTTAATTAATTTGAAGCAACAAGGTTTTAGAGTTTATGTATATTCTCCCATTGCATCACAAAAAGGTAACATGAGAATAGATCCTGTCTATAAAAGATATGTAAATGAAAAAGAAAGAAACACTATTTTGCTCAAGTTTGAAGAAAAATTAAAAAAGTTTTGTCTAAAAAACAATCTTGTTTTTATTTCATTACTGTCTCAATTGCTTAATTCAGATTTGACAACCAAGGAAGAGTTTTATTTACCAGATGGGGTTCATCTTAATGAAAAGGGACGAAGATTGATTTTAGACACCTTTTCTAAAATAGGAGAAAAATGATGAAGAAAAAGATTACAATCTATTTCACAGACGTTCTTCAGTTAACTGAAAATACTGAAATTTATAAATGGCTAACAGAACGTTACACAGTAATTATAGATCCAATTAATCCGGAATTTTTATTTTATGATGTTTTCGGTGATGATTATAAGAAGTTTCATGGTTGTGTAAAAGTTTTTTTACCAACAGAAGATGAAATTCCAAACTTTAATGAATGTGACTATGCTGCCGGATTTGCTCATATGACTTATGGAGAAAGATACTTTCGTCGCTCATTTATTCTTGAAGAGTTAACTCCAAATATTCAAGATCGTTCAATTGTAACTAAAAATTTGTTAAACAGAAAATTTTGTAATTTTATCTATTCCAATCCTTGCTATGGTGAAGGGGCGTTGCTAAGACAAGAATTTTGTAAAAAATTGATGGAATATAAACATGTAGATTGCCCTGGACGTATTTTGAATAATATGGATAGAAGTGTTATTGATGAAATTTATACCAATGATTGGCGGGGAAGTAAAAGAAAATTTCAATCGGAATATAAATTTACAATTGCTTTTGAGAATGGAGCTACAGATGGTTGGATTACTGAAAAAATGCCTGATGCAATGCTAGCTTTTTCTGTTCCTATATATTATGGAGATCCTAATGTTAATGAGGATTTTAATCCAAAATCATTTATTAATGTAGCTGACTATAATTTTGATTTAGATAAAGTTGTGGATTGCATTATAAAACTTGATAATGATGATGAGGCTTATATGTCTATGTTGAAGCAGTCACCAATGTCACCCTATTTCCAATTTAATCGTAAAGAACAATTTAAAGAGTGGATATTTTCTATTGTAGAAAAAGGTAGTGTTCCTTTTAATAAAGATCCTAGGAATATATCAAGAAATAAAAGATGGTTGCGTGCAATAAAAAATGAATATAGGAAAGAACATAATATTAGAAACGATGCTATATTTGGAATAAATGAAGATACTTTTTCGGATGATTTACAAATATTTTTAACTGATTATAAAGCTCATAAATATCGGTTTAAAAAATGGCGTTATAAGATTTTATCTAAAATTTCATTTGGTAAAACGCGTAAAAAGTATACCGAAAAATATAAATGCTTAAAGAAAAGTTTAAAAAATAAAAAATTTTAGATACCTAAAAAAGGAATTAAATATATGGAAAAAGCTGATAAAATATATATAGCGGGTCATACAGGACTAGTTGGATCAGCAATTTTACGATGTCTACAGAATAATGGTTATCAAAATCTGCTCATTAAAACACATGATGAATTAGATTTAACAAACCAGGCGGCTGTTAATGATTTTTTTGCAATAGAAAAACCAGATTATGTTTTCTTGGCAGCAGCTTTGGTAGGAGGTATTGTTGCAAACAGCACATACCCTGCAGATTTTATTTATACAAATTTGATGATTGGCGCTAATGTCATCCATGCAGCATTTAAATTTGGTACTAAAAAACTTTTAAACTTAGCTTCAAGCTGCATATATCCCAAAGACGCTATACAGCCGATAAAAGAAGATTATTTATTGACCGGTTCTTTGGAACAAACATCTGAAGCGTATTCCTTAGCTAAAATTGCCACAATTAAGCTTTGCCATTATTTTAACGTTCAATACGGAACAAATTTTATAACAATTATGCCCCCAAATCAATATGGCACGGGAGATAATTTTAATCTGCAGACGGCACATCTTTTGCCAATGCTTGTTCGGCGTTTTCATTTAGCAAAATTATTAAAACAAAAAGATTTTGAAGGATTAAAAAAAGATTTATCTTCAAATAAATTAGGATGGAATATTGATGAAAATATTAATTTTTCAGATAACCAATCAATCATAAATGCCTGTGCCAAAGTCGGTGCTTTTGCTGATAAGGTTATAGTTTGGGGTGATGGTTCTGTTTATAGAGAATTAATGAATTCCGATGATTTGGCTGACATTTGTTTAACTTTGATGAATAGAGTTAATGCATCTGATATTGGGGAATTTTTAAATGTTGGAATCGGAGAAGATATTCAACTGAAAGATTTATTCAAAATAATTGCCGAAATAACAGGATTTGATGGAAAAATTGAGTTTGATGTTTCTAAGCCAAGCGGGGTCTTCAGGAAATTATTAGATAATTCAAAAATGCAAAAACTTGGCCTAACGACTGAACGTTCTTTAAAAGAGGGACTCCAAGAGTTTTATAAACATTATTTGTCTGATAGGATGCAAAATGAACTACAACATAATTAAATCAAAACATCTTGTTAGAAAAGCCATCTTAACCGCCGCCTATAAAGCGGTAGAAACACATGTTGGATCGGCTCTAAGTTGTGCAGAAATCATGGAAGCCCTTTATTTTAAAGTAGCAAAAATAGATAAAGATAATAGCCAAAGTGATTCTCGCGAACGTATTATTTTAAGCAAAGGCCATGGTGCTTTAGCTCAATATGCCTGCCTTATGCTAAAAGGAATTATATCAAAAGAAGTTTTTGACACATACGATTTGGACGGGGGCTTATTACCCGCACATTTAGATCATAATGCAATTAATGGAATTGAAGCTTCTACAGGAATGTCCTTAGGACATGGTATCGGTTTAGCCGAGGGTTTTGCATTGGCAAATCGTTTAAAAAATATTAAAGCTCGTATATTTGTAATTATTGGTGATGGTGAATTACAGGAAGGATCTATTTGGGAAGCTTTAAATTCCATTGAAGCGTTAAATCTAAATGAAATAACAATCATTCTTGATAAAAACGGAATGCAAGCATCTGCTGAAACAAAAGAAATTGTTGATATTTCAAATCTAAACAATGTATTCAAACAAATGGGATTCTCTGTTGAAATTGTTAATGGACATGACGTTGATGCTATAGCTAAAACATTAAATTGGACATCAGATAAACCTCGTTTCATTATTGCAAACACTATTAAAGGCCACGGATTACCTAAACCTTTTGTAAATTCAGTAAAATCTCACTATGTCAAATTAACCGCTGAACAATATCAAGATGCTTTAAAAGCAATGGAAGGTAAATAATGAGAGTAGTTTTTGCAGAAACACTTGTAGAATTAGCTAAAAAAGATGAAAGAATCTGTTTTATTACACCAGATATGGGATACAGTATTATAGATAACTTTCAAAACACTTTTCCCAATAGATTTTTCAACCTTGGTATTGCTGAACAAAATGTCATTACGGTTGCCGCTGGTATGGCATTGGCCGGATTTAAACCATATGTATACAGTGTTATTCCTTTTATTGTTCATCGTTGCTTGGAACAGATACGTGTCAATATCGCATATCCCAAAACAGATGTAAAAATTGTTGGCATTGGTTCTGGGTTTGAATATGGTTCTGCTGGCACCACACATTATGGCATAGAAGATATCTCAATTATACGTAGTTTGCCAAATATGGATCTTTATGCTCCTGGTGATATGTACGAAATGGCAGAAATCACAAAACTGACTGCACAAAATAATCATCCAACTTATATTCGTATTGGTCGGCATAATCATCCCAACATGAATACAGACAAAACGATAAAATTAGGTAAAGCCTCTATAATTAATAAGGGAAAAGACGTTGCTTTTATCGCAACAGGAAACATGGTTCATGTTGCTAAAGACTATGCGGATAAATTAAAACAAAAAGGTTTGTATCCAACAGTCATTAGCATGCATACCATTAAACCGTTTGATGCGGAATGTATTCTTGAGTTAACAAAAAGACATAATCTCTTTTTTACATTTGAAGAACACACAATTGTTGGTGGCTTAGGTTCCGCAGTTGCTGAGGTCTTAGCTGAAAATGGTAAAGATATTAAATTAAAACGGATTGGAATAAATGATGAATTTCCTCATCTAGTAGGAAACTCACCATTTATTCGTCATCACTACAAACTGGATTTAGAAGGTGTCATTGAATTATGTGGAATTTAAGATGATAAAATTATATGATTTTCTTGTAAATGAGTACAACGCTATTGCTCTCAAGAAAGACTTAACAGATTTAAAAGGAAAAACTTTTTTTATTACCGGTGCAAATGGTCTTATCGGTAGTAATTTAGTTAATTATTTACATTATTTGAATAAAAAAGAAAAGCTTAATATCAAAATTATTGCCCATTCTTTTTCCGCACCTGTTTCGTGGTTGCCACAGGAGAAAAATATTCGTTATATCTCCGCAGATTTGACAGAAAAACTGTCTGAAATCAAATTTAATTACTTAATTCATACCGCAACATATGGGCAACCTAAAAAGTTTATTCAAAACAAATTAGGGACAATTAAGCTCAATAGCGAAGCCTTAATTAAGCTCTTGGAAATGAGCAAACGTAACAAAGCAGATGTTTTGTTTGTCTCATCATCAGAAATTTATGGACAGGTACCTCAAGATCTTATGCCGGTAAGCGAAACTTATTTTGGGAATGTAGATACATTATCAGATCGTGCTGTCTATGCAGAATCTAAGCGATTAGCAGAAACAATTTGTAATGTTTTTTCAAAAGACGGCCTCAATGTTAAAATTGTGCGTTTAGCAATCGGTTATGGTCCCGGTATTAAATATTCAGATACCCGTTTTATGAATGAGTTTATTAAACGCGCCTTAACAGAAGGAAAACTCACAATGATGGATTCCGGAAAGGCAATTCGTTGTTTTTGCTTTATATCTGATGTTATTGAAATGATGTTGAATGTCCTTTTTTCTTCAAAAGATATACTTTATAACATTGCCGGAGCGGATAATAAAACCGTTCGTGAAGTAGCAGAAATGATTACAAAATATATCAACGTACCACTTATCTTTCCGAAAGACGAGGAAAAAATCAGCGGTACACCCTCACAACTAGTTCTTTCAAAAGAAAAATATTGTACGGAATTTTTAAAAACGAGCTTTGTTAATTTTGAGCATGGCTTGAAAAAAACAATTGAATGGATAAAAATTTTAGGAGAAAAGCAAAATGGTTGATAAATACGAATTAGCCAGTTCATCTTGGGATGAAAAAGAAATAGAGGCCATACAACGTGTTATTGATGGTGGGTATTATTCTTTTAGCAAAAATGTCTTTCAGTTTGAATCAGATTTTGCCAAATTTACAGATCATAAATATTGTGTCATGGTTAACTCGGGATCTTCCGCAAATTTATTAGCTGTCGCGGCTATGTTTTATAAAAAAATAGATCCTTTAAAACGGGGAGATGAAGTCATTGTTCCAGCTGTCTCTTGGGCAACTACGTATTACCCCTTATATCAGTATGGACTGAAACTAAAGTTTGTTGACGTTGATTTAGAAACATTAAATTTTGATTTAAAACAATTAGAGGGAGCAATTACTGATAAAACAAGAATGATTTTCGCTGTTAATTTATTAGGTAATCCAAACGATTATAACAAAATAAACAATATTATTAGTAAGAAAAATATCTATTTATTAGAAGACAATTGTGAATCATTGGGAGGTAAGTATTTTGGAAAACAACTCGGTTCTTTTGGTTTAATAGGAACATATTCAACCTTTTTCTCACATCATATGTCTACTATAGAAGGTGGGGTTATTGGTACAAATAATGAAGAATTATACGAAATATTTCTTTGTTTGCGCTCACATGGTTGGACAAGGCAATTACCCATGAAAAATACGCTTTGTACAAAATCAGATAATTATTTTCAAGAAGGATGGCGTTTTATTTTACCAGGTTATAACGTTAGACCTACAGAAATAAATGGAGCCATCGGTATAGAACAGCTCAAAAAATTGCCTGATTTTATCAAGCATCGGCGTGAAAATGCTGAATATTTTCAGGAGCTATTTAAAAATGATAAACGTTTTATTCTTCAAAAAGAAATTGGTCAATCAAGCTGGTTCGGTTTTTCTTTATTATTGAAAGATGAGAAAATAAGTCGTGAAAAAGTTATTACAAAATTAACAGCGGCGAAAATTGATGTAAGACCAATAGTCGCGGGAAATTTTGCCAGAAAAGAAGTCGTCAAATATTTTGATTATGAAATATTTGGTGATTTAAAGAATGCTGATTTTATTGAAAAACGAGGTTTTTTTGTTGGAAATCATCATTTTGATATTAGAGATAAAATTGACTACTTAAAAGAAACGCTTGATAAGTTATGAACTATATAATATAAAGTTTTAAAACCATAATATATAATAACTCTGCGAGGTATAAATGTTTTTTTGTAATCAAATTCATACTAGAGTGCTAGGAGAAAAAACTTTTCTCTTTTTCTCTCAAAATAAGTACTCTAAATGGAAGAGAAGGCTTTTGTCTGTTTTTATATTAGATAAAAAGAAAAGAAAAAATTTTAGAAATAAAGATTTTATTATAAAAAAATCACACACTGAAAAAAATAATACAATACAAATAGCAAAAAATTTTATTGGTAATATAAAAGCTGAAATAAAAGGAAAAAATAATTCTGTTTTTATAGAAAAAGGCAATGCTAAAATAAATTTATTTATTTTTGGAGATAATTGTAAAGTTTTAATAGGTGAAGGATTTGGTTCTTTAGACTGTCAAATTATTATTGGATGTGATAATATATTTCATCAGCCAGCCTCCAATTCAGTTGTAAGTATAGGGAGAAATGTTTCAACAGAATCTTTTCTTTATTTTACTGATTCTCCAAATACTTTTTTTAGTTTAGGAGATAATTGTATGCTTTCTAAAGATATCAGCCTTTATCATACAGATGGACATCTAATTCAAGACAAAAGTACAAAAAAAGTTTTAAATAAACCTAAAGATATGGTAATTGGTAATCATGTTTGGATTGGCGCACATGCTACACTTTTAAAAAATGTTCACATTCCTGATGATAGTATCATAGGTTGGGGTAGTGTTGTAAATCAAAAATATGCTGATGAAAAACAATTTCCAAGGGGGGGGGGAATTATTATTGCAGGGAATCCTGCTAAGGTCGTTAAAAAGCATATTACATGGAATATAGATGCATCATCTGGTTATAATTGACATAATAAATGATAGAAATAGTATATTGTACAAACATTAAAGGAGAACTCTAATGAAACAGAAAATCTATGTTAGTGGTGCAAATGGTATGGTAGGAAGAAATATCGTTGAAACTCTCATGGGGGGGGGAGAAGAAAAGTATGAAATTCTTAAAC
>CANPYS010000017.1 GCA_947588655.1 uncultured Alphaproteobacteria bacterium | reverse complement strand
ATCAGGCTGTAAACATTTTTTATAGGAAAAGTCAAACGGACATAGGATATAGCCGTCATCGGCACATTGTGGATCATCATCTTTGGAATAATTTAACTCCGCACAAGTCGGCTGCTTTTCACAATTCAGCGCCACCGCCTGATTTGAAAACAAAATTGCTATTAAAATTAAAACGTACTTCATTTTTTACTCCTTAAATAAAAAAGTCCCCAGAATCGTCATCCTGAACGCCCTAAATGTCATGCTGAACTTGTTTCAGCATCTCCTCCAAAAGTCATGCTGAACTTGTTTCAGCATCTCTTTATGAGCTCCCGAAACGTTCTTGCTCGTAAGTGTTGCCTTTATAGCAACACTAACTCGCTTCGGTCACCGCTCTGTAACGCTTGCTTTGGCGCTTGTCATCGCCAAAGCAAGCTAACAATCGCGTTATCTCGCTTTCAAAACACCAATTACTTTTGGTGTTTTGAAACCTCTACGTCACTCTGAGCGCCAGCGAAGAGTTCAGGACAACAAAATAGCTCTATTGTTCCTGGATGCTTCGCGAATGGTGCTATCGCACCAAAGCTCAGCATGACGTTTGAGGGAATTTTCCCTTTCTCAAAAAAAGGTACGTTTAAATGTGCAAATCGTCAAAGAAATTTATATTTGAAAAAACAATGCATTATTTGCTTGACAAATTGCACTTTTAAAGGTACCTTTTTTTGCACACATTTTGATGATAAGTTATTGATTCTTCATATTTTTTATAAGATTTAAATTATATCATTGAAAAAAACAGGCGGAGAGTATGCGCCACTTTCCGCCTAAGCTTGATTTGAGAAAATAACAACTTATAACGATTTATTTTTAAAATATACGCAAAAAAACGTACCTCAAAATACAACACTTGTCAATAATTTTTTACTCTGTTTTTTCAATAACTTATTTTTACTAAAAAATGCACAAAAAAACGTACCTTTTTTTGAGATAGGGAAAAAACTCACTAAAACGTCACTCTGACACACAAAAGGTGGAAGAGTCTAGGACAACAATATAGCTAAATTTTTCCTGAATCCTTCGCAAATGCCACTAAAACGGCGAAGTTTGGAATTGTTAGATGAAAGGAAATATAATCATGAATTTTGAACCAACTCTTATAACTTCTACAGAAAAAGAAATAAAATATTTAAATGAACTGACAAACCAGCATAATTATACACAATATTCTGAAATGACCGATCAAGACCGGAATTTTTTAAATTCGCTTATTTTAAGAGAAAAGCCTAAAAAGATTGTAGAAATCGGTGTTTCAAAGGGTGGCTCTTCAGGCATTATCCTAAATGCTATTAAAAATTTAGATGATGCGCACCTATATTCTGTTGATTTGAACAAAGAGTGTTATTCCTTGAAAGGCAAACTTACAGGCTTTTTGATGGACAGCTTCCCCGACTTAAAAAAGAAATGGACTCTTTTAACGGGTGGAACAATTTATGATTATATTGATAAAATAGGTGATAATGTTGATTTAGTTCTGATTGATACCGTTCATGCAAATCCTGGTGAGATTCTTGATGCTTTGGGCATTTTTCCTTATTTAAAAAAGGAAGCTGTAATTGTTTTTCATGATACAAATTTACAAATATGCCCTCAGCGTGGTAGCGAGTTTACAAATAACACCTTAATAAGCGCCATATACGGCGAAAAAATCATTCCCTCACCTGACTCTTTTAAAGGATTAAGAGGTTATTTTAACAATATTGGTGCTATCAGACTAAATGAAGAAAGCCTTAAAAATATTTATAATGTTTTTAACCTTCTAGCCTTGCATTGGACATATTTTCCAACCCTTGATCAATTAAATAAAATCAAGCATTTTATAAAAAAGCATTACGGTGAATTTTATCTGCGCTATTTTGAAAATGTTATTTTAGTTCAACAAAATCTGTATATAGAGAAAATAAATGAACGCAAACAAAGAAAAAAGCAAAAACGTTTTTCTATATTTTCTCAGCTAAAAAAAGATAAGGAATCCACTATTTTTAAATACAGAATAATTAATATCTTCGGACTGAAAATAAAATATAAAGCAAAGAAATTAGGCAACTTTTTTGAATACAAATTCAAATAAAAGATTGCCTAAAAAAAGAAATTTCTTTTTGCCAACCGTCAAGTTCGTTCGGGGTTTCCAAAATAAACGGAAGCCCCTTTAATTTCGGGTGATTCACAAGCCGCACTAACGCCTCCGCACCAAGCGTCCCCTGCCCGATTTTTTCATGCCGATCTTTATGCGAGGCAAAAGGCATTTTGCTATCATTAAGATGAATCGCTTTCAGTTTTTCCAAGCCGAGCACAGTATCAAACTCTTTCAAAACGCCCTCTAAATCCGAAACTAAATCATAACCTGCTGAATAAACATGACACGTATCCAAACACACGCCCATTTTTTGAGGCTCGTCTACACGATCCAAAATGGCTTTTAACTCCTCAAAACGCGCACCGACTTCACTACCTTTGCCGGACATAGTTTCCAACAAAACGGTTGTATTTTGGGCATATTTCAAGACCTTGTTCAAAAGATTTGCAATGAGCTCTATGCCCTTCTCGGCGCCCTGCCCGACATGACTTCCCGGATGAAAATTATAATAAACATGCGACAAACACGCCAAACGTTTCAGGTCATCTTCAAAAACCATTTCGGCAAATTCCAAGGTTTGCGGATGATCCGAGCACGGGTTTAACGTGTAAGGCGCATGCGCCACAATCGGCGCAAATTGATGCTCTTCTGCAAGCAAAAGAAAAGCCTCAAGATCTTTAAGATCCAAGTCTTTCGCGCGCCCGCCCTGCGGATTGCGTGTAAAAAACTGGAACGTATCCGCCCCGATTTTCAGGGCATCTTTCCCCATTGCTAAAAAGCCTTTGGAAGCTGACAAGTGGCACCCGATATGCAATTTTTCAGCCATGATTTTGCTCCAAGTACAAAAGATATTGTTTAATATGAAGTCCACCGGCATATCCCGTAAGCGCGCCCGACTTCCCCACCACACGATGACAAGGCACAATAACGGCAATCGGGTTGCGGTTGTTAGCAAGCCCGACCGCGCGACAAGCTTTAAAGTTACCAACCCGCGCCGCCAATTCCTGATAACTGATAACCTCGCCGTACTTAATTTTTAAAAGCTCGTTCCAAACGCGCTCTTGAAAAGGCGTGCCGTGAAAAACAAGCGGCAAGTGAAAGGCAAAAAGACGCTTATCAAAATAAGCTTGAAGTTGTTTTTGCGCCTCTGAAAGCAAAGGTGTGACGGAAAGCTCGGCAAACTTCGGGCAATCAGCACCAAAACGCAAGCCACAAAGCGCCTCATTTTCTTCCAAAAGCGTCAGCTTCCCTAAATGACTATCACAGAAAGCAACAAACATTAAATTCCTTTTTTTTGCTTTATTTTCAAACGATAAACCGGAATTTTGAAAATCTTAAATACAATATCGCCATTTTCTTTCATTTTCCTAAAATAAAAAAAGCGTCTAATTTTAATGAAATAAAAGCAGCAAAAAATACGTAAAGTTAACCAAAAAGGCGATTCCTTCAGAAAAGATAATATAGAATCATAATCTGTTCTTGAAATTTTTTTGATTTTCCATAACAATCTCCCGACCCCCTCCAAAGAAGTTTCTTCTAATGAAATCTTTGGCTTTAAAAAGCATTTTTTCTTTACAAGAGGCATACCTTTGCTCAGTGTCGTTAAAGGTCGTTGATGGGGCGATTTTAAATTCTGAATATAACCTGTTCCTCTAAAGCCTGCTTTTTCCAACAGAGCTTTCAAAGGGATTTCATAGTTAAGAATAACATCTAAGACTCTTTTTTGAGACTTAATTGATTTTATAAAATCTTTAAACTCTACTGAATGAAAAACATTTTTTTTAAAAACCAAGAAAAAAGATTGCAAATGTGGCTTTCTAGTATTCGCAAGTGTCATGCCCCAAAAATCGCACCTGCTAAAAGACATCATATCAAATAAAGGTTTAATTGAGCCAACTGTAAAACAAGAATCGTTACAGATAACAAGCTCATCAACCTGATTAACCCACTCTTGTTTCAAAAGCCACTCGTAACCAATTTTATAACTACCAAAATCATATTCTCCATGACGATGAAATTGCTTAAATTCTACTAAACCGTCAAGTTTTTTCTGTTCAAGATCAACAGCCTCATTATCTGCTACAAAAACAATTTTTTGACAGACCTGCTTTAATTTTTGAATATAATTCAACACATAATCATGTATTTTACCTTCCGAATCATAAGAAGCAAAAATCGCCACACGGAAAGGCTTTGCTTTGGGGCTATCTGTTGCATTTTGAGGGAAATCTTTCATAATTTTCCGATAAGCCCAATATGTTATAAGATGCTGATTGTGCCATGAAAGCAAATTTTGCGCGACTAAATCTCTTAATTCCGTTGCAAACTGTGTAAACATCTGCAACCTATTTTCAGAATCTGCCCACTGACAAAGTTTAAACTGATGCTTTAAAATTCGCCACAAAAAGTGTTTCCTCAAAAAAATACGCTCCCTAACGAGTTGAGGAGAAGCATACTTTTCAAAAACAGAACGAACACCAATATGATAATCACGAATCTGAGACGGATTTACTTTTTGATGCGAAATGGAATTTTCATTCAAAGTATAAAAATACAACGAGGCTTTAAGAACAACGGTTAAAGGCTTTTTTGACAAGACAGCAAGCGTATGAGGATAATCTTCAAAATGAATGCCTCCAATAAAATCTATTCCATCAAGAATTTCTCGTTTGAAAAGCTTGCTCCAAGAATTAAAAGCTATCCGCCAAGTTTTTTTGCTTGTTCCAAGAAAAACAGGAGAATCTGTTATTTTAAAAGGAATTTTATCCAATTGATATTGATTATGCAAAATTTTGTCATTTGAACCTTTAACAAAGTCAAAGCTAATTAAATCCGCCTGATACTGTTTTGCAAAATAAATAGCGATTTCCAAACACTGCGGATGAATATAATCATCAGAATCCAAAAAATAAATATACTGACCGGAAGCTTGTTTTAGACCGTTGTTTCTGGCCATGGAGAGTCCTTGATTTTCTTGCGAAAAGACCTTAATACGCTTATCTCTTTGAGCATAACTTTCTAATATTTGCAAGCAAGAATCAGGCGAACCATCGTTAATACAAATCAGCTCAAAATCAGTAAAAGTTTGTACCAAAACGCTTTCCAAGCATCTAGGCAAATACTTTTCAACTTTATAAACCGGAACAATAACCGAAACCGTAGGCATAAAAAATCTTTCAAAATAAAACACATTAGTAGCATAACAACTAAAAAAACATTTGCAATGCAATTATGAGATCACACACAAATTTTTAATGTGTTCTTGACATTTTGAAAGAAAGATATAAAATGTTTGCACAAAATATTATTAAATTAGTTATTATGGAAAAAAATTTACCTTTTAAGCAAGAGCGCGACTTGATTAATTCCGGCTCAAAGGTTGAAATGAAAACTTACTACAAGGACAACGCATTTCGTCCTTTGAATGAAATGTTTTTCATTGACATTGCAGCCCCAAATTTGCTTATGGACTATGTTTTGCGTCACAAACTTTGGCCAAAAGCGGAAACAAGGCTCATAAAACGCCCCGAAAGCGAAATCATCAAGGCTTACATTGACGTGAATGCTTTAAGTCCTGAAGCAGAAGTTGCGCTCATTCATCAAAAAAATGTAAAATTGATTCAATTTTACATTTCAAAGCGTAACTTGGAGGAAACCGCGCAAATAGCGCTTGTGGAATCTGGAAACACAGCCTTAATTAAATCTTACGAAAAACTTCACGGATTTTGGGCTGTAGCAAAATCTTTGGCTCATGCCAAAGGCCTCTTATAAAAAAGCCACCTTTAGGTGGCTTTTTTATTTGTTAGAAAACTTAAAATTTCAAACTTTTTTAGATATCAGCATTTTAAAAATAACTTTGACTATTTCATGTACAATTTTTCCAATCACAAAAGACAAAATCAAAATGAACAAAATTTGAAAAATTATCGGAAGAAAAGAAAAATATTTTTCAATAACTGTTATCGCAAAAAACTGAAAGATGTACGTTTCATAACATATTTCCGACAAAAAAGACAGTTTATTTTGAGAATTAAAGATTTTAGAAAAAGCACCATATTCATATCTCATCAAATATAAGAATAAGGCAGACCATAAAATATAATTTAAAGCTTTTCCTTTATTCAAATCAGTCAGCATCGGATAAAAAAAGACCATAAAAGTTATAAAGATCTCTAAGATCAAAATAGCTATACTTGTAACTTTTTTATACGTATCTTTTTTTAGTTGTGTGTGTGAGGGGGGGGGGAAGACAAGGTAGGGCATTTGGGCAATGAAGCTACTATAATCCCTAAACCAACAAAAGCCAACCCTCTTAGAACACCTCCATCTAAATAAATTGTTGCCATTTGAAAATGAAAATTGATATTATCGTGGCTAAATAAGATAACTAAAGAAAAATACATTATTAAAGTTGTTAGAAAGAAAAAATGAATTTTATTTTTACAAGAAAAATAAAGTGTAATATAAAAAATATTAACCCAAAATAAAACATCAACAAACCAAATAATATGTGTATTTGTCTGAACATCAATCCCAACATTTTTATTAAACATTATCAAATCTGTTGGTAAATATTTAAATTTATACGACAATAAAATAACACATAATATTTTATAAAGCCACAAAGCGGGTAAAAGACGTAAACATCTATGCTTAATTACTTGAATAATTGACTCATCCTTTGCATTCTGCAATGATATAAAGATAAAAAATCCGCTTATTAGAAAAAATACATCGGTATAAGTTGAACCACTTAACACACTATGACCATGAAAAAAATTCGTTATTAAGTTATAATATGCAGTATGACAAAGAATAATTAAAGCAGTAAACCAAATTCTAAGCCACTCAATTGAATATAGTCTTTTCATAGAGTCCCTTTCTGCAGATTTCAATACGTTTAATTTTAATAATGAGCAATAATGAAGTCAACTAAAAAAAGCCACCCAAGAGACAAAATATGAAATACCTACGCAAATACGCCGAAAGTCCCTCTGCTTAAATATTTAGGGGCCCAAAAGTCGGAGAATGGTACAAATAAAGGCACTTTAAGGGTGAGGAAATTTTTAGTGCGCGAGGATAAAAACAACCCCAGCGGGTTGTTTTTACCACAAGCGACGTAGCTTTGTTAAAACTGCAAGGGAGCAATAGCGACCGTGGCAGGTTTTACAAAGCAAGTAGAGCCTATAAAAACAACAAAAGTTGTTGTTTTTTAGGCGATATAACGCGAGTGTTAGCTTGCAAGGCGCTGATAAGCGCCAAAGCAAGCGTTACAGAGCAGTGACCGAAGCAAGTTAGTTTTGCGCTTAACGCAAAACTTACGAGCAAGACCGAAACGAGTTAGGGTTGCCATTTCTGGCAACCCTTATAAGTAAGACCAAAGAGGTACATAAATTTTCCGAGACCCACCAAAGTGCCTTTAGATGTGCCGTTATACGACTTTTGGTCGGATTGACTGGACTTGAACATACACTCTTGCTCCGTAACGCTGCCGCCGACAAATCGTCTGCGGCGTAACTACGCTTCGGTCAAAGCGGTTTTAGGCTTGTTCGTTCGCGCTCGCTCCTCGCGCGCCGACAACCGCTATCCACTGTTCTTAAAAATCTGCCGCTCCAATGGCAAATTTTTTAAGAACAGTGCCTCTCCCGAGGTCGCTGGTTCAAGAAATCTGGTAAATGACCACTAAAAAAGCCACCATAGAGGTGGCTTTTTTAGTGGTCGGCGACATCTAGGGAAAATCCCTACTTTGATACCGCCTCACTTTCATTTAGACATATTATAGCGATATAACCCTGAAAACACAAGGACTTCCTCAATTTTTACAAACCATATTTTTACCTAGAGGGTTGATTTTCCACCCAGTGTGAACAGCCACTCATTTTTCGCGGAAGATTGAAATAACCTTATAAAATATAGACTTTTATCAATTGAAACTCAATATTACAACCATTGTAGCTGATTTTACGTCTTATGCATTTAAATACATCATTCAAATAGTGTATTATATCTTTTTTCAATATTTTTCAGTATTTTTTCATAAATATCAGATGAAGTAAGCTCGTTTTTATTAAGTTGATCGGCCAAAACATGACTGTCTTCTATAATATTTAAAAAAGTTCTTTTCATTTCTTTCATCATGCTTGTAGCATTCAGGTGCAATTGTGTAAAAAGAGCTATCCAATCCTTTTTATGAAGAGAATCATAAGTGCCTTTACCATTTATAGTCATTGCAATATCATGACTTACAATTTTTCTAGGATACACATCAACGGATACCAAATCATACGCCGGAGATAAAATGACCTTATTATTTTTATCCAAATGTATAAAAGAAAAATTTTTAGCATGAGCATCTGTATTACCGACCAGATAATTAAAAATCAGAAGCTTTATAAATTTATATCCGTCTGTTGCTTTTTGACTAGAGTACTGTGTGATAGCACTATATATTTGCGGCAATTTCGGCCCGCCGTCAGATTGATATTTTTTACGACTCAAATATCCTAACACTTGGCAAAAATCTTCTTGATGAATACGCTCAATCTTCCCGTTCAATGATTTTCGATCATAACGATCAATTTCCAGATATTTTCTTCCATCAACAATTTTCAGTTCTACATTTATTGCGTCATTAAAGAATTTTTTTGCCAATGTCATACAAAACAGCTCATTTTCAAGAAGACCATTAAAATGCTTATTGGTAATTTTGATAATATGGGTTGTTGGATGTTCATCATCAGAACGGTAATATTTGCCATCACCTGCTTTATAAACAGCAAATTTCGATTGCGCTCCGGCCAGAGATAAACGCGGTGCATTTTCCATGCCTGTTAATAAAGGATTTGTCGGTAAATTATCTATAATTTTTGAAAGCAGTACATGATCAATCTCTTTCAATGGGGTATCTATATAAATTTTTGGCTCATCTGAATATAAAGAAACAGCTCCTGCACAATCACCGCCTATTTGATTTAATATAGAAAAGGTATTTTCTTCAGAGATGTGAAAATTTTTAGAAATAAGGCTTAAAGCATCTCCCTCAGGAGTCAAATTATCAAAAAATGGTTCTGCATAAATCGGTTCATATATCGTTTTACGCACAGGCATTCTGACAGACAAAGGGGGAGCATCATCTTCGTACTGAAATTCTAGACGACCTAATGAATCTTCGGATAAAATTCCTGCTTTTTGACCATATAAATATACATTCAATCTTCTTACCATGAATTACTCCTCAATATCTGCAACGCTTAAATTTAGCCCTAAAATCCATGCCACATACAGTGCTTTTTCCAATTCTATCGTAGGCTTTCCTCTTTCCAGCTCACCTATAAATCGCGGACTGACATTCGCTACTGCAGATAACTGAATTTGTGTTAATCCTTGTTTTTTTCTATATTCTTTTATGGCTTTGCCAAAACTTTTTGAATCTCGTATCTTCATTTTTCTTACCTCTTGGTAAGATTAGCACCTATTTTATAAAAAATCAACAAAAATCTTACCGATAGGTAACATTTTTATAAGGCAAGACGAAGATAGCCAAAAATATTACCGAACGGTAAGAAAAATAGAAATAAAACTTTAAAACCCAAACTTTCTTCTGGACTTTCAGTTTTTTCCAAGCATTCATGACGCTACCTAGAAAGGAAATGCCATGAAATTTAAAAAATATCAAGATATAATGCCAAGCAATAGAACCAATTTCACAATGATCTATTACTACGCAGCACGCACTTTAACCCAAATAGAAATCATTCTTAAAAAGGCGTACGGAACTACATTACCAGATCGTCCAAAACGACGTTTAGAGCGGATGCGCCGTAAAATGGAACAAATGGTTGCAAGATATAAACAATGTGAAATCGATCTGAAAAAAGAACATCAAAAAATCAAGAAGCTAAAAGAAAAAGATTAATTAAAACTTGATGTATAAGCATATCAAAAAGTAAAATAGAATAATGCCATTTTTTGACACGAATTTGATTGACATTTAAAAAAAATAGAGTACAATGTGCTAGTTACTGTATGAACGGAGCCGGAAATGTATAAAAAGACACAAACGCTCAATGACTTGATTCTGTGGATGCAGGACAGAGATGATGGCGTTTCCTTGAAAGACATCATGGAAAAGTATGATGTTTCCCTCCGAACATCGATTCGCATGAAAGATGCTATTGCCGAAAAATACCCGCAAATTCAAGAAATAAGCGGTCGTTATAATACGAAACGTTGGCGTTTACCCAAAGGTACCGGCCACGAAATGGTCAATTTTTCAATGGAAGAAATCCACGCGCTCCAAAATGCTTCTAAGCTTTTAGCAACAAAGAGCATGATAGATTCCCGCTATATTGATACGGTTTTACATAAAATTAAGGCCATAATCGGTAATGATGCGGTGAACCGAATTGAACCGGATGCTGAAGCTCTATTGGAAGCTGAGGGTTACGCATTCAGGCCCGGACCGAAAATTATCATAAATATAGAACATTTAAAGCAACTTCGTTATGCCATTATTGCTTGCAACCGCATAAAAATAAAATACGATTCCGAGCATAATAAAGATTGGCGGGAGCTATTCCCTTATGGCTTTTTGTATGGAAACAAGCATTATTTAATCGCTTGGGATCCGGCAAAGCGCAAAATGTGCCATTTTAACCTGAATAAAATAAAGGAAATTGAGGTTTTAAACACCTATTTTAAGCGCGATCCTCATTTCTCGCTTAAAGAATTTAGTGAACAAGCTTTTGGCGTATATCAGGAAGAGCCCTTTGATGTAGAGTGGTTATTTGATGCCGAAGTTGCTGATTCTGCGGCTCAATATACATTTCATCCGAAGCAAGAAGCAATCCGCAATCCGGACGGCACCTTAACAGTTAAATTCCGGGCCGGCGGCGTACTTGAAATGGATTGGCACCTTTACACATGGGGTAAGCATGTAAAGGTTATAAAACCGGAAGATTTTGAAGAAAGAATACTTTTGAAACAGAAGGAAATATAAACATGGCTAAAAAGGCAAAAGATACAGCATTAAACATTGACAATATTTTATTTAACTGTCGCGATATTTTGCGGGCGGCTCGTAATTCAGGCTCATTCTTTGAAAAAAGAGACATGATGTTAACCCTTGTGTTTTTACGCTTTATCGGCGAAAAATATGAAGATGGTATTGAAAAATTGCGCCAAACCTTGATTGCACAGAACCTTGATCCAGATGATGAGAATATCCGGGCGGCATTCTTTGATGATGCAACTTTTGCGGACGGAACCTATGATCTTCCGCCGGAAGCGCGTTGGTCCACCATTATTAATACACCGGCACCATCGCTGAACGTAGCTCTTGATACTGCACTTCACAGCATTGCTACCTCTTCTGAGCAATTAAAAGGTTGTTTCATTGAGGGTACATTTACCACTCGAAACCTTGGTGCTAACGATATTAAAAAACTGGTTGATGAAGTAAATAAAATCAGTCACAAAGCCTTTGGCGAAGAAAAAGATCTGATCGGCCGGGTTTATGAGTATTTCTTAAAAGAGTTTGCGGTAAATGCCACTAAAGAAGAAGGTGAATTCTATACCCCGCACGATGTTGTGCAGTTGATTGCCTCAATGATTGAGCCATGGGAAGGAACGCTATACGATCCGGCTTGCGGTTCCGGCGGTATGTTTATCCAAAGTGCTGAGCTTGTAAAATCTAAGCAAGGCGACATCAGCCGCATTAATATTTTCGGACAAGAAAAAGATGCCGCGACATACCGTTTGGCGAAAATGAACTTGGCTTTGCGCGGTCTCAGCCATAATCTTGGCGAAACAAACGATTCATCTTTTACGCACGATTTGCATAAAGGTTTATACTTCAATTACATCATGGCAAACCCACCGTTTAACCTGAAGGGTTGGTATGATCCGAATTTGGAACATGATGCTCGTTGGGCTGATTATGCTACTCCACCGGAAAGCAACGCTAACTATGCGTGGATCCTGCATATGCTTTCACACTTAAAACAAGCAGATGGTGTTGCCGGATTCCTGCTTGCTAATGGTGCTTTGAATGATAGTGATACAACATTAATCCGCCAACGCCTGATCCAAAATGATAAAGTGGAAGCAATCATTGTTCTACCGCGAGAATTGTTTATTACAACAGATATCAGTGTTACCTTGTGGATTTTGAACCAAAATAAAAAAGGCGGCGAATATCATGGACGTAACCTTCGCAACCGTGAGCATGAAATCTTATTTATGGATCTGCGCCAATGGAGAGAAAACGCTGTAAAGAACGAAAATAAAAAGAAAGTTCAGCTGTCAACCGAGCAAATTAACAAAGCCGCTGAAATTTATCACAAATGGCAATCTGAAGGAACAGATGGTGCAAATTATGCTGTGCCGGAACTTTATCGCAGTGTTGGTATTGCAGAGATTGAGGAAAAAGGCTGGACACTGACACCAAGCAAATACATTGAGTTTATCGACCATGATCTAGAAATTGACTACGAAAAAGAAATGGCCCGTATTCAAAATGAAATGCGAGACATCATAAAACAGGAAAAAGAATCTCAAACTATGCTGCTGGAAGCATTTAAGGGAATTGGATATGGCATTGACTAGGTATAAAATTGGAGATTTAGTTACTTTAATAGATGAACGTAATAATCTTGGAATCAAGGATTTCTACGGTATAAACATCAACAAAGAATTTATGCCAACTGTTGCAAACACAGAAGGACTTGATGAAACAAATTATAAAGTTGTTAGAAAAAATCGTTTTGTCTATAGTGGTATGCAAACAGGCAGAGATAAGTGTATAAGAATCAGTATGTATTCTAATGAGGATCTGATAATAGTTTCACCGGCTTATACAACTTTTGAAATTTTTGCACAAGATATTGTAATTCCTACTTATTTTTTCATGACATTTTTATCAAAAGAAAAAGATAGGTATGGTGCTTTTTGTAGTGATGGAAGCATTCGTTCTAATCTTGACTGGGATGTTTTTTGTAACATTGAACTTGACCTACCGCCAATTGGAATTCAGCAGAAGTATGTTGATGTTTATAATGCTATGCTATCTAATCAAAAATGCTATGAACGAGGATTAGAAGATTTAAAACTGGTTTGCGATGCGTATATAGAAGATTTAAGAAGAAAAATACCTTGCGAAGCAATTGGACCGTACATTGATGCAGTCAATGAACCAAATTCAAACAGAGCGGTTAAACACGTCCAAGGTGTAGAAGCAAGCGGATCGTTTGTAGATACGCGTGCAAATATGCTTGGTGTTGATATTGCAAAGTATACTATAGCTAGAAACGGTAACTTTGCATATAATCCAGCGAGAATTAATATAGGCTCAATTGCATTGTATTCAGATGATAAGCCGTGTATTATTTCTCCTATGTATCAGGTATTTAAGGTAATAAAGACTGAAAAAATAATTCCCGAATACTTAATGCTGTGGTTTGGAAGAAGTGAATTTCAAAGATACGCATGGTATTTTTCTGCTGGTTCAGTACGAGATATATTTGACTTTAGTCTAATGAAAGAAGTGAGACTACCACTGCCAGATACAGATTTACAACAAGATATCGTGAATATTTTTAATATTTATAATTCACGTAAAGCACTCAATGAACGCTTGAAAACTCAAATTAAAGACATTTGTCCGATTTTGATAAAAGGCTCTATTGAAGAAGCTAGGAAGGAGACATAGAATGGCCAAACTGGAAAATTTTAACGGTTATTATTGTGAATCCGAATTTGAATGTGCCTTTATTGCTTTTCTTGAATCCAACGGTTGGAACTATTCTTCGAGCGATTTCATTAAACGTGAGACAAAGAAAGACGTTTTAATTGAAGAAGATTTCAAAAAATTCTTATCTGATCAGCATCCTGAATTAGATGCAGAAGAAATCACGCAAATTTATGATACTGTGCGCCTGGTTGGAAGCACCAGTGATTTTGCAACTTTGCACAAAGTTTATGGTTGGATGGTTGATGGTGTGCAATTTACACCGAAAAAGGGCTTAACCAAGATGATTTCGCTAATCAATTTTGATGAGCCGAATAAAAATATCTTCCATGTTGTGAACCAATTCAGCATTGAATATGTCAATAACGGTGAAAAGAAAACACGTCGTCCGGACATTTTGCTATATGTTAACGGTCTGCCTTTATGTGTGATAGAGCTTAAAAATCCGGCAGATGCCAACGCTACTGTTAATGATGCATGGGAGCAAATAACTATTCGTTATTGGCGTGATATTCCGCACTTATTGCACTATTGCCCATTGGCCTGTATTTCGGACGGTGTTAAAACACGTTTAGGAACGGTTCGCACGCCTTATGAGCACTTCTATGCTTGGCGGCGCGTTAATGATGGCGATAAATTATCCACTTTGCCATTTGCCGAAATGGAAACGATGATCAAAGGCGTTTACAGTCCGGAACGTTTCTTGGAAATCTTCAGAGATTACATTTATTTTGAAGATGCCATCTACGATAAAGATGAAGTGGAAATCGTTTGCCGCTATCCGCAATTCTTTGCTTCAAAACTGTTAAAGAAAAGCATTGTAAAGTCTATTGTTGAAAAAAGCGGTAAAGGCGGAACATATTTTGGCGCAACGGGATGTGGTAAAACCTATACAATGGCATTCCTGGCCCGTCAGTTGGCTTTGCGCTGTACCGATATTACCGAAATGGGCTCACCAACAATTATCATGATTGTTGACCGTGACGAACTGCAAAAACAAGGCGCGAAATTGTTTACTAAGAGTAAAGAGTTCTTGAACCTTGGCGAAGTTTCGGTCGTTAAAAACAGAAATCAATTACGTGAAGAATTAAAGGCAAGGCAAAGTGGCGGCTTTTACATTTGCACCATTCAAAAGTTTTGTGATCGCAAGGATGATAAAATCGGTCTGATAAACGAGCGTAACAACATTATTTGTTTCTCGGATGAAGCGCACAGAACACAATTAGAGCATTCAAAAGAAATTAAATTCAGCAAGGATGCAGATGAAAATATGAAAGCTATGGTTTCAAAACCGTATGCCAAAGTATTAAAAGAAGCATTCCCACACGCCACCTTTGTCGGCTTTACCGGTACGCCGATTGCCGAAACTTATCAAACATTCGGCGAGGAAATTGACCGCTACACCATGGATCAGGCTGTGGCAGACGGATTAACTGTTCCTATCAAGTACCATCCGCGTATTGCAAAAGTCTTGCTAAATAAAGAAAAAGTCAAACAAATTGAAACATATTATAAAAAATGTGCCGATGATGGTGCCACCGCAGAAGATATTGCGGCAAGTAAGAGCGCAATGAGTTCAATGGAAGTTATTCTTGGCGAGCCGTTACGTTTGGAACGTTTGGCTGAAGATATTCACGACCACTATGTTGCGGCATGTGCTAATGATCCGGAACGCATTCAAAAAGCAATGATCGTCTGCTCTAAGCGCGAAATTGCCTATGATTTATTGCAAAAATTCAAAGAAAAGTATCCGGAATGGTTTGTTGAGAAAAAGGCTCCGGATGATGTGAATGTTACATCTGAAGAGCTTAAAAAACTCAAACCAATGCCGTTCATCGCCATGGTTTCAAGTGTTGCCAGCAACGATAAAGAGGATATGTATAACTATTTAGGCGGCGTTAAAAACGACAAGCGTTCTGAAGATTTGGATGCAATGTTTAAGCAAGAAAAGTCAAACTTCCGCATTGTTATCGTTGTCGATATGTGGATCACCGGCTTTGATGTGCCATCGCTGACATACATGTACAACGATAAACCGCTGAAAAAGCACTTACTCATTCAAACTATCAGCCGTGTGAATAGAAAATATCCGGGCAAGGATTATGGCATGATTGTTGACTACATCGGCATCCGAAATAACATGCGTGAAGCCATGAAGATTTATGGCGGCGATACATCTGTTGCCCCAACGGAAGACGATGTGGAGCAAGCAACAAAGTTGTTCAGAGAAGAATTAGCTGTTTTGCGAGGCTTATTTGAAGAAGATGATATAAAGCCGTTCTTAGATCCGAATTGTGATCCGCTTAAACGCTATAAATTGTTGGCACAAGCGGCTGAATATGTATTTACCGAAACGCAAGAAATGAATATTGAGGCTAAAAAACGCTCACAAAAGGTTTCGTTTAAGACATATTTCTTGCAATGCGTAAAGAGAATGCGAGCGGCATTTGACGTTTGTCAGCCATCAGGTAATCTTGGTGAGGAAGAATCAGCCTTGGCACAATGCTTTATGGCTATTGCCGGCTTTGTTCGTAAAATGAGCGGAACAAGTGAAGTTGATACAGACACGATGAACCGCGCTGTTGCAAAAATGGTTGAAGAAGCCCTGAAATACAATCAGGTTGAAAGCGTTCTTGAAAGCGGCGAAGAAGAAGATATCTTCTCACCGGAATACTTTGAAAAACTCTCTGATGTTAAAATGCCGGCAACAAAACTGGAAATGCTTATAAAAATGCTTCGTAAGCAAATCAAGGAATATGGCAAAACAAACCAAGTGGCCGCCAAATCATTTGAAGAAATGCTTGAAAAGACCATCGCCGAATATCATGAGCGGCGCAAGAAGTTAAGTGCAGAAGAAGCCGGCGAAACACAAAATGTTGCTTCTGAAAACATTATAAAGAGTGCAACAGAACAGGCTTTGGAAATTTTACGCAAGCTCGGTGAAGATAAAATCAGCTTCCGCAAAATTGGCTTAACTTTTGAAGAAAAAGCATTTTATGACATTTTGCTGGCCTTGCGTAATCAATACAATTTTGAATATGGTAAGGACAAAGAAGAAAACGGCGTTGTTGTAAACGATAAATGTAAAGCCTTGGCAAAGAAGATTAAAGAAATTATTGATACAAAGTCATCATTTGCCGATTGGCTCAACAACCAACGTGTTCGGGATCAATTAAAATTGGATATTAAAATTTGTCTGGTAAAGAACGGATACCCACCGCAATATAGCCCTGAAGTCTTCAACAGAGTTATGGAGCAAGTAGAAAACTTTGAAGAGAATTCGGATAATTAAAATTCGTAGGAAAGGACAAAAATGATAATTTCACCTAATTCATTGGATACAAATTTAAGTGTCTTACTGTTGGATGTTTCAACAGCAAAAATTCAATTGCCTGAGTTTCAACGTAGTTGGACATGGGACGACAATAGAATACGTGGTATCATAGCCAGTTTGTCGCAGGGTTATCCGATGGGCGCAATTATGCGCTTACAGTACGGTAATCCGGAAATCAAATTTAAATATAGAACTATAACTGGTGTTAGGTCGCAAAATGTAGAACCTGAATATCTTATCTTGGATGGACAACAGCGGCTTACGTCTATTTTTCAAGCAATCTATTCCAGTGAACCGGTGGAAACAAAGACCGATAAAAACAAAGAAATAAAGCGTTATTACTACTTATCAATGGAAGATTGCTTAAATGATTCTGTTGATAGATTTGATGCTGTTATTTCCATCCCAGAAGATAGAAAAATAAAAGAAAATTTTGATCGCGATATCAAATTGGATTTGTCAACACGTGAACTTGAATATCAACACAAGATGTTCCCAATTAACATTATTTTTGACAATAATTTGTGGATGGATTGGATATTTAAATATCGTGATTATTATAAGGATGATGCAAAAGCGTGCGCTTTACTTGAACAGTTCCAAAAAGAGGTGATCAATACAATTACCGCCTATAAATTGCCAGTTATAACCCTCGATAAAACAACACCACGCGAAGCAGTTTGCAAGGTGTTTGAGAATGTAAATACCGGTGGCGTGCCACTAACCGTATTTGAATTGGTAACAGCGACCTTTGCAACCTATACAGATCCAGAGACAAAAGAAGGTTTTGATTTAAGAAAAGATTGGAAAGCAAGTAAAGATATCATTCAAGGTATAGGAGATACACTAAGAACAGATATTTTGGATGGCATTGATGAAACCACATTTTTGACAACTGTAACATTATACACAAGTTATAAGGACAAACAGGAAGGTAAAGTTGGGGCTGTTAGCTGTAAAAAGAAAGATGTGCTTGCGTTAAACTTTGAATCCTACTGTGAAAATAAGGCTCAAGTACTTGAGGGCTTTAAACTCGCAAAAGACTTCTTGTTAAAGTACCAATATGTATTCAGAATGCGTGATTTACCGTACACAACCCAATTAATACCATTGGCGGCAATTTGTGCGTATTTAGGCAGAAGTAAATGTAGTGATCCAAACGTGATTAAGGTTTTAACACGTTGGTATTGGTGTGGAATTTTAGGTGAAATGTATGGAGGTGCAAACGAAACTCGCTATGCAAACGATATTGAGGATGTTATTGATGAAGTAAATGGTAAGCCAAATTCTGCAAGAACAGTAAACGCGGCATTTTTCTCCGCAACGAGATTGCTTACATTGCAAACACGTTTAAGTGCGGCGTATAAAGGAATTATGGCACTTATCTATAAAGAGCAATGTCATGACTTCATGAATGATACGACGATGGATATTGTTAACAGTTTGACTGAGGCTCCTGATATTCATCATATCTTTCCTGAAGCATATTGCGAAAAGCAAGGTATTGACCGATTGAGATATAATTCTGTTGTAAACAAAACTCCAATTTTATTGGCTACAAACAGATCAATCGGTGGTTATGCTCCAAGTGTTTATATTGATGGTATTTTGAAAAAAGTTGATGGGCTTACTGAAGAGCAATTAAAAACTAGAATAGAGTCACATTTAATTAACTACGAGGCTCTGAAAGCAAATGATTTCGATACATACTTCATTGATAGAGCAAAGAAATTATTGCTTCTCGTTGAAAAGGCCATGGGTAAAACAGTATCAGATAAAAATTCTGAAAATACGATAGACCAATTTGGCGTTTCACTTGATGAAAACGCATAAAAAAATAACCCCGCAGGTGTTATTCCCACGGGGCTTATTTTATCTACCGCATAAATCATCGTAAACTACGTTGTTCTTATCAATTTGACGGATAGTTTCAGGGGTATCATGCTCATAATCGGCGTAAATCGGCTCATAAATCAGGCAAAAATCACCATTTATACTTATTGTGCAACCGCTTAACGCGATCAAGATCAGCCAGACTATCCCGACTTCTTTTAGCTGTTTTAACATTGTCCACCGCTCCTCTAATAACTTTGACTTGTTCTTTTTCCTTGCCTCGCCGATAGCCAAGTATGTATAAAACGGCCACCGCTCCGGCGATTATCCAGTATTTACCTTTATTCCAAAGGTTTGTTATTCTGTTCCACATCTTGTCTTTTTCTTTCCTTTAACCCAATATCTCGTACGCCACTGACACCGAGTAAAATACCCATGGCCGTTAATAAATACTCCCAGTCCACTACCGGAAGACCCGTTACCGGTGCAATCAAGCAGTTATGGAGGAACCCGTAACACAGAATCCACCCGAGGACCGGGATCCAAAGCCGCTTTTTCATGACATTCGTATTCCTTTCAAGAGAGTTTCATTAGAGTATGGTTGTATGCCGTTCTCATGTCGTATGATTGCCTTAATAAAGACCATCAAAACACCATCTTCCGAAAGGTCTACCGGTGTGTCCGGCGTAATATTTAATTGCTTTGATACGCTGTCAATATATGAAACAGTTTCGTTTTCGGTTGGCGGCGCATAGCGGCTGATGATTTTACGAGACGTATCCAGGCCATAGAGCCTCTGATAATTTCGGAGCAGTTTAGCCAACGCCCGAATACCATATTCCGGTGTTTCAAACACACAAAAGGACGAATCTTGCTGTTTTCCGTCCTTTTTTAAGCCTTTCCAGTCTGAACCCCAACGAATGTTGCCGGGATTGTTATTTCTTATGCCGCGTGGTATGTTCATTGTGCATTTCCCATAAAAGCTGATGTAATTCATCAATCTTTGTCTCCAGGCGATTGATGTTAACCTGAGTGGCATATTCCTTGGCCACCGCAACTTTGAACTCGTTGAGGTCACGCTCAAGGAGTTTTATTTCCTTGCGTTGCTCCCCGAGTTTATAAAAAAACCAGCCAAAGGCCGGTACGCAGATGATTTGTAAAAATTGAATCCAATCCATGGTTTGTCCTTTCTTAGTTGGTGTGAACTCTTGAGTCCTCAATTGCCGCTGTGATTTCAACCTTACCAGAACGCGGTTTTATCCCGGTAACGCGTGCCAATGTTCCCCATTTATCTTGGGTCCCAAAGGCAAAATGTGTTCGCTCTGAATTCGTGCCGGTATCAATTTCAATGTCCGGCGTTTCTTGCAAGATAACCTCATTTGGCAGTGATCCGGCTATTACCCGGTATGGTCCGGACAGGCTCCCTGTGCGAGTTCTTAAAGCCAAGTAGTGATTTTGGCCCTTGGTAAACTCAACAGGTTCGGATAGCGTTAAAGTCATGTCATTTTTTGACAGTATTTCACCGCCTGAACCCCAATGCGGCATATCATGCGTGATAGAAATCAAATCCCCATAGCTCGGGATCAGACCTTCCAGTTCGGTTGAAAATGTCACAATGCGCCGGCGATATCGGTTGGCCAACGCCATATAGATGGCCTCCCGGAGAGCTTGGTTTTTATCGGTACAACCGAAAAGCTCAACAGTTGCCGTCTTATCTGAGGTGGAGCCTTCAAAACTGCCGGTTATCTCCGAGTTCTTCCATGTGCGGTCCGAAAAATACTGAACACAAACGCTGTCTGCTGTATCTTCAGACGGCATGATGTATTGAATTGTCAAGCTGTTTTTAACGATGTTTCTCGGCCCGAACAACGCAACCGGTATTGATTTTGGCTCGTCCCGGACAAAGCGAACAATTCCGCCTTGAATGTAGGGAACGGAACGTCCGACTTTGCAGGTTCTGGAAAGAGCGTCATAAACCGTCAATTTTGAATCAAAAACGGCATTAAACGTATCGCCTCGCGCACTCCAAATCTGATCCAGCCGATACAAACCGTCAAGATCGATGGACTTATCGGTCAGCCTTGCACCATAGTTGGCCTTTAAAATGTCGGCTATTGCCCAGGCGATAGAGCGTGTAGGAATTTTTTCGCTCCAACCTCCTGTAGGTGACCACGTAGATAGCCGTCTTGTCACGATGCAGTTAAGCATACGGCTTGAACGTTGTGACAGGTTGTTTGTGGCTTTCATTTTAACAGCGATCAAGGTTACGTCGCCGTAACTTGGGTTTGATACGATAAAGCCTTTTGCCGAAGCCCATCTGATTTCATGTCCGGCACGTGAAGATGTGTCTTTTACATCTAAACGAACGGCGCGAACCTCATATCTTCCGCTGGCGACAGCATATGAGTAGGTGCGGAACATACTATTGTGGTTATTTGATGTAAATGATTCGCTACCCAGTGTAAACCAATCACCAAGAGGTAAATCCTCATTGTCAATTAGCCTTGCATCAATGCGCCACTGAATGGTTTTATTGTCCATACCTCCGTTGTTATTTGCAAAATAAAGGCCTCTTTGAAAAGCTACATCAATTTCTATTTTATCGATAACGCTTTCGGTCGGATTTAATACAAAAGGTCCACATACCTCATCCTTTAGCAGTTCCTGCCCGGCAACTTCAGGCGAAGTCACAACATCATCGCGAAAGAGCGTGTTTTGCTCGCCCGGATTGATTATTTGGTATGTAATCTCTTCAAATGAATCAATCGGAGTATCTTCAATTCTTATTTGTTCGACGTTGTATTCACCTTGACCGATGCAGTGGAGCTGATAAACATACTGCTCATCGTTTGCGTAACCGTAATAAGGCTGACTGGCAAAATCCGGATAAATCAGGTGCCGCCCGTAAATGACCGGTATCGGACTACCGAGCCTTGCTTGGTTTCCTTGCGCTTGCAAAGAGTATGTCGGACTTTGTGCCACTATGGAGTTGGCCGAACCGGACCCATTAAGCGATGCCCTTGGGGTGGGAACAAATGTATTAACCAAAAAGCTCCCGGCCATAGAGACACCGGCCGCCGCAACGCCACCCCATACAGCACCATAAGCCGCTCCTACAGCACCGCCAGTATAAACAGAAGCAACCACAACGGCCACCATCAAAACAACTTGAATCGGGTTTGATGACTTTTTACCGCCACCGCCTTGAGGCAAAGTGATGAAGCAAACCAAAGACTTTGGCTGAACGGTATCGTTCCAAAACTTCCTGAGGACTGCGGCACCGTCTATCATACATATTGTCGGGCGCGAAAGGTCCACTTTCTGTTCCAGGACCATGTCCCAAACGGTTTTACCGTCATCAAGGACATTGTTTATCCGACCCTTATTCGGCTGAAAAGGGTTTGTAATATGTGTAAAGTAAATCATTTATTTATCCCATAAAAAATCCCCCACAATTATGTGAGGGAATATAATCTCCGCAATTTATGCGGATTAAATCAATCTTTTTCTCCGCATTTTAATACGTAATGTGTGCTACGACCAGATCCTTCTTGTTCTAAAATATTTTTTTCTATTAAGTATTTTATAGAACGTGTGGCCGTATCTTGCGAACATTTACATATTTTAGCCCACTTACTGGATGTCAAATTACCTTCAAAACCATCTAAAAGCATATTAATGATCTTTCGCTGATTTTGATCCAGATCAATTTTATTAAATTCTTGCCAGCAAAATGCTTTATGAACAATCTTATCCATTAACTCATCCGAATTATGAATAGCTTTGGTTAAGCACTGCAAAAACCATTCTAACCATTCTGTTATATCTAAACTTCCCTTTTGAGTTCTTTCTAAAACATTATAATACTCTTTTTTATCTTTTTGAATTTGAGCTGACATACTATAAAATCTATACGGGGTATCCTCTGCTCTAGAAAGCATCATATCTGTTAAAGCTCTGGTAATACGACCGTTTCCATCTTCAAAAGGATGCAAGGTAATAAACCACAAGTGCGTTATGGCCGTTTTGATAATTGGATGAATAGTCTTTTCATTATTAGTCCAGTCTAAGAAGTCGTTAACATAAGTTGGCAATTTATCTGCAGAAGGAGCTTCGTAATAAACGATAGATCTCCCCATATCAGACGATACTACTTGCATCGGTCCATCTTTGTCATCACGCAGTTTCCCTACAACGATTTTATACATACCACTATAACCTGTTGGAAATAATGATGCATGCCATCCGCATAATCGTTTAAGAGTAATATCTTCCTTATAATTATGCGTTGCATCAATCATCATTTCTACAATTCCGTCAATATGATGACTACTTGTAACAGGATTGCTATTGTTAATATTCAATCGTCTTGCGATAGATGATCTAACTTGCTCTGTATTAAGCAATTCACCCTCTATTTCACTGGATTTTGTAATTTCATCAGTCATACTTTGAAGTATAGCCTCTTGTTGAAATGTAAATCCAAGGGCTTTCATTTTTCCTAAGATATTTCCTTGTAAAAATGATACTTCAGCTAAAAGATTTGAAATCTTTTCCTGTTTCCATATAAACTTAGGCCAGTCTTTTAATTCGTGAATATACATATTTCCTCCGCATTATTTGCGGAGATTATGACGTTTTTTCTCCGCAATTGCAAGTTATTTTTAGTAATAATCTAAAAAAATGCATAATTTTCCAGAAATCTGATATATTTTTTCTGGAATTTTTATTTTCCTTTTACTCGATAATAGCTGTCTATTTGCCACCCGCACAGGCGCATTGATGGTAAGTTTTGAAAGATAACACCGGCATCGCGGCAACAATGTAAAACACCACCGCCGTCTGCGTCTAACCATAAGCCGGCATGAACCGGATGTTTTGACTGACGAAGCAGGACAACATCACCGTCTTGCGGTTTTTCAACCTCATTAAACGCCCGGAGAGCAGGATCCTTTTTGAATGCGATTAAAACGCTCCTAAGATTATCCGGATTAACATTTACCGCCGGCACTTCTATGCCGTATTCGTGCTTCAGGATCCAGCGCACCATTCCCCAACAGTCAAATTCATCAGGGCCTTGCGCACCTGCAACCCAGGGCAAGCCTATATATTTACAAGCAAAATGTGTCATCGTGTTAATCCCGGATAGTTTTTAACGGTATAGTTTTCACTCGGAAACGACTTATTTCCGATGTCCATCATGCGAGCCGTTGCTGATATTTTGTAACAGTCCACATGAATATCTGTAATAACCAGGGTTATCGGCGGATCCATCTGTGGCGTTGTCAGGTCGTCAGACAGATATGGGCGGTATGTCAGCTCGATCATGTCTTGTGTTTCAATCGCTCGGTCAAGATAAGCGATCATCTCGGTTGAAACGTTGTCGATCGTGACCGAAATCTCAGGTGTCGGCGTGTTGTTGACCGGTGGCAATTCCAAATCAAAGGCCATGGCCACAAACTCCACAGCTTCACCCGGATTAAGCGGAGCCGAGTTTTCAAGCGTACAAGTGTGGCTGACGTGATCCCGGACCACGCGAATGGCTGTCGAGTTCCCATAGTCATCAACAAATGTCGGGTGTCGAAGCTCCAAGGTGTGAAGTAAAATCACATCACTCGGAGCTGAAGCATAGGCTTCTTTTAGTGCTTCTGAAAGCGTTGTATCGGTCATTATTCCTCCCTTTAATACCCTATAGCTGACCACGAAATAACACCAGACCGCACTTCAGAGGAGTCAGAATCGTAATACTTTATTACAAAAGAACTATTTGTTATATTTAATGCACATGCTACATAGTTATTATCACTTGTAGCATTGGTTGGGATTTCGTTTGGCGTAACAATAACACTAATAACAGCATTTGGAAATTTTTCAGGAAAAGTGACCGCTCCTTTAGTAGAAATCGTAACTTTTCCACCTTGTTTTATGAGACCAGTTTTTTTATCTTTTTCTACCCATCTTGTAGATGTCTTTGAACATACTATTCGGTTTTCCGCTTCTTCTACTTTCTGTTGTAATAAAATCACTAAGTTTCTGAGTTCTGCCGTTTCCTCAGTTGTCAAAGGTCTAGTAACATCAGCGCATTTTATGTATGTCAGCTCATAGTATGCCTTTGGTCTTGTCTCTGGACCAATTCTTGGAATACCGTTTGTATAGTCAGTAATAGGCGTAATGGCACACAGAGCATCGTTTGTGCGATTTCCAAGGCGTTGCATCCATTCATCTGAACCACTTGTGTTTGTATAACTGCCTGTAGTGTAACCATTCGTTCCAAAAATGTCGGATCTGTAGCCAGATGAGCTTGAATCTTGACGATAGACCATTTCATGCCAATGGCCTTGAAATTGATCTAATTCAACATTTCCCAAATTATTAATTGTACCACCGCGCCCAAAATTAACTAATAAAGGCAAAATAAGTGTATTATTGTCCACTTTCACATAACTAGCGCACATCCCATAAATTTCTACCTGGCTATCATATGTCTCCTCGCTAATCAAAACTAAACTGTTTGTATCCACCAATTGACTAAAAAAGTCCGGATAACGCTCTCTCGTTATCGTGTTTTTAAACCAAACGGGCTCATATCCATCAGGAACCTTTGAACTTGCAGGGATAGTAAGTTTTGTGCCAAGGGGTGTTGATGCCGCATTTTGGGCATAAGATAGTGCACGTTCTGCCTGTGCAGTTGCCAACGCTACCTGAACAGAGCCTTCAGACTGGATCTGTGCTATAGAGGCAGAAGTTGCACTGGCAATGCTGTTATATGTGGTTTGAGATAATTCTTTCAATGTCTCCGTTTCATCTCTTAGGTTTTTCGTTTGTCCTTTCAACATATTAACATCATTTTTTATACTTTCTGTTTCGGACTTTATCTGCAAAGCATCAGCTTTGGCTTGCCGACAATCACCAACATAATCTTCCAACCCATTAATTATTTCCGCTCGCACGTCTTTTAACTGTTTTGCAACAGAAGGCACATCTCCATTATCGGTAGGTACAGTTGTTGTGTCATCTCCATGAATTATAATATGCCATTTTGAACTATCTATTTCTGATTGAGAAACAACAGTTTGAAGTTTTTCTTCTAAATTTGGCATTTTATACTCCTTTGCAAGGCATGAAAGTTAATTCACCGCCACCAACAAGTTTTACAACGTCACCCGGACTTACTAAAAACATAAGACTGTTATATTCTTCCCAATGGCCGTAGTTTCCATATTGTCGAAATACAAGATTTCCATTGATATATCCGCTCAGTGAACTGTTATAAATAACGTTTCTCATCAATATCCAACCATATTGACTTATGGTATGGTCTGTTTCAGATGCAAAAACTTGGCGTCTTGACCAATCTGGCGCAACCCAACCAATAATCCCTATTTTAGCCGCAGTAGTTGGTGCAATATTTGAAAAATCTAAGTTTGCTTTTGAACTTGTGGCTACCTCAGCTCTGTTTGCTTGACTTATTGCTTCTGCAATTTGCTCAGCAACTGCACTTCTGACATTTGATACCTGTGCATTTCCTTCGCTTTGAATTGTTAAAACAGAGGAACTTGTTGCATTAGCGATATTGTTAAAAATGGCCTGAGACTGGTTTTTAAGGTTTTCGGTTTCATTTTTAATAGTTTCTGTATCGTTTTTTATCAAATTTGTTTCATTTTTAATTGCAATCGTTTCCGTCTTAGTTTGAAGCGCTAGGTCACAAGCATCTCTGCATTCAGTTAAGTAGTCAATAACGCCATTAACTACTTCATCATGAACATCCTTTAATTGCTTGGCAACTGTTGGCACATTACCGCTATTCGTTGGAATACTCGTTTTACTGTTACCATGAATTATTGTATGCCATATTTCGCCATCTGCCTCGGCCTGGGAAACTACAGCTTGAAGTCTTTCTTCCATATTTGCCATTTTATAAAACCTTAATAAATTGTGGATATTCAGTATGAATGAAATAGTGTAAGCGATCTACAGCATTTGCTAATTTTTCATAGTCATTGTCTAATAAAATTGCTAATGCACCATCAGAAAGTGTTGGCCTATCGCGAACTTCAAGCTCAGATGTAATTTCCCATAAATATCCGTTGAGAAGTTTTGCTTCAAACTGTTGAGTAAATCTAGCTTCTTGTTTTAACAGGCCAAGACCACCTAAAAGTGTTATAACAAACCACTCGGCACCTTCTTTTGCATAATATTTATACCACGCTTCAAAAAGTGAAAATTGCTCTCGGTTCATGACCCAACGAACAGCAATTTTAGATGGTGTTTGTTCATAACGCCGCCTTTGTCTTGCTGGACCAGCTTCCATATCAGTTCGCACAATAGCTTCACCTGGTTTTATGGTATAGCCTTCTGTTGTCGGATAAGGCAGTTTCTCTGGAAAAATTACTGTCATCTATAACTCCCATAAGCCGGATTTAACGCATACCTTTGTTCCAGAATCGGCGATAAGCCCTCACCTTTACTGATGTTTTTACCAATTACGCCTTCAATCTGCTCAACAATGATACCCAGATTAACATTGCCGTTTATGTCGCGTGTGGGGTTTGCTGTTGTTCTGGTACCTGAAGCCTTATTGACAACATTCACATTGACATAAACCGGCGGTTTTGAATTTAACTCTGCGCCCAATGCTTTCATCTGTCCCGGTGTGAATACCGTTTCGCCTTTTTTCGCGATAATCGGAATCTCGCCGCCGACCAAACCTCCGGTATGAAAACGGGGAGCATTTTCAAAAACGCTTGGACTAACAGCCTTAAGTGATAAAGAATCCGTACCAATAACACCTCCTGTATGCGCTGTCGGAATGCCGAAGTAGCCCATAATACCGCCCATAAGCGGTTGTATCACAGCATATTGCATGGCCATTCGAACCATTCCCTCAACAACTGAGTTAACAAAGTCTCCAAAGTTCGCTTTACCGGTCATGACAAAATTTGTCAGCGTATCTTCCATTGATTTGAAAGAATTCTTAATCAAACTTTCGGTCATGGAAGCCATATCCGAGGCATCGTTATAAACGCTTTTCATTCCTCGGGTTAAACCGTCTTTCCAATCGGTTGAACTTTGAAGAGCGGCTTCGCCTGCTTTTTTAACCATATCGTCATAAACCCGGTTTACATCATTTTTAAAATCCTCATAGCCGGCTTTGGTTTTATCCAGGTTTTGAAGGGCATCATCACGCCATTTGGCCGCTTTTTGCATGGCCTGATCATAAGGATCCTGCAATTCAAAAACCTTTTGTTTGATGTCCTCAATAGTCTTTTCATAAGCTGATGTGTCAGTTTTTGGCAGGACAGGCAGTTTCGGGACTGCCGGCTTTTCTTCTTTCGGCCTGAGTTCCGGGTTTTGAATGTATTTCAACTCATCTCGAGCCTTTTGTGCATCTATCTCAGCTGCTTTCAAAAGCAAAAGTTTTTCTTGTATTTTGTCAGCTTGCGGTTTGAAATCCGGGTATTCTGACGCCAAGTTCCAAACCTCGCGCTCATATTCCTCCAAGTTATATTTTGACTGAGAAAGAATATCGGCCAGATCATTTGCAAAAATCTCATACTCTTTCAAAAACATATTTGGCATATGGCGTTGAAAGAACGAAATTCCTCCGGTATCTTTTAATTCTTCCTTCAGATCCTTAATGTTCTTTTCTGCCACCTTTAATTTATACGACCATTCGGCAACAGCTTGATTCTTGCTTTGAGCGGTAACGAGGTTATTTGTTTCTTTGACTGTTTCGGCCATTTGTTCCTTCAGTTTTGCTAAGGTTTCCGAGTGATCATTTGCCGCATGTTTTGCCACATTATGACTATCTATCAATTTATAAAGGCCATAGACAACAAGCAAAATTAAGCCGCTTGGACCACCAAGAAGTGCCATAATACCTTTCAAAAGCCCGACTGCACCGGCAAGAACCTTTGCCGCCACCGCTGTTGCGTACATCTGTGTAGCGGCCGTTTTTGAAACTTGCCACATCATTTTAAGGCCGAGGGTGGCAGAAGCTCCGGCACTTCCGGTTCCCATAAGTGCAACGTTCAGCGCATCAACGCTTGCCTTTAACAGGGCAATTCCTTTTGTAACCAGGCTTGCACCCAACCGGACAGTTAAGAGCGTGATAATCGGCTCAATGTATTGGGCTAATGTAAAGAACGCTTTACTTGCCACGTTGACAGCAACTGCCAAGGTTTGGCCGATAGCTTTTGCCGCTTCACCTGATCCGTCCAGCAATTCATTGAACTGCAAAAATGCCTCTTTCAGAGCCTTGTTCAGACCGTTTTCGCCAACTGATCGGACTAATTTACTGATGGCATCTTCAATGTTGGACATGGCACCACCCATGGTGTCCATTTGTTCCCTCATCGCGCCGCCAAAGTTCACAAGACCGATAGATTTTAAGTAGGCTTCAATTTCTTGCGCACTTTTACCAACACTTGTTGTAATACCTTGGAAAGTGAACAGGACTTTGTCACCCTCGACTTGCGTTTGAATACCAAAGGTCCGAAGCGACTTAAAATTCAGCATCACAGCTGAAGAAACGGCATTTGTAAAATCCATAATATTTTTACCAAAGGCCGAAGCGGTATTTCCGTATGAGGTTAAGGCCTCAGATGTGGCATCAAGGCCCAACGCCTTTAACCGAATAAAGGCTTCAATAATCTCTTCCAACTGATATGGTGTGTCCAGCGCAAACTGTTCAATCATAGAAAAAGCCTCTTGTGCGCCCTTGGCCGAACCGGTCACCGTTTTTAAGGATCCGATTAAGCTTTCAAACTCTTTGTTTGTCTGCACAATACCCTTAAATGCCGAAGTCAGACTGCGTAATCCAAGGTATGCTCCGACCAACGATGCCGCCTGTTTCAGGGTATTATTAAAGGCCTTGGCTGTATTATCCAAGACTTTTAGGTTATCATTTGCAGGTGTGATAACCTGAGTTATCCGCTGAAAGGCCTTCTGTCCGTCTGAGCCGATATTCTTGAACTCTTGTCGGACCTTATCACCACCCACCGCTTCAAGTCTGATTGAAAGTTTTTTCGCTGTATTCATTCTTTATTCCATAAAAAAACACCCCAAGGCCTAAACCTTGAGGTGGTTATCTATCAGAAAGTTTGTCTTTTTAAGATTTTTGATTATAATTAAATCCTTCATAAACAAAAGAAGATTTAATTTTTTCACAATCTGTTTCGGTTACTCCTGCATACCTTGCTATGGCATACCATTCGTTTTTTACAATTTTATAGATATCATCAATAATTTTTTTTGCCTGATCTTGATTCAGTAAGAACTTATCTGCTTCTGACAACAAATTATCTTTATTAGCAAAACGTCCCATACGACCGCAAATCATTGCTAAATCACGTTGTTCTATGCTCACCAACGGGTTTGGTGTTAAGTCATATGCAGGTGAGAGTTGCCAATTTTTATCCTGTGCAATAAAAGCATGATTACGCGGATGATCATCTGTATTAGAAATAAGCGCATTAAATACCATCCGTCTGAACAACTGTTCCGCATCACGTTTTGCTTGTTTTGATATGCGCCTTAACTCTTCTGCTAATCGAATATAAGACCATTTTTCTCGCTGAGTATAATCATCACCGGCTTGCAAAACTGTTAATGAACTTATCATCCGATATCTCAGATATCCATCTAAAGCTTTTTCTCTATCAAAACGCTTGACAAGTAAGACATCTTTTCCCGCAACAGAAACAACCTTGCTTAAAGCTGTTTCTATTCCGCATTTTTCTGCAAGTTTCAGCATAGCATATTCAACTAATGCGTTGTTCCATTTATCATCTGAACGGTTGAATTTCGCCACCCACAGCTTATTATCATCTTCAATAACTGCCTTTGGACGAGCTCCCCCCATAGAGGTTCCAATGAGCAAAAGTTCTTGTACTTGTGCCGTAACAGGATTTTCAGGCTTTACTTCCTCATTTATTAATAATTCTGCTTCTTTTTGCAATCTATCAAGCTGTATTTTTTGATTAAATACTCTATTTGGAGCAGGCGGTGTTTGATTAAGTCCAAACCCTAAAGCTCCTATACGGTCATCTGCCGACTGAAGTAAATAAGTCATTTCATCTGCCTGAGCAACTTTTAAATTATGCTCAATGATTCTACGGCCCCAATAGTCAGGAGAAGCATCACGTAATGCCCCAAAGACACCCTTCATAGTAACTGTATTAAATACTTTATTTTTTAGTTTTAATTCTATAGGATCAATCTCAACTGCATCAGCACGACTTAAGTAAGACCTGCCATAAACAAAATGCCCAACATCAATCCCTTGTTCTGTCTTTTCTAAAACATATTTACCCGCTGTTATTTGGTCGGTTTGACCGGGCAATGTCATATATACAAAGCATTCTTGCTTTTTAGAAGTCATTGTCTATTGTCTCCTTATTTCGACTGCGTTTAGGATCTTTTAGACTGAATAAGCGCAAGCCAATTTCATCTTTTAGCGGGTTTGCTAAATCTACTGCCGATTCTAGCAAATCGTAAACCCATAAAAGAGCCATATAAACTTTAATGGAAGTTGTTGGTTTACCGTGCTCAGCATCACTTACCACACGAATACCGACACCAATTTTATCAGCAACTTCTTTTATTGTCAGCTTGCGACGTAAACGAGCTGTTCTTAAATTTTCGCCCAAGCCTTTTATCGTTTTCTCTACAGCACTAGGTGTTGATCTTTCTAGGACTTTTCTTTTAACCATATTTGCTCCTTGCTTAAAATTCACATAAACAGATTAGTGAAATTTAAAAAAGAAATCAAGTCATTTTTTATAAAAATTGCTTTATAAAGCATTTTATGTGGTTTAACTTGCTTTATAAAGCAATTTTTAAAAGAGTTCTAGCCAAGTGTTATCCAAGACTTTTAGGTTATCGTTTGCAGGTCGCATGACTTGAGTTATCCGCTGAAAGGACGTCTGAGCCGATATTCTTGAACTCTTGTCGGACCTTATCGCCGCCCACCGCTTCAAGCCTGATTGAAAGTTTTTTCGCTGTGTTCATTCGTTTTTTCCATAAAAAAACACCCCAACCAAACGGTTGAGGTGCCTTGTTGAAATTTGTTTTAATTAATAGTCGTAGTAGTTTGTATAACCTAAGCTATCAGTATGTGAACGAGAATTAAAGCTGTCATCACCAATATTTCCATAGGAGTTTGTGTATCCCAGGCTATCCGTATATGAGCGAACATTAACATCTCTGTCGCCGATTGAACCATATGTATTTGTATAACCGAGGCTGTCAGTATGTGAACGGGTGTTTACGTCATCATCGCCAATAGAGCCGTAAGTATTCGTGTATCCAAGGCTATCGGTATGAGAGCGCGTATTTACATCTCTGTCGCCAATTGAACCGTAGGTATTTGTGTAGCCAAGGCTGTCTGTATGCGAGCGAATGTTTACGTATTCACCATCAGAATTTGTTCCACTGCAATTCCGATATCCGAGACTGTCTTCATGACAACGAATTTGCGCATTTGCATTAAAAGTTAAGAGACAAAAACATAAGGCAAAAAGTATCTTTTTCATGACTAATCCTTTCTTTTTACTCTATTAATATCAAACACAAAATAAAAATTCAAGATATCTGACTTAGCTTCTGCCACTTTCTGACATATCACTCATGCCGGCCTTAATTCCTTGGATTCCGACAGATAACAGTTCAGTCATTACCGCACTTTTTAATCCCAAATTCTCAGCCACCGTCAGCGCAACCCCAAGGTCAGGCTCGGAAAGTTTTAATAAAACCTCCCAAGCCTGATGTCCTTCTGTGGTTTTTAAGGTTGTTTCGACATATCGGCATCTGTAGATGGGGCAGTTGATTTCTTGCTCGCCGCATCCTTGGCAGTAGTTTCGCCCGGAGCCGAAGTGCCATCTTGCTCGGGCGTATATGCGTTTTTTTCGGCCTCGAGTATTTCTTGAATGCCGCAATACTGTTGTCTGAATGTTTCGGCGATACTCCAAAAGTTCGTGAAGAGCTCCTCAATTTTGACCGGTGTCAACGGTGCTTTTTCGTCTGTTTCGGCTTCCAAAATGCCGTCCCATTCAATGATACCCGCCAGCGCAAGCCCCAAGATTAACTGCTGATCAGCAAAGGCTTCACGCTTTGTGAGGTCCTCTAAATCAGGCAAGTTTTCATCTTTTGCTCCGTTTTCGCGAACATCTTTAATGCGCTTGGCCATATCGGCCACCTTAGAATTCATATCGGCTTTTGCTTCATAAAACACAGAAGATGTGCAGGGTTTAACTTTAACCCGGACACCCATTCCCAAATCAAGCCAATAAGGCTCATTCTTAAATTTTAACTTTAACATTAGTATTCCTCCACATCATTAATCAATTGTACGGTTACCATTTTGCCGAGTTCGGCATTCTTAGCCCCTTGAAAATCGTAAGAGCACTCAATGCCGCCCGGGCCTGAAATGGAACGTTTCGGTTTTGGCAGATAGACTTCATGGCAGGTAATAACCAATTTTTGTGTTTCGGAGAGCTGATAACCAAGCTCCATGTCCACCGGCACACCGGTTCTTGCCTTGTCCATTAAAGAGTTATCGCCATAACGAACCGCAATCGAACCGGATAAAGAGGCCACACCCAAATCAATAGCTTCAACCTTACCATCGCTCCGGATTGTCTCAATTTTTTCAAGGTTATTTGAATAGGTAACCGAGGCACCGGTTACATTAGCCAATGTTTCGCCACCGGATTTGATAAAACCTTGAAATTGTGAAAAACGCGTATATTTTTTGATTTCAGGTGTTTCGGAAACAGATGTTTCAAAGGCTGTTTCGCTTTGTGCCATTAAAGAAACTGTAGCTTGCGCTTCACCAGACCTAGCAAAGTTAAAGGCAATAGAATTCGCACGTGCGCCAAGGAATCTGATATATTCAGGCACTTCGGCTAATCCTAATTCAAGTGAATAGCTCGGAAGCGAGGTTTTACCGCTGTCAAATGTATGCGTATAAATACCATCCTCGTTGGTCGTTTCCGGGGCTCCGAAAACAGCTTTCAGCCAAATTCCGATGTTTCTGAGATCAACCGGTACTGACAAATCGCCTTCCACGTTGATAACATCTTGAAAAGGCGTGGTCGGATCGCGTCCAAGTCCCAAAACATTTGAAGAAATAAGCCCTTGTTCGCTATCAATAGCGCTTGAGGCAAACGGTACTTGGGTATAAGTTCCCGAAGAAAGAGTACCGTAAGTACTTTCTTCAGCAATTAATAGTTTGGCATTCCAGCCATATGCTCGTGACATAATTGTCTCCTTTGTTAAATTAAGTTAGAATTTGAGGTGTATTCAAGGACAATGGGAACGATCGCACCTTTGATGGGGATACCGCCTTCGACCGGTTCTTCCACAAACTCGGGTGGATCCGCGTGCATATAATCAACTTCACCACTGAGGCTTGGGTCTTCTTGTAAAAGTTCACCGATTTCAACTAACAGCCAGTCCAAGGCTTGATCGCGCTCAGTCGGTGTTTCCTTTTGAACGATGACTTCCAGTTCGGCCCGATGTGTGAAAATGTAGCAAGGCGGCGACAATAAAATCTCCGGATCGCCGACATTACCATCGCGCAGGATAATCAAACCACCCTCAGGGATTTTTTGTGGAAGAGGATCATTGCGTTTAACGGCCACATCAAGCGTTGAAAGTTTTTCAAATAAAGTGTTTAAAACGAGTTCTCTTTTACTCATCTTCGCCCCAATTTTGTAAAATCAAGCTCGGCACTTTGTTTTGCCAACGCTCGCTTTCACTTTCAAAGTTAATCAATTTCGGCATTTTAACTTGCGGTACCAAGATAAAGGCGATGACCGTCTTTTTCTTTTGGGTATGGACAAGTAATGAACAGGCATTGCGGCGATACACAAATTGTAGCCGCACGCCTTTCATCTGCTCATAAAGTGCCGGTGTCATACGTTTACCGCGTGCTTTTTTCGGGATTGCATCGGTCGGAATGGCAAGCCATAAACCATTTTTGCCTCTGATAATGCTTGCATATTCAAAGCCTTGCATAATCTTTTCGGCGTTAGAATAGACTAAACCTGCTGCACGAATACTCGTTTTCCCTTTCGGATAGACGATACCACGCCAAGTGTTTGCCATTCTGGAACTCATACCGGCTGACCGAACTTGTTCACGTAAAGAACTTTTTAATCCGTTTGTTGCCGCCGATATTCCTAATGTAACAGCCTTGGCAGCTTCTGAATAGTGCTTTTCCATAACATCAGACAGTTTCCCTTGTAGTGCAAGTTTTAATTGCATAGCACATCGACACTCCATATCAGATTATGAATATCTTTGACCGGTTCCGTATGTATCCGATAAGTGACCGTATCTGTTTCTATCGTATCCCCGACAGCTAAATCAGGCGCATCAGAAATCCGAATCTTCATAAAATGCGTGTTGGTGTGAGCATTAACAAAGCCCACACCAACAATTTCATCCGGTTCGGTCAATAAAAAAAGGACTTCACGTCCTTGATAATTCCCGATCGTTCCGCACCGACTAAACAGGCTGTCCACCGCCTTTTTGAGAGGAAGGCTCATCTTTACCCCCTGTTTTATCAGATTTCTGTAATTGTTGTTGCTGTGCTGCCGGCTTTTGACCTCCCTTAACAGCTACAGCAAAACCACGTTCTATCAGACTTTTTGCATCCGCTTCGTTTAAATCATACTCCTTTCCGGGAGCAATTTCCTTGCCCGCAGACACAACTAATGTAATTAAGGTCTTAATACGCATTTATACCTCCTAACCAATGGTTGCACACAATGTTGCATTCGGACGATAAGGAACGACCAAGGGCGCAGATTGCAATAACAGCCAACGAACCGATGGATCTTCTTCAACCCACGACTTCGTAAAGTAGCGATGAGCGGTCCAGTTTGCTTTTTCATCATGAATAGCCCCATAGCAACGAGTACCTTCAAGTCCGTCTTTGGCGCCCAAAATAACTGTTTTTGACGGCAAAAGTTTTGTTTCAACGCCGGTATCATTGATATAAAGATCATTATAAACGTAAATATCAAAGTCACCGATAGAACCGACAAAGCGCACTTTTGAGTTTTCACCGCGTATAAACGGATCAACATTCAAAGTGTTGTTTGTGCCTCTGCGATAGTCCAAGAACTTTTTGACATCATCTTTTGAACGAAAGATTTTCCAAGCATCCGGATCCATAATGACGGTTTTTGCCACAACCCCGGATTTGCTTTGAATCAAATCTGCCCAATCTTCAAGGTCGCTTATCGGATTAACTGATGATGTTTCCCATGTAGCAGAGCCGATCAGAGCTTTTGTCAAGGCCTCATCTCGCCCAAAATTAACTGTTGTTGACGGATAACCATCGCCGGAAACAACAACTTGTCCGGTTCTTAAGATTTCAGCTGCCATAACTTCTTCACGACGTGTCAAGTTTTCCAACTGGTCAGTCAAAGTTGTAGCCAAGGCGCGTTCATAACGTTGACCCGGAGATAATGCGCCGCCTATTGTTTCACCGGCAATGCGTTTATACGGAATATTCGCATCAAAACGACGTTTATCTTTCACATAAGCCGGTTTGAAAGATTTGGTCTGATAACCACCGCTATCAACGACTTTTCCGGGAAGCAAAGGTGAAACAAACGGAGAAATGCGCGGTTTACTGTCCGTCACATCAAAGAAAATTTCTTCTTTATCCGAAGTTTGCACATTCGGAAAAAAAGTATCTAACAAGAAAGACGAAGGCGTATGTAAACGCTCAACGACTTTTGCGAGCACGTTTGTAGAGAAAATATCCATTATTTATTCCTTTCAATATGCTTGATTTGTTTTAATAAAGATGCTTTTAGCCCTAAGCTTATCAATCAGGGTTGAGACATCAACACCGGCATTCAAAGCCGCCAAATTAAATTCGCCGGTTAAATAAATAACGGCTTGTTTATCTTTTGAAGAAGCATCAACGGTTTCAGCTAAAATTGCCTCGGGCTCATCAGAGCAAATCGTATATTTGTCATCAGATTTACTCAATACTGTTCCTTTTTCATAAGAACCACCTGTAATTGTGGCCACAATGCTAACTCTTGGAAATTCGCCCGCCAATAAATTATCGGCAATTGTGAACCCTTGGTCCGTAAATCCTTGTACTGTCATATTTTAACCTCCAATTGTGTAAGAAGCGATGCGCTTAGCAACGTCTTCGGGTGTTTCTTCTTTATCCTCGGCAGATGGTGTGATCGCCGGGTTTTTGATTTGTGCCATTGCCACATCAAGCGCATTGGTTTGTTTGGCAACCGGCACTGTTTCTAAAATGGCCAAAATGTCAGATGCTGACAAATCGGTCTTGGCAAGCAATGTCTGAGCAGTTGCTTCCTTGCCTTTGACATTTTCGGCAGAAAGAACTTGAGACATGCGCTCGCGTTCCTGTGCTTTGATGTCAACAGACGTTTTTTCTAAAGTATCATTCATGAATGATTTCTCCGTTGATTGAGTGTTAAGGTCTGAGATGATGGCTTCAAACGAAGCTAGGCTGTCCGCCAGACCGATACTGACGGCTTTTTGCCCAACAAAAACATCTCCGCCACCGAAGTTTTCGATAACTTCCTTCGGGGAGATATCCCTGTTAAGCGCAACTTTATGAATAAAAACCTCTGCCAACGCATCAATATGAGCCTGGATTTTGGCTTTCCCTTCTTCTGTTTCCACATCCGGTCGCTTGTTCGGGCTTTGCGAAGAAACAATCTCTATGGTTTGCTTCTCGTCCTCTTTTTCAAAGATAGACACAACTCCAATGGAACCGACAATCGCAGTATCCGCCACCATAATCTTGTCGCAAGCCGAGGCAATCCAATAGGCTCCCGAGCAACAAGAGCCTGACGCATAGGCGATAATTCGCTTTTTACCGCGAGCCTTGTAGATCATATCGGCCAACTCCGAGCAACCGTTAACTTCACCACCCGGACTGTCTATATCAAACAAAATGGCTGATATGTTCGGATCATTCAGGGCTTTGTTAAAGTCTTGTGCCAAGAGTTCATAAGATGTTGCACCACAGACCGCCGTCAGAAGATTAGCGTGTCTGAATAGCGGACCTGTTATCGGTATAACAGCAACGCCGCCTCGAATAGAGACGGCGTAGGTGTTTTTCATGTCGCGGCCCATTTCTTTGGCTATGGCCTCAGGACTCTTGTTCGTTTGGTGCGCTATTGCTATCATTGATGAAAGCATCTCGGGCGTTATTGCCCACACTGTCTTTTGCATTAGTTTCATTTCGTTCCTTTCTTTTAGGTATAAAAAAAGCTCCCGATTTCTCGAGAGCTCATAAATTTAAGATTATTTGTTAATCTTCTTCAGGTTTTTGTTCACCGTAAGCATTTACCTTTAATTTTCCATAAATACCTAAGATACTAAACCACTCATAGTCAGCATAAACTATTCTCAAAATCAATTATCCACTTTTCTAATGTTTCTACTAATGCTAATTGTTGTTTGAACATTTGTTTTCCAACATTAGGAATATGTTGTCTATGAGAATGTCTTTCATTTAGTAATTCTTTTAATTCTAATATCTTTGATTTTATATTAGAAACAAGAATCTTTTTTTGTTCATCATCTACTAAATCTAAATTCGTAATAATAATATTAAAATCCAAATATATCCCTTTGAGAAAAATCTATCACGACACCATTCTTAATACAACAAACTTTTTAGAGTGAATACGATTTAACATATATAATAAGAAAAGTTTTGTAAGTGAATAGGATTTAAAGGCACAAAAATAAGAGCCTTTCGGCTCCTATTATCTTTACCCTATAAATTGTAATTTAGCGAATAGTAACTTAATTTTCTTTTTTATTAAACATATGGCGTACTTTATCTATTCGATT
>CANPYS010000016.1 GCA_947588655.1 uncultured Alphaproteobacteria bacterium | reverse complement strand
CCCCCCCCGTATTTTTTTGTCAAGAACTATTTTTTGATAAAAAATGCTGATTAAAAAAAGCGCCTGCTTCAAGAAGGAGGCGTTTTTATGGCGCGATAATCTGATTTTGTTATGTATTTTTTAGGAAATTCGGATTAAGTTAGTCATAAATAAGATAATATGGAGTGTTTGCGTATGAAAAATGATATTAAACTTTTTGAGCAGAAAAAAATCCGCTCTGTTTATGATGAAGAAAATGACATTTGGTATTTTTCGGTTGTTGATGTCATTGCCATTTTAATTGAAAAAGACTACCAAACCGCCCGTAAGTATTGGAATAAACTGGCTGAGCGCCTTAGAAACGAAGGCGCAAATGAGTCGGTGACAAATTGTCACCGACTGAAGTTGGAAGCCGCTGACGGTAAGAAATATTTGACTGATGTCGCCACTGCAGAAACAATGCTCCGCATTGTGCAATCTGTCCCTAGTCCTAAAGCGGAGCCTATCAAGCAATGGTTGGCTCGTGTCGGTTATGAACGGATGAAAGAAACAGTTGACCCTGCATTAAGTATTGATAGAGCCCGAGAAAACTGGCAAAAACTCGGCCATTCCGAAAAATGGATTCAACAACGTATGATGGGGCAAGAAACCCGCAATAAATTAACGGATTATTGGAAAACACATGAAATTACCAAAGATGAAGAATATGCCATTTTAACAAATATTATTCATCAGGAATGGTCCGGGCTTTCCGTTCAAGAGCATAAACGTTTAAAAGGCCTCAAATCTCAAAATCTCCGAGACCACATGAGTGAGGCGGAGTTAATCTTTACCGCCTTAGCGGAGCTCACAACGCGTCAAGTCGCTGAAAGTGAGCAAGCTACCGGCATGAAAGAAAATAAAAAAGCCGCTCGCCGTGGTGGCAATGTTGCCAAAATTGCCAAGGAAAGGTTTGAAGAAGAAACCAAACAAAAAGTTGTAACAGATGAAAATTACCTGCCCGCAACACAAAGAAGGAAGAAATTAGCGGCAAAAGATTAACTTCTTGTTCGTCATATATGAGGTTGAGAAAGCGGATTTTTTCAGCACTTGCTTCGCAAGTCCGTCCTTGCCCGATACCATTAAAAAACGCCCCTTAGGGCGTTTTTTAATGGTGCCGCTGGCAAGAATTGGACTTGCGACCCCGTCATTACCAATGACGTGCTCTACCACTGAGCTACAACGGCATATGTCTACTTTCATAATAATTTCCTGACGGGGTCGGCGACCCCAAGCACTCAGGCTATTGCTCGGTTCGGCAACTGCCGTTTGCCTCCCTCTCAAAGCCTTCCTAGGCGTTGCAGACAAAAATGACATTTAAAGTCATTTTTGCTTAGCCGCTACCACATGACGTGCTCTACCACTGAGCTACAACGGCATATGTTCAAACGGCATATGTTCAAGTGGTTCTTTGAGCAGAAAGTAACCGCTCAAAATCTCTTGTGGTTGCCAACATACACAAACCGAATCCCAAAATCAACTGTTTTTTTTAATTTTTTTATTCTTTCTTTAAAGCGCGACATACTCGCCTGATTTTTCTTGTTTACAAACGCAAAAAAATATTGTATATTCGCTCCACTTTTTAAATAACAAGGTCTATGCTATGAACATTCAACCGCTAAAAAAGCCGTCTGAAGCTCGTTTTATGCCCTCCGCGACATCATTTGAGCCAGAATCGGAAACTTTACAAACATCTTACGCCCGCAAACCCTTTGCGCTGATTATTATTTTATGGTTTGCGCTGATTTTTCTTTATATTCAGTTTTCTTTCGGTTGGGATAGCTTAGCGGCGCTTTTGCCCTCGGAATTTGCCGCATTTTTGGCGGCGGTTTTTATTCCGCCCGCAATTTTATTGTTACTCACAGCCTTAATCAGCCGCACAGTTACCGCCACACATCAAGCCTACACGGTTGAAAAAAGCCTTAAGCGCTTTTTGCTTGGCTCTGATGAACAAGCCTTGTCTGAAGTCATTAGTCGGACTTTACGCAAAGAAATTGCCCAATTGACCGATAGCGCTGATTTTCTTTCAAAACAAACCGGCGTTTTGCAAAATGAAATTAACGCAAAATCGGCTGAATTTGCCCAATCCATTGAGGTTTTTGAGGGCTTTTTAAATAACGGGCTTAAAAAGCTAGAAAAAACGAGCAATCTTTTTGCGCAAAGTTGCGCGGTTGCATCTTCCAAGGCGGACGAATCGGCGTCTTTATACCTGCAACGCATTGAAGCGCTTAAAGATACGACGCGCCTTTTAAACCGCGAGCTTGAACCTCTTTTGAATGAAACTTTATCAACAACCGAACAATTACAGCATATTTTAGATGAAAGCAAAGAACACATAAAAAACCAAAAATCGCAAACCTTGGCTTTTCGGGCGCAAACTTTTGAAAATATGGAAAGCCTGGCTCATGCTTTTCAGGAACAAGCCGATAAGCTTGAAAAAACTTATCGCCGCACCGCCGATAATTGCCAAGAAGTGTTTAAAAAATTGGATAAAGGCGTTGCGCATATTGAAGAAAGCTTGCGCAATCATCGTGCCTTGGCTGATCAGCAAAATCACCTTTTACATGAAAATTCCGGCAATGTGGAATCTCGCTTAACCGAGTATGGTCGGCTGATTAATATGGAGGCTAAAGCAATGCTTGAACGCTCTAACAACATGGATAAAAATCTTAAAAATCAAATCCATTTGCTTGATTCCGCCGGCGCGCGCCTGTCGCAAATTTTGGATGGCACAAACAACAGTTTGGAGCAAAAATCTGGTCGTGTGGCGCGTAATATTGATAAAATTATCGCCTCTCTTCAAGCCGAGCTTGAAAAATTATCGGGCTTTATTCATTATACCGAAGATAGAAACGAGCAAATTCATCAGGCCGCCGAAAAAATCAGCGGACGCATCAGCGGCATCAGTGACGATATGGCGCAAAAAGCCGATGATATTAAGTCGCGTTCTATTGAGGCCATTGACAAGTTTAATGAAGCTAGCGGCATTATGAGCCAAAACGCCCTAAACTTGACCGAAACCGCCAATCTTTTGACAGCTAAAGGGCGCGAAGGCATTGCCACGCTTGAAACACAAACCGCCGCTATCACACGTACCGCTTCCGAAATGCAACGCTTGGAAAAACAAATCACAACCCTTGGCGAAACTTTGCAAAATGTTGCCAACCAAACAAGTCTTGTTTTAGATAACTATCAAAATCAGACCGAGCAACTCAGCACTGATTTGTATCAACGCGCTGAAAAGCTTGATGTGAACCGTCTGCGGCAAGAGCAACAAATTAAAGATTTTCAAAAAACCTTAGACGATGCTGACGTGCGCAACTTTATCGCGCAATCGGGGCAAATGGTTGAAAACTTGGAAAATTTGGCTGTGGACTTTAACCGCTTTTTCAATGAAGATAACGACGATTTGTGGAAAAAGTTTTATGGTGGCGATCATGGCATTTTTGCTCGTTATGTTACAAAAAATCTCAAGCGCGCGCAGGTCATTAAAATCAGGCAATCTTATGAAAAAGATACTGATTTCCGCCTGATTGCTGACCGCTATATGTCTGAGTTTGAGCAACTGCTCCAAGCCGCCGAGAAAACCGAAAAATCGCCCTCACTTTTGGCTGTGTTGTCAAGCTCAGACATTGGCAAAATCTATTACGTTGTGGCGCGTGCTTTGGGACGTTTGGAATAAGCTCATGCAGACAAATCTTCCGGGGAAAGTCTTTTTAGCGCCCATGGCCGGCTTAACCGATTTTCCAATGCGTCAAACGGTTTATGAATTTGGCGCTCAAGACGTTGTTTTTATCTCGGAGATGATGGCTGTGAACGCCCTTTCGCGCAAAAATCCTAGAACTTATCGCATGGCTGATGTGCGCGCCGAAAAATATCCGGTTATTGTGCAACTGGAAGGTCGCGAGCCTGATTTGTTTGTTCAGGCGGCTCAATTCGCCGCTGATTTGGGCGCGGCTGGCATTGATTTGAATATGGGTTGCCCTGTACGTAAAGTTGTTTCAAGCGGGGCTGGCGCGGCACTGATGAAAGAACCTCTTTTAGCGTCAAAAATTATTGAAAGCGTTGTTTCCGCCGTGAAACTTCCCGTCAGTGTTAAATTTCGGAAAGGCTGGGATAACGCCACTTCTGACACGGCCGCTTTTGCTCGTATGTGCGCGGAAAGCGGCGCGCGCTTTATAACCATTCATGGGCGCACCAAAGCGCAAGGTTATGCCGGCAAGGCCGATTGGCAATGTATTCGGGACGCTAAAAGCGCGGTTCAAATTCCTGTTGTCGGCAATGGCGATGTCACAGATGCTTTTTCAGCGCGACAAATGCTTGAGCAAACCGGCGCAGATGCCGTTATGGTCGGACGTGCCGCCCTTGGCGCGCCTTGGGTTTTGGGGCAAATTTCGGCCTCTTTGAAAGGCAAGGCTTTTCAATTACCAACAGCTCAGCAAATTAAGCAAATTTTGCTTTACCACATTGATTTGCTCCGTCGTTTTTACGGCGATGCGTTGGCTTTGCCGCTTTCACGCAAGTTTGTTTGTTGGTATTCCAAAAACTTTCGCGATGCAAAACGTTTTCGCGAAGATTATATGAAATTAGACACTTTTGAAAAAGCGTTGGCAAAAATAGAAAATTTTTTTGAGGAGACTTTGAGATGAAAATTATTGTTGGGGGCGCAGGTAGCGTCGGACAAAGCATTATTGGCTACTTAAGCCGCAGTGACAACGATATTGTGGTAATTGATCCTGATCAAGAACGCCTCAGCGAGGTCGCGCGCCTTTATGATGTTCAGCCCGTTAAAGGCTCGGTTTCTAACCCTGATATTCAGGAAAAAGCAGGCGCGGACAAGGCGGATATTTTGATTTCCGCCACCGATAATGATGAAGTCAATTTGGTTGCTTGCCAAGTGGCGCACACGCTTTTTAATGTGAGCAAAAAAATTGCGCGCGTTGATTCTGAATATTTTTTAAGTCCCTTATGGAACACGCTTTATAACGAAAAAGCGCTCCCGATTGATTTGGTTATTTCGCCTAACTCGGAAATTGCGGAAAACATTTTGCGCTTAACGGCATTGCCTGGCACGCGCGAGGTTTTGCCTTTGGCAGATGGTGATGTGTTGCTTGCGGCCGTCAAGCTAACTGATTGTTGTCCCCTTTTGGGCTTAAAAATGCCTGAAATTTATGAAAAAGTTGAAAAAATTGGGTTTCAAATCACACAAGTTTTGCGCAATGGGCTTAACTTTTTTATGCAAGATGACGATGTTTTGAAATGTGGCGACGAGGTTTATCTTTTAGCCAAGCGCAAAGATATGCTTGATTTGCTTTATGCTTTTGGCGCCACGCGAAAAGTCAACCGGAATATTGTGATTTTCGGGGCAAATGCTATTTCTTATGAAATTGCTGAAAAACTTGAGGAAAATGACGCTGTTACCAGTTGCAAAATTGTCACGGCGGATCAGGCTTTGGCTGAAAAAATGGCGGAACATCTGAACAAAACCGCTGTTATTTGCGGCGAAATGATGCGTGATTCCATTTTAGAGGCCGCCGGTGTTGAAAATGCCGACTTAACGATTGCCGTTACCAATCAAGATAAAGATAATCTGCTGGTTTCGCTCTTGGCGCGGCATAATCATATTTGCGCGACGGTTTCGCTTGTCAATTCGCGCGCTTATGATAATTTGGTGGAGCATATTGGCGATAATATTGTTGTTGATCGCGCCACGGTTACCATTTCAAGAATGTTGCAAGATATCCGCAAAGCGCCTTTGGCAAACGCTTATGTTTTGGGACGCGGTTTTGGCGAAATTTGGGAGCTTAATTTGGCAGATGACCACTTGGCGGTGGGGCAGAGCATTCAAAAGCTTGATTTGCCCGAAAATAGCCGCATTTGTCTGATTGTGCGTGATGATGACTTCATTTTCCCCAAAGATGACGAAGTTTTGCACGCCAATGATCGGTTGATTGTCTTTGTCCACTCTGCTGAAATCAGAAAAATTGAGACAATTTTAGGTTATTAATTATTGACTTTTAAAAAATCTTGTGTTACAATTTTTATATATGGGTGAAATTTGGCTGTTGCCAAGGAGGGTACTATGAAAAAATGGTTTTATTCAATACTTTTAGCCTCAGTTGCTTTTGCCTTTTCGGCATCTGCCAAAGTTTGCTTTTTACCTAACGATCCTGAGGCTTGCTTTGATGACTTGGCCGAAGCAACAAGAAATGGTGACACCTGCCAAGATAAAAGAAGTGGCATGACCTTGGAGTGGGCGCTATGCGAAACTTCTAAATATAATAAAAATGAATCATGTAAAGATGAAGTTGGTCTGTGGTATAAAAGAACGGGTTGCGCAGACGGGTATAAGGATTTAGCTGGTGATGACAATCACCATTGTCAAACATCTTATGAAAAACAAACCGATAGCTCCAGTGCTGATTGTGGCAAGTGTTGCCCAGCTCAAGATTGTTCTAACCCTCCGTGTAACGAACATTGTGATGTCTATTGTAACGAGAAATTTAAATATATTTGCAGAAACTATCATAACTCTAAGGCCACCGGCGAACAATGCGCTGACTGTGACACGGGTTTAAATGAAACGGAGCCTCTTGACATGAAATCTACCGAATGCACTTGTAAAGGCACAAACTATGATGAGCTTTGTACGGGAACAGGTCAGACACCCTTTAAAGTAAATGATGATGATTACTGTAAAGACAGTGCTGATAAAACATACTATCAAGCATGTTTATGCGAAAACAATTATCAATATGAATGTAAAAACTCGTATAATGTCGGTGTAAATGCCGCTTGTTCGGATACCGCTAACAACAAAACTTTATACACAGCTTGCCAATGCGCGAGTGGCTATGTTGAACGCACAAGCACTTCTTGTTCTACATTATGTCCTAAAACAAATGGCTATACTGGAGTTTGCACTGGTGTAAGCTTAGATGGTGATAATTTAAGCTCTAGTGAATATTCAGTACTTGAAAGTAAAGAGAACACCTATTGTGTTAGAAGTTCTTTCCATTGCCAAACATGTGCTGAAGGTGGTTATACACAAGTATGCGTTGGAATTAACGTCTCACCAGAAACTCCGGATGACTACTGCACAGATGCGGATGGTGTGAAGAAGTACAAAAGCTGTAAATCAACTTGTGAATCACCTAAAGCTGACTTTGATAACTACTGGCAGGGTTATGGTGTGAGTACTTGCCACAACTTGACAGTTGACTGTACGACTTTAGGGTATGATAGCACGAAGAAAAGCTGTAATGATGGATCAGCTCCTTATAGGTGTCCGTTTGATCATACAAAGACTTATTGTCCTGACTAGGAGTTAGGGGAACGCGTCTAGCTGGCATTTAGAGCAATTTTGAGCTCAAAAGTGTCCCGTACTTCTATGGTCTTACTCATAAGGGTTGCCAAAAATGGCAACCCTAACTCGTTTCGGTCACTTGCTTTGTAAAACCTGCCGCGGTCGCTATCGCTCCCTTGCAGTTTTAACAAAGCTACGCCGCTTGCGGTAAAAACAACCCATCGGGGTTGTTTTTATCCTCGCGCGCTAAAATTCCAAATCCTCTTTTTTCACTTCTACTCGCCCATTATCCGCATTCCCTCGGCTGTGGTGCAAAAAATAAAGAAATGTCCTCACGTACTTCTATGGTCTTACTCATAAGGGTTGCCATTTCTGGCAACCCTAACTCGTTTCGGTCTTGCTCGTAAGCTCTGCTCTATGAGCAATCGCTAACTCGCTTCGGTCACCGCTCTGTAACGCTTGCTTTGAATGTGTTCCTAAAAAACACTTGACAAATCGTAACAAAAATGTTACGATTCAAACGTTAAAATGTTACGATTGAGGGCAAAATGTACAACAAACGCCAAGAACTGATTTTGGATTTTATTAAAGATAATCCCCTGTGCAAGCGCAAAGACATTGAAGATTTTTTATCTTCTATGCACTTTGATGTTACTAAAATGACCGTTACCCGCGATTTGAAAATTCTCATCAATGACGGGTTGGTTGAAAAATCAGGCGCGGCAAAAGCCTCGGTTTATCAGGCGCTAAAACATTCTCATCTTTTTGAAAAAGTTGATGTTGACGCTTATTTTAAGCAAAATCAAGATAACCGCGCACCAGAAAACATTTATTTTAATTTTGATATTTTTTCTGCTTTAAAAAATCTGCTGACCGATCAAGAAAAGTCCGAATTTTCTAAATTAAACAAGGCCTTTTTAACCAAAAAAGCCAAGCTCTCGCCCTTGTTGCTTAAAAAGGAATATGAGCGCTTAACCGTTGAATTGGCGTGGAAATCTTCACAAATTGAGGGCAACACTTATACCTTGCTTGATACAGAACGCCTGTTAAAAGAACATGTGATTGCAGAAAATAAAACGCTCAATGAAACGATAATGATTCTTAACCATAAAAAGGCTTTGGATTTTGTCTTAAATGCACCCGAGCAATACAAAAAAATTAATGTTGCGAAAATAGAAGATATTCACCGTTTGTTGGTGGATGATTTAAATGTTTCTCCTGGAATTCGCCAAGGCACAGTTGGCATTGTAGGCTCAAATTACAAGCCCTTGAGCAATGCGCACCAAATTAAAGAGGCTTTGCAAAAGCTTGTTGAAGTGATTAATCAAACAAAAAATCCGTTGGAAAGAGCATTAATTGCCGTTTTAATGATTGCTTACATCCAACCTTTTGAAGACGGCAACAAACGTACCTCACGGATTTTGGGCAACGCGCTCCTTTTAGCCGATAATTATTGCCCCTTATCGTATAGAAGCGTTGATGAAGTGGAATATAAAAAAGCCGTTATTTTGTTTTATGAACAAAACAACGCCTCTTATTTCAAAGAGCTGTTTTTGGAACAATATAAACAGGCTGTTCAAAAATACTTCTAAAATGCGGAAAGACATAGAGCTTTCAAAACAACAATTACTTTGGGTGCTTTTATAGGCTCTAAGGTCGTCAGAGTGATGTAAAATTTCAATTAAAATCAACAACTTATCATCAAAACGTGTGCAAAAAAAGGTACCTTTAAATGTGCATTTTGTCAAGCAAAAAATTTTGAGATATTTCAAAAGGTTATTTTCTTGATAAAATGCGCATTTAAACGTACGTTTTTTTGAGAAATGTGTATAGCGGCACATCTAAAGCCGTTTCTTCAAGTTCGGAAAATTCACGTACTTCTATGTACGCTCAAATTTTCCTCGCTTTTGAAACGACTTTATCTGCACCACTCTTCACATTTCTTTGGCTAGAACAAGAGAGGGAAAATTTCCCAAAAACGTCACTCTGAGGACTTTAGTCCGAAGAGTCCAGGACAATAATTATAGCTAATTTTTTCCTGGATCCTTCGCGAATGCCCTTCGGGCAAAGCTCAGGATGACGATTCGGAAGAATTTGGGCGAAAGGAGCAAGGAATGAAGTACGTTTTATTTTTGATGATGATTTTGTTTTCAAATCAGGCGGTGGCGCTGAATTGTGAAAGGCAACCGACTTGTGAAGAGTTAAATTATTCCAAAGAAGATAATCCGAAATGTGATAAAAACGGTTATATTCTTTGCCCTTATGACCAAACCTATAAAAAATGTGTTCGCTATAATTGCGAAACTTTAGGCTTTACACAATCCAACAAATCCTCTTGGTGTGGTAAAATTTCAAAATGCCCGAACGATAAATCTTACACAGCTTGTAAAGCTCTTTGTGAAATCGGCGATGTTTATTATGCAGATGGCACTTGCGGTTATGCCACAGACTATGACAACACTAAAACCCCTGTTGGCGTCGTGTTTTATGTGACAGACGAAGGTCGCCACGGCAAAGTTGTCGCCTTAAGAGATTTAACGGTAGATGAACAAACGCATACATTTAACCCTAAAAACCCATACCACAACTCATTTGGATATTTGTCATGGGGATTATATGGTACTGATGTTTTGGAGTTAACAAACTATGTCGATATAAGTACGGGGGTGGAAAATATAGTTGAACCTTTACAAAAACACATTCCAGAACTTTATAATGGTGCACCAAACACGGAAATTCTGATTAAGACAAAATCTACCTATGAAGCATGTACTCAAAATACTTATCAAGTTGGGACAAAAGATTATAACATTTATTGCATACCCACAGCAGCTTTGGCGGCGCATCAATTCTATCCGCCCGAAGCCGATGCAGATAATTCTTATGTCGGGCAAGGTAAGTGGTATTTGCCGGCTCTTGGTGAGTTGATGGATTTATATGGTTATGATCAGATTACAGAAAGTAGGGGAACTGATGGGGCAAACAAAAAAATATTGCAAAAAGTTGAAACAACTTTGCAAATGATGATAAAAAAAGGCTGTGATGCAAGTCTTTTTACAGAATATTATTACTGGTCATCAAATGAATCAACCTCGTCATTTGCATGGCATTTGCATATGGGTAATGGGTATAGAAGCAAATATAATAAGGAATTGCTTGCTTATCCTGTCCGACCAATTTTAGCTTTTTAAAAAATGCCTCTAGATGAGCGGTTAGATGCGTTCCCTTAGTTCCTAAATATCTAAATTGTCAACAAACCGCGCATGTTCAATGATGAATTTAAAGCGCTGTTCCGGATCTTTGCCCATTAAACGCTCCACCTGACGGCGCGTGGCAAAGCTTTCTTCCCGCCCCTCTTCCGTGTTCATATTAGGCAAAAGCACACGCAAAAGCATACGGTTGTTCTTGTCCATGGTGGTTTCTTTGAGTTGTTGCGCGCTCATCTCGCCCAAACCTTTGAACCGGCTGATGTCGGCTTTCTGATTGCCCTTCACAACTTTAGATAAAATCCGGTCTTTTTCATCATCATCCAAGGCATAGTAATTTTTGCCGCCCGTCACAATTTTATAAAGCGGCGGCGTGGCAATAAACAAATGCCCATTTTCAATAAGCTTTGGCATATGCTGATAAAAAAACGTCATTAAAAGCGAGGCAATATGCGCGCCGTCAACATCAGCATCCGTCATAATGATGATTTTTTCATAACGTAAATTTTCTTCTTTATAATTTTCTTTCACACCGCAACCCAAAGCCTCAATCATATCTTTGATTTCTTGGTTTTGCGTGATTTTTTCAATAGATGCACTCGCCACATTCAAGATTTTGCCGCGCAAAGGCAAAATCGCCTGCGTGACACGGTCGCGCCCCTGCTTTGCCGAGCCTCCTGCAGAATCGCCCTCCACAATAAAAATCTCGGTATTTTCCGCCGCCGCTTGCGAACAGTCTGCAAGTTTGCCAGGCAAGCGCAATTTTTTGGTGGGAGTTTTGCGTAACTGAACCTTTTCTTCCTTGCGCTTTTTGCGCAACTCGGCGCGGTCAATCACATATTCCAATAAAGCCGACGCGTTTTCAGGATCTGATGAAAGCCAATGATCAAACGGATCTTTCACTGCTTGTTCCACCAAACGCGTTGCTTTTGCTGAAGTCAGCTTGTCTTTGGTTTGCCCCTGAAATTGCGGATCCGTGATAAAAACGGAAAGCATAATCGCGGCATCAGATAAAAAGTCTTCCGCGGTGACGTTACCGGCTTTTTTGATGTTTGCCATATCGGCATATTCTTTTAAGCTCTTTAAAAGCGCGTTCTTAAAGCCCATTTCATGCGTGCCGCCTTGCGGTGTGACAACCGTGTTGCAGTACGAATAGCAAAAACCGTTTTCATCTTCCGGCCATGTGATTGCCCATTCCACACGACCCTCGCCGTGCGCAAGCTCCGAATCGCCTGCAAACATCGCACGATTAATGGTCGGGCGCGTGCCAATTTGGTCATTTAAAAAGTCGCGCAGGCCGTTTGGGAAATGAAGTTCCGCGGTCAAAGGCGTGGTGTCGCCCTCGGTTATCAGCTCCGGCGCGCATGTCCAAAAAATGCGAATGCCCTTAAATAAAAACGCCTTGGAGCGCGCCATACGATAAATGCGGCTCGGCGAAAACTTGGAATTAAGCCCGAAAACTTCTTCATCAGGCTTAAATGTGACGCTTGTTCCGCGGCGGTTAGGCGCGTTGCCGACAAGCTCTAACGGCGTTTGCGGTTTGCCCTTGCTGTAAAGTTGGCGATAAAGCTTTTTATCGCGCGCAATTTCAACCGTCAACGACTCGGACAAGGCGTTCACAACCGACAAACCAACGCCATGCAAACCGCCCGAAACTTTATAAACGCTGTTGGAAAACTTGCCGCCGGAGTGCAAAGTGGTCATAATGACTTCAAGCGCCGATTTTCCGGGATATTTGGGATGCTCGTCCACCGGAATGCCACGGCCGTTGTCTGTGACCGTGACTGAATTATCGGCATTTAAGCTGATGTCAATGCGCTCGGCATAGCCTGCCACCGCCTCGTCCATAGAGTTATCCAAAATTTCCGCCACCAGATGATGCAAAGCCTGCTCGTCTGTGCCGCCAATATACATGCCGGGGCGGTGGCGGACAGGCTCAAGCCCTTCCAAAACCTCAATATCTTGGGCGGAATAAGCCTCTTTGGCAACGGTTGTTGTTTCAAATAAATCGGGCATTTTGTCCTCAAAAAACATTTCTCAATGCGCGTAAAATATACCGTTTGCGCCAAATTCTCAAGCACAATCACGCAAAAATAAACAAATTTTATCTTACGCTTTCACTTCTAGCCCGTCTTTGCCTGCCGTTAAAACGACTTCCGAATTGTCTTTAATTTCGCCGTCTAAAAGCTTGAGCGCCAATTTGTTTTCAACTTCTTGCTGAATCAGTCGCTTTAAAGGACGCGCGCCAAACTCTTCATCATAGCCGTTTTCAGCAAGCCAATTTTTGGCTTTGTCATCAAGAGAAAGCGTGATGTGCCGGTCATTTAAGCGCTGTTGCAACCGCGCAAGCTGAATATCGGCAATTTGACGAATCTCATCTTTGCCCAAAGGCTTAAAGACAATCACTTCATCTAAACGATTAATGAACTCGGGGCGGAAAAAGCCTTTTAAGGCCTCGCGCACATCTTGATTTTTGTTTTCAACGCGCAAGTTAGAGGTCATAATCAAAAACGTGTTCTTAAAATCTACCGTGCGCCCCTGCCCGTCAGTTAAACGGCCGTCATCTAAAACCTGCAACAACACATTAAACACATCGGGATGCGCCTTTTCAACCTCGTCAAACAAAATGACCTGATACGGCCGCCGTCTGACAGCCTCGGTTAAAACACCGCCCTCATCATAACCAACATATCCCGGCGGCGCGCCAATCAGCCTTGCCACCGCGTGCTTTTCCATGTATTCAGACATATCAATGCGCAAATAAGCCTGTTCTTCATCAAACAAAAACTCCGCCAAAGCTTTGGCAAGCTCTGTTTTGCCGACACCTGTCGGTCCTAAAAACATAAATGAGCCAATCGGGCGGTTGGGATCATTTAAGCCCGAGCGCGACCGTCTGACGGCATTTGAAACCGCGGTGACCGCGTCTTCTTGCCCGACTACGCGACGCGCCAACGTTTTTTCCATATCCAAAAGTTTTTCGCGCTCGTTGCTCATCAGCTTATCCACCGGAATGCCCGTCCATTTGGAAACCACCGCGGCAATCACATCGGGCGTGACTGTTTCCACCGTATTTTCGGCATCGGCGCTGATGTTTTCAAGCTGATGTTCCAAAGATGGAATTTCCTCGTACTGAAGTTTGCCGGCCTGCTCATAAAGCCCTTGGCGCAAGGCTTTTTCAAGCTCAATGCGTGCTTTATCCAGTTGCGCCCGAATTTTGCCCGCCTGCTGAACGCTTGATTTATGTGCGTTCCAAGCTGCATTTGCCTCTGCCGATTGCTTTTGCGCCTGTTCAATCTCGGCTTCAATTTTGGCAAGGCGTTCCTTGGACGCCGCGTCTGTTTCTTTACGCAAAGCCTCACGCTCAATTTTGAGCTGAATTAAATGTCTGTCCAGCTCGTCTAACTGCTCGGGCTTGCTATCTATTGCCATACGCAGGCGACTTGCCGCCTCGTCTATTAAATCTATGGCTTTATCAGGCAAAAACCGATCCGTAATGTAGCGGTTGGACATGACCGCCGCCGCAACCAACGCCGCATCGGCAATCTTGACGCCGTGATGGAGCTCGTACTTTTCTTTAATGCCACGCAAAATGGAAACCGTTTCTTCCACTTGCGGCTCGCCGACAAAAACCGGCTGAAACCGCCGCGCAAAAGCCTGATCTTTTTCAATATATTTCTGATATTCTTTTAAGGTTGTCGCGCCAATGCAATGCAACTCGCCACGCGCCAATGCCGGCTTTAAGAGGTTTGAAGCGTCCATAGAACCCGACGTTGCGCCCGCACCAACCACCGTGTGCATTTCATCAATAAAAAGAATAATCTGCCCGCCTGCGTGGCTGACTTCTTCCAAAACGGCTTTTAAGCGCTCTTCAAACTCGCCACGATATTTTGCGCCGGCAATTAAGGCGCCCATATCAAGCGCCATCAGGCGTTTGTGCGCCAAGCTTTCAGGAACGTCGCCATTGATAATTCGTAGTGCCAAGCCTTCTACAATCGCGGTTTTACCAACACCCGGCTCGCCAATTAAAATCGGGTTATTTTTGGTGCGGCGCGACAAAACTTGTATGGTGCGGCGGATTTCTTCATCGCGGCCAATAACCGGATCAAGCTTGCCTTGCAGGGCGCGCTCCGTATAATCCGAAGCATATTTTTTAAGTGCGTCCATGGTATCTTCCGCGCTCGCGCTTTGTGCCGTACGCCCTTGACGCATATCGTTAATGACCTGATTTAACTTTTGGACATCAACACCATAAGATTTTTGTGCCAATAAGGCTTGTAACAAGCGCTCCACGGTCACAAACGAATCGCCCGCTTTTTGGGCGTATTGCTCTGCTAAATCTAGGCATTTCAATAGTTCAGATGATGCCGAAATTTGAACGCCCGAGCCTTCCACTTGCGGTAGTTTATCAACATCAGCCTCAACAGCTTCACGCACTTTTTCTTTGTTTGCGCCTGTCTTTTCAATCAGCGAAGACGCCAGCCCCTCGCGATCCGAAAGCATCACCGAAAGCAAGTGCACCGGCGCTAAAAACTGATTGTTCTTGCGCGCCGCCAATGATTGCGCCGCTTGCAAAAAGCCTTGGCTACGATCTGTTAAATGTTCCATATTCATGTTTTTTTCCTTCCTAAAATTATATATAGGAATTTTTAGACTTTCACGCAAGGGAGAAGCTTTTTTGCTTGACTATATTTTGACCAGATGATACTTTTTTTGAAGTATTTTATTCGGAGCTTATGATGAAAAAAGATGATTTGATTATTGTTCGCGTTGACGGCGGCATATCTTCTCAAATAAATTTTTATGCGATTGGCGCATATTTTATGAGCCAAAATTACCATGTTAAATTTGATTTAACTTGGTTTGAAACCGACGGCTTAGATATGGACGGACGCTTTGCCAGAAATTTTGATTTATTGAAAGCCTTTCCTTCACTTCCATTTGAAGAAGCAACACACGATGAAATTAAGTATTATTCTAAAAAATATCCTAAAAAAACGAATAATATATTTAAAATGAAATCTCCTCTTTATTTGGACGGTTATCCAAGCGGCATGAAATATCTGCTTGAGAACAGAACAACTTTTGCCGAACGCTTTACCCCCCCCCAATCTGATTTGAAGGCAATTCAAACAACTTTAGACGATATATGCGCACATTGCTCCTGCGCTGTGCATGTTCGTCGTGGCGACTTGGCTATGCACACAGACACTGGCTATGGGCGCCCCTGTTCGGAAGAATATTTTATTAGTGCCATAAAAATTATAAACGCCCTTGTTCCAAAGGTGAAATTTTATTTCTTTTCAGATGAAATGTCTTGGGTCAATGATTTTTTAATTCCTCAATTACCGCAAAATCTGGCGTATAAAATCTGTGAACAAAACGGCTCAGACAAAGGTTATTTGGATTTGTACCTGATGACTAAATGCCAACATTTTATTGCAAGCAAAGGAAGTTTTGGACGCTTTGCTCGCATCTTATCAAAAAATGAAGGCTATTTTATCAATCCCTTGATAGCTCTTGATTTGAAAGACTACTTTAATAAATGCATTTTCTTATCTTTAGAGAAAGAAACGATTGTCCCTTTTATGGAAAATTTTAGAAAAAAGAGGTTTTCGTATAAACTCAAAAAGTTTTTTATCAACTTTGTTCCCTCTTCTCGCAAAAGGAAAGAACTTCGTCAAAAATTAAAGTAACCGCTTATCAAGGTTCAAAAACATTATCAATCTTTAATCACCAAGTCATTCAAAAAAAATGGATGGTTGTTGAGGCGTTTGACGTATTTTGAAATAAATTTTTTATTTTTGCTTGACTATATTTTTGAAATTCAATACTCTGTATTCGTGGCAGAAATTTCTGCCTAGGGCGTCAGAAACCCTTTATAGACTTAGTCGTGCGCACACGACTTTAAAAATATTGTGCCGACTTCTGTTTATGGACGGATGTCGGCGAATAAGGCTCTGCCAAATAAGCCGAGCCGTTTAAGTCTATACGGTTTCTGAACATCCGCCCGCTTCTTTTTGGAGCGGCTTTTTTTGATTTAACAGAGGACGTTTAGACAATGCCGGAATTTTTAAGAAGATTAATTTGCAACTTAGTACCTAACAAAAAGATTCGCCGTTTATTAAAATATAAACTCATGCCCGAAAAGCGGGATGAGTATAAATGTTTTGCTTCTATCTTGGAAGAGAAATGTCAAGAATTTAAGCAAAAGTCCAAAACTATTGAGACACTTATTTTAGGCGCTTCTCGGGCACAACTTAATATTTTACCCTTTATTCTTAATCCAAACACATTTAATATGGGCATATCTTCCATAGGTTTGTTTGAAGACTATCACATTTTTAAAAAACTTCTTGGCGCAATGCCTAAAATAAAAAATTTGATTTTGGTTTTATCGTATTATAATGGCGGAAGTTGCTTGGTTTATACAAAAGATTGTTGGGAATGCCTTTTTTTAAAAAAATATTTTGATATTCCTTATGATTTTTCTTTGAATAAAAAATATAACCTAAATAAAATTTATAAACGCGTCCAAAAAATAAAAACTATGAAAGGCATAAGAACTGTTGGAGGCTACGACTTTGCAGGCATTACATATGCCAAAGAAAAGCAAGGCGACTGTCAGGCGGCCGCCACAAAACATGTTCATCTTTTTGAAAGTTTTAACAATCAGTGGATTTATTTGGAAAAAATTGCCGCGCTTTGCAAACAAAATCAGATTCGGTTTCAGGTTCTTATTGCACCGACACGTTCGGATTATAATAAAGTATGCCAGGATTTGGGATATTCGCACAAAAAGCTTTATGCGCCTCTTCACAAAATTTGTCAACAACTTGAAATTAATGTCTTAGATTTTTCAAAAGGCTTTGAGAATGATGATTTTTATGACGGTGCGCACTTAAATTTTTCAGGCGCGCTTAAACTCACTAACCGCCTAAAAGAGAAAATTTAAGCTAACTATATCAAACACTGTTGTTTGGATTAATTCCATACGGACGGTCTTTTTGTTACATCTTCAAACTGTGATTTTTTAAGATGTTTTGTTTCAACTTTAAAATGCAAAAAATTTAATTTTTTAAAAGATGCCGCCATTTTATCATGAGGACAAATTAAAACTATTCTTTTATTAAAAACTTCTTTTACTATCCGCATTGGTTCATATAAATCTGTATCATTTGTTATGACCACGGCAATATCAAAGCTATCTTGTGCAGCATCTAAAACTAAATGTGAGGCTAAATTAACATCTGAACCCTTTTCCTCAGTTTTAAGGACTTCTATAATTTCAGGAGGAGTTTTAAGCGGAAATTTAGGCAGTTTTGTAGGTTTTGAAATAAAATTACCTAAAATAATTTCCAAATTAGGAATACTTTTTAAAGCTGTTAAGTATATTTGCTGATTCTTCGGTGCATCATCTATATTTGAGTGAGGAACAATTCTCGCTGTATAAAAGTTGATTTTTTTAAGTCCATATTTTTGTGAAGGTGTGTATATATTATGAATTAACTTTTCAACATTAAGCCAACGATATTGTTTCCGATTGGGGGTGCTTTAGAGCACCATAAAAAAGATTAAAGCCATCAATATAAGCATAAACACGAGGATAAACCATTAAAAACTCCAAAAAAAATGGGGCTTCTTTCAGCCCCTTCATGTTGCACGCAACATGAATTATTGTTTATGTGATACATTGTTTAAAATCTAAATTCAAGTAAAATTTTCATTTTAATTAAAATTGGGGGCTTTTAGTTTCTAACACCTCACCCCCTTCATATTGCACGCAACATGAATCATCTGTCAAATAATATAATTTTTTTAAGCAGATTATCAATTTTTATTTTGCAATAAATTTTTCTTCCGCTAAATCGTCTAAAATGGGTTTTTGGTAGTTTGGGCCTTTTAAGACTTTGCCATCGGCGCGTTTTAAGGGTTTGCCGTTGACGAGCTTTGACATATTGCTTTGATGCACGCGTTCAAAAACCTTTTCCATTGGAATGCCTAGCGCCACGACTGTTCCGCTTAAAACATATTGGACATCGGCTATTTCCTTAAACATCCGCGCGCGAGTCTCTCGTGATGTTTGTCCCTTGGTTTGAAGCTCCGCAACAAGCGCCTCAAACTCCGCATTTAACTCAGCGACTTCTTCATTAATCAGCCGTTGACGCAACAAAAGCAAATCAACACTATACGGCGAATTTATATCCAGCGCCATTGCTTGGTGGCACTGACTAACTAATTGTTCATACTTATCCATGAAAAAAACTCTTGCTAAAATGGTGCCGGTTAGTAGACTCGAACTACCGACCCACGCATTACGAATGCGTTGCTCTACCAACTGAGCTAAACCGGCTTGTCTTTCTAAATGACATAAACCATTTTAAAATGCAAGCGTTTTTTTACATACACTAGCAAAAATTTATATGTAATCTTCAAACTCCTTAATTAAAAATCGTTTTAACGTGCTGGAATGCACATGGAACGAGCGTGCTGTTTTGTTCAGAGAATATCTCTTAGAAAGGCACATATAAATGTTTTCCTCACGTCCAGTCAGCTTGTAGTGTTTGTTACTACTGCCCAGCGGGCGGCCCAAAATTTTGCCTTCTGCTTTTATGCGTCTTAAGGCTTCTTTGGTGCGTTGTGAGATAAGGTTTCGTTCAATTTCGGCTGAAAGCGAAAATGCAAATGCTAAAATTTTGGATTGCAAATCAGCGCCCAAACGATAATTGTCCTTAATGGTCCAAACCGCAATGTCATGCTCCATGCAAAAAGATAAAATGCTCATCACTTGAAGCAAATTACGCCCAAGCCTTGAAAGCTCGGAAGTAATTAAAATGTCGCCTTTGCGCAAACTTTTTAAAAGTTTTCCAAGCTTTCGTTTGTTGACATCGGTTGTGCCGCTGATGGTTTCATTTATCCAACGCTCCACCTTTAAGTTGTTGTATTTGACGAATCTGGAAATTTCAAAAATTTGATTTTCCGTTGTTTGTTTGTCACTACTGACACGTACATAGCCATATATCATATGTATGTTCCTTTTAGTTGTTAAAGTTCGCCTTCAGAAGATAACATAATTTCCTTAAATACGGCGTATTTTTTTACTTGACAAATAAACAAAAATGTATATGATGAAAACATCCAAAAAAATTTTTATGTTAAACTTTTAATCATATCTATTATGGAAAAGAAATTTAGATTTCTGTATCTTTACAGCAATGGCTACGAAAGTGCAGAATGTTTAAAAAACTCGGACATGACGGTGGAAGGTATTATCATTTCACCGACTTGCACCATTGCCCCGTTTTACATTTCAGAGGCGATGCAACGGCGCGATTTTTTAAGGGTTGTTTTTTCTTCAGTCCACAAACACATCCCTGTTTCGCCGGAAGATTTGACCATTATTCGGCACCGGCGGGGCGAGATTAACGCTATGCTCGCCGAGATTGGCGCTAAAACAACAATTCCTGAAAAAGGGAATTTTTGGGTGCAGAGACAAAAACAACACGGCTTGCCCGACTCGTTTATTATGAACGAAAAAGGTGAGCGTAACAATCAGGTAGATAGAGCCTGCCTGATTTACAAACTTTCATAAAAAAGAGGGGCAATTAAGCCCCTCTTTCTTGTTAAAAAATCTAAAAACCTTCTAAATCAAGGCGTTTGCGCATTTGTTTGCGTGCGCGTCTGATGGCTTCAGCCTGACGGCGTGCCTTCTTTTCAGAATTTTTTTCATGACAACGACGCAATTTCATTTCACGGAAAATGCCTTCACGTTGCATCTTTTTCTTTAAAACCTTTAAAGACTGGTTCACATCATTATTGATAACAACCACCTGTACCACGTTTATCACCCCTTTCGTCTCGGTGTTACAAATTGGTGCTATGTTTAACATAGCTTTTTTAAAATTGCAAGCATAAAATTTTAAGCAATAATGTTGGGCATCATGCAGGCTTCAACCTTTTTAATCTGGCTCTTTAAGCCTGAACGCTCAGAATTAAGCTTTTGCGCCTGATAAAAATCAATCGTGCGGTTTTGACGTACCAAACGGCTAATATCTGTCCGAACGCGGCGTTCTTCAAGCTTAAGTTCGCATAACTGCTGTTGAAGCTTAACAAAATTGTTGTTATTTATCATTCAATTAGTGCCTTTATAAACAAAAAACAAGTACAACTTTATTTTTTACTGGAAATCAGATTATAAAGCTTGTATGACATAGTACAACAACTTATTTAAAAAATCAACATGAATTGTTAAAAACGGAGTAAATTTGTATGAACGGGATTAAGAAAATAGGGATTTTAACAAGCGGCGGCGATTGTGCCGGCCTTAACGCCGTCATTTATGCTGTGCTTAATGCCGCGACCCTTCGGGGATGGACGGTCTATGGTATTCACGACGGCACGGACGGGCTAACGGAGCGCCCCCTTTCATACGAGGTTTTGACTTTGCAAAACTTTTCCGAAACACCTTGGCCGCGAATCGCTGGTTCGTATTTAGGTTCTTTGAATAAGGGGGTTAAGCTTGATTCGCAATCTGAAATGTCGGCGCGCTTTGGGCAAGGCGTGAAAGAGCTTGGCCTTGACGCCGTGGTGGTTGTCGGCGGCGATGGTAGTATGAATATTGTAAGCGGCTATTGCAAAAGTGCCGGCGTGAAGATGATTGGTATTCCAAAAACCATTGATAACGACACCCCTTTAACGCAATATTCCGTTGGGTTTGATACGGCTTGTCAGGTTTGTATGGAAGCCCTTGATAGCTTGGAAACAACTGCGCGTTCACATCATCGGGCGTTGATTTTGGAAGTTATGGGACGCGATGCGGGGCATTTGGCTATTCAGGCGGCTTTGGCTGGTTTTGCCGATGTGTGCTTGGTGCCTGAGATTCCTTATACTTTAGACGGCATTATCCAAAAGCTGGAATCCATTAAAAAATCAGGGCGCACACATGCTGTGATTGTGGTTTCAGAGGGTGTGAAGACTGAAAGCGGCGAATCGGTTTCGGCGGCTAAAAATTTGGTCGGCGAGAGCATCCACGGCGGTATCGGTGAGTGGCTCAGCCATGCGCTTAACGCTCAATACAATGGTTTTCAAACCCGCGTGACGCGTTTGGGACATGTTCAACGCTCTGGCACGCCAACGGCGTTTGATCGCATTTTGGCTTCGCTTTTCGGCGCCAAAGCCGTGGAGCTTTTGGCAAATGGGCATACAAATCTGATGGTCGGTCTTTCTAATGGACGTTTAGAATCGTATCCGTTAGACGATGTTGTGGCATCAGGGACAAAGCTTTTAAATTCAGATAGTCCATACCTCAAGGCGGCTAAAGACTTGGGTATGTATGTTGGCGAATTTTAAACTTGTTTGATAAAGGATATTTTATGACTGATAAACAACTTGCCTTGAAACATTTGCAAATGCTGACGCAGGCACAATCTTCTCTACCCCCCCCCATTCAAGAAAAACGGCCTGCTTATTTATACCTATAACAATGCTCAATCAGAAAAGGGCTATTATAATCCGCCGTATATGAATATTGGCGACTATATTCAATCTTTAGCGGCAAGGCAGTTTTTTAATCAAATAGATGTTTATATTGACCGAGATAGGCTTTCATTTTACCAGGGAAATCAAATAAATCTGATTATGAACGCATGGTATTTTTTATGGCGTGGTAATCAGGCTTTTTCAGAGCGTTTTCATCCTTTGTTTGTGTCTTTTCATATCAATAATTTGCAAAATGTAACACAAAAAACTTTAGATTATCTCAAAAAACACGAACCTATCGGGTGTCGCGATTATCAAACGCGCGATTTTTTGAAAAAACACCATATTGAGGCTTATTTTTCCGGTTGTCTAACTTTGACTTTGGGCGAGACGTACCGCGTCAAGGAGAGTGAACGTCATAATAATATATTTTTTGTAGACTACGCTTTAGGGAAAAATTATAAAATTGACGGCGCGGTTAAAAAAATTTTGAAAAAATATCCTGATTGTCAACTTTTATATCGCAGTCATCACTATCCGCTCAATACAGATCCCGAAGGAAGTCTGCGCGAGGCAGAGCGACTGATTAAAGATTATGCCCGCGCCAAGCTGGTCATTACACAAAATATTCACTGCGCCCTACCCTGCTTGGCACTAGGGACACCTGTGATTTTGATTGCACCTTCTTTTGATTACAAAAGATTTCGTGGCATTGTTTCTTTGCTTAACTGCATCGGAGAAAACGAACAAGGGAAATTTGAAATAAGGGTTTTAAAAGATGCGCAAGGTCTTGTCATCAACAGCGAAGCTTATAAAAAATATGCCAAGCATCTTAAAAAACTCTGTCTTGCGTTTACGCACAGTAAAAGTGTGCATTTTAAAGAATGTGAACACAAAGGCGCCAATTTATCACGTCCGGATACACCATTGACATTACCGAGATTTCATTTTTTTAAGAAATATAAAAGCGGTTTTAAACGACATATCGTTTTATTTGGCTTTATACATATCCGTTATAAAAAACAAAAGGGCAAACGTCGCTGATTTTCACGGAAAATTTATAACCGTTTTTCCTCAGCTTTGATGTATTTATCCCAACGGAGGCGGCGGAGTTCTTCTAGACAATCAGGGGCGGGTTTTAAATATGCTAGATACTCTTCTTCTTTTTCATCGGGGCAAGGCAGGTCGCTTGAGTATATATATTCGGAAATATTGTATTTTGGATTAAATACACCGTTCTTAATATCAAAAACGCATTGCCAAACAATGCATCTATATCTTTTTTCCCATGGTAAATAATATTTTTCATGAATAAAATATAACTCGTATGTAACGTTATCTTTGGCAAAACCTTCCCCATAATATTTAATTAAAACCGCCTTATCTGATTCCGTCACATATGTGCACTTATGATCGCCACGCGGATTTTCTAAATCATAACTAAAGCTTGGCGTCAAGCGCATATGGTTTGTTAAATTGTAGTTACCCGACCAAAGAATGTTGTTAAAAATTGGGTTTTTAAATTCTTCCGGAGCTTCTTCCGCAAAAACTTTGCTTGTTATCAAGATCAAACAAATCAGCGACAGGTATCTTTTCATTTCTTTTTTTCCTCTGAAGTGATGTATTTATCCCAACCGAGGCGACGGAGTTCTTCCAGGCAATCCGGATCGGGTTTTCCTATAATGCTCAGATCCTCTACTTTCTCATCGGGGCAAGGCAGGTCGCTTGAGTATATATTTTGGGAAATATCGTATTTTGGATTAAATACACCGTTTTTGATGTCAAAGATGCATTGCCAAACATTACATCTATATCTTTTTTCCCGTGACAAATAATATTTTTCATGAATAAAATATAACTCGTATGAGACGTTATTTTTGGCAAAGCCTTCTCCATAATATTTAACCAAAACAGCCTTATCTGATTCCGCTATATATGTGGTCTTATAATTGCCACGCGGATTTTCTAAATCATAAGTATAGTTTGGTGTCAGGCGCATATGGTTTGTCAGATTATAATTTTCTGACCAAAGAATGTTATTAAAAATCGGGTTTTTAAATTTTTCCGGAACTTCTTCAGCAAAAGCTTTGCTTGTTATCAATATCAAACAAATCAGCAACAGGTATCTTTTCATTTCTTTTTTTCCTCTGAAGTGATGTATTTATCCCAACCGAGGCGGCGGAGTTCTTCCAGACAATCTATCCTAGGCGCTTCCGTATTTTCCGTATATCTTTCTTCTTCATCAGGACAAGGCAGGTCGCTTGAGTATATATTTTGGGAAATATCGTATTTAGGATTAAATACACCGTTTCTGATGTCAAAAAAACATTGCCAAACAAGACATCTATATCTTTTTTCCCAACGTAAAAAATATTTATAACGATTCAAATATAATTCATATACAACGGTATCTTTTGCAAAACCTTTTCCATAATGTTTAAGCAAGATTGCCTTGTCTGACTCCGTCACATATGTGCACTTACGATCGCCACGTGGGTTTTCTAAATCATAACTAAAGCTTGGCGTCAAGCGCATATGGTTTGTTAGATTGTAATTTTCTGACCAAAGAATGTTATTAAAAATTGGGTTTTTAAATTCCTCGGGAACTTCTTCCGCAAAAACTTTGCTTGTTATCAAGATTAAACAAATCAGCAACAGGTATCTTTTCATTTCTTTTTTTCCTCAGCTTTGATGTATTTATCCCAACCGAGGCGGCGGAGTTCTTCCAGACAATCTATCCTAGGCGCTTCCGTATTTTCCGTATATCTTTCTTCTTCATCAGGACAAGGCAGGTCGCTTGAGTATATATTTTGGGAAATATCGTATTTAGGATTAAATACACCGTTTCTGATGTCAAAGATGCATTGCCAAACAAGACATCTAAATCTTTTTTCCCATGGTAAATAATATTTATAACGAATCAAATACATCTCATAAGAGACGTTATCTTTTGCAAAACCTTCTCCATAATATTTAACCAAAACGGCCTTATCTGATTCCGCTATATATGTGGTCTTATAATTACCACGTGGATTTTCCAAATCATAAGTATATTTTGGCGTCAGGCGCATATGGTTTGTCAGATTATAATTTTCTGACCAAAGAATGTTATTAAAAATCGGGTTTTGAAATTCCTCCGGTATTTCTTCAGCAAAAGCTTTGCTCGTTATCAGTATCAAACAAATCAGCGACAGGTATCTTTTCATGGTGATTCTCCTTTTAAGGTATTATCTTCTGATATTCTTAAAAAATGATTGATGCCTGTCGCTTATTTTAAATGTTAATACTTTACATCTTCATCTAATAGAAGATTATGTATGATTTTATTTCTATTCTCCGATACACCTTTTCGGTGGCTTTCTTTGGCTGCCCATTCAAAATTGCCACTTTGTAGAGCTTTTGTGTAATTTGGCCAGTAGCCATCATCAACAGAGCCATATCCTAGTTTATAGTCCTTTGGTGACATCGTGTAAGGTATATCCAAGTTTGCAATTTTTTGTTTTGGCGTTAAATCGTCAAAATTTAAGCCGATATTTTTAAATTGTTTTCTCGTATACGGCAAAGTATTTTGACGGATATAATCTTTGGTCTTTTTTTCTAGTTCATCATCTTGGAAGTACATAACCGGTATTCCCATGCTTTCCATTTCTTTTCTTTGAGCATCCGCCGTCATTGCCGGCCGCTTGCTAACGCCGTTTTCATCCTTAACAAAATTTTGGCAGTAATTACGAACTTGATTCCACTGATCTTGTTGTTGCTTTGGCGTATGTGCCGGATTTAACGGTGTTATTGCTCCTGGTTGTGAACTTGTTGTAAAACCTGAAAGCATCCCTGTGCCTGTTATTTGCAGTCCGGGACCAGTGGTGGGCAAGCCCACGGGATCACAATAAAGAAAATTTTTATAACCCTCAATATTCTTACTTTTCAGATGATTGAAAAAATCGTCAATCAGTTGTTCGTCTTGATTAACCGGATTTACTTGTCTGTTCTGTTGTGCAATCATTTTATTTTGCATGGGGCTAAAATATTCTTCCTGCCAACGAGGTTTTTGGTTTTCAATATATTTTTTTGTCCGTTCAACAGATTTTTCAAACGTATCTCCGTATGGGCTTTTGTTAAATTCGTGACAAATATCCTTAATTTCCGATGTTGGAAGTTTACTTAACTCCGGATATTGTTCTTTAAAATATTTATACGTATTTCCGAACTTGCGCGTTAATTCCTCGTCATGCTCGTCTTCAAACGTATTTCCAAAAAAAGTTGTGTAACTCACAATTATGCTCCTTTATAAAAAAATTAAAATTAAAATTAATATTTATTGATTTTGTTTATATCATTATTAATATTTAAAGTCAATATTTTCATATTAATATTGTGCATAATTATATTTTTATTATTATTTTCTGCGCTTTGGCGGCACAACAAAAAGTTAGATTTTGGAGCTTTATTTTAGGTTATTTAAAACGAATCGCATTTGCTTAAAAATCGGCAAACGCATCGCGCTTTCAAATGAATTAAGCCTTATATTTACAAAAGCTTATATTAACCTTATTTTCACATAAAATTAATTTGGCTGCTTTTATAAAGCAAAGCTCATCATTATGAGGGTATAAAAAACTATAAGCCGCCAGTTTGAAGTAATTTCAAATATTTGTAAACAGAACCATCTGGAACAGTCCACCCAAAGTCTTTATGCATTGCGTTTATTGTCATGTGATGAATGTCCTTGGGCATTGTGTTAAAACACCTGAGCGCACGCCACAAACATTCTGCATAAGCATTCACATTGTTTTTGTACTTTTGCGCTTTTAAGTTGCTTCCATAAACACGCACGCCGTCTGCAAAAAAGACTTCCGTCCTAAAACCGTCAACACCGTCTTCAATGGTATCAACCAAACCGCCGGTGGACATAGCAATGGGCAAGGCGCCTTTCGCCATGGCTTCCATTTGCGTTAAACCGCAAGGCTCAAAACGGCACGGCATCAGATAAAAATCCGCCGCTAATTGCAAAGCATAAGCAAATTCATCTTTATAACCGCGGAAAACAAATATTCGGCGCGCCGCTTTGGGGCTGATTTTTGCCGTTTCCGACTTTAAGTTTTTCAAAACCTCAAACAACGAATCGTCACCCGCGCCCCCTAACACTACAATAGGATATTCATTTTTAGGCGAAGACCTGTTTTCTAAAACTTTAACCAGCGCTTTGGCGGCAATGTCATAACCCTTTTGCTCCACCAAACGGCTTGTCGCGCAAATAAACGGCACTTTGTCCGCCTTTGAAATTAAGTCGGAAATGTCTTCAAAACGATTGATGTCAATTAACGGAATATATTTGTTTTTATAACGCTCTGATGAAGCTATCTGTGATAACAGCCTGATGCACTCCTTTTTGTTCTCAAGCTTTTTATCAAGACTGTTTTCATCATAAACGTGGAAATGAAACCCCTCAAAATATTGATTTAAGTGTTCAATCTTTTGAGCGTTCGGTGAAATAAGGCTCTTATCATAGCCGTTCACAATGCCAAAAAACGTGCGATGATTCTTGCGGATTTTTAAAATATCGCGGAAATCAAACCCAAAGCCTAACTCTTTAGAAACTTCTTCCATATAATTGCGCGAAACTGTTACCACTCGGTCTGCCAAATGCAACGCCGCCGAAGCCTGATTGTAGCAATCATACACAATCAGCGTGTTGCCAGCGCGTGGATTGCTGTTTTTAACCGCTTTGGCATTTTTATAAATCTCGGCACTCATTTCTTCATACAAAGAATTAAGGATTTTGGCGGTATTTTCATAATCCCAACCCTGATAACCTAAATGATGCGCAATGTGAATAATCGGGATATTGCGAACTTGCGCGGCAACTGCTTCATCTATTTTATGGTTTTGCACCAATGCTAACGAGCCGTATTTGCACAAACCCGACAACGCGCCACTGTGCCAGTCGTTAGAAATGATGATATTGGGCGGACAAATGCCCTTTAACTCGTGTGAAAGCGCGCGAATGATAAAATGATAAACCGCCTTTGAGAAAAAGGCAAAGCGCTCAACCTCGTTAATGCCGTACTTGTTCAAAATGTAGCAACCATCTTGTGTTGAAGGGTTGTTTTTGTGCGGATTAATACTAAAAAAGCGCTCGTTTTGCAAAAAGTAATAATCCACGCCATTAAACACGCCCTGATAAACATAAACCGGATATGCCTCAAGCACACCCGTTTCATTTAAAAACATAACTTCAAACGAATCCACTTTCTGAACTTTAAGCGCCCGATTTTCAGCCCCCTCATAAACACCGTCTTTCAAAAAGGCTTTCTTTTTGCCTGTATCGCCCAAATACATCGGCGTTAAAATCTGCATCTGATGACCGTCTTTTAAAAAAACTTTGTTGAAATTTTCAGGCAACTCAGATGCCACCATACCCAAGCCGCCCCATTTCATAAAAGTTGCTGTTTCTGCTGAAACCAGCCACCCCTTAATGTGTGAAATTTCCGGCCAAGGCATTTTGCCTAAGCATTGATTTTTGGCGGTACTTTGCACCGTTCTGTAATAGTTGTCATGTGTGAGGGGAAAAAACGGACGGAGCTTTTTTTTGTTAAAGCCCTCTTGTAAAAAACCTTTCCTAACGTTTATAGTCTTGCGGTTCATCTTTTATGCATCTTTCTATATAAATAATATATCTATATATTATCATCTATTCTTTCAAAGAACAACAAAAAAATTAATTTTCTTGACTTATGTGCGTTTAATAACTAAGTTTATGATAATATATGATTTTTATAATTGAATTAAAGAGGAAACTATGAAAAAAGAACACTTTAAAAAAAATACGTTTAAGCAAGACGATACCTCGGAAGAAAATGCTTCCGAAGATATAAAATATGAAAATGAAGATGTTTCACGTGAAACATCTGATGAAACCCCTGATGAAGCCACGCGCTTGAAAGATGAACTTCTTCGCGCGCTTGCCGAAATGGAAAACCTCAAAAAGCGCTGTACCGCTGAAATTGAAAAAAATAACAAATATGCCGTTGCCGCCTTTGCTAAAGATTTGCTGAGCGTGGCGGATAATTTGCAACGCGCCTTATCCGCCGCCGAATCCGAGGCCGAAAATGCGGCGCTCCTTCAAGGCGTGCAACTCACCGCCGACGGTCTAAATCATGTTCTTGCCAAGTATGGCGTTGTTCCGATGAACTGCATTGGGCAGATTTTTGACCCGAACTTTCATCGCGTGGTGCAGGAAGTGGAAAGCCCTGATAAGAAAAACGGCGAAATTATTGCTGAACTCCAAAAAGGCTATATGATTTCTGACAGACTTCTGCGCGAAGCAATGGTCGTGGTTGCTAAAAGCGATAAGGCTTAACGCGCTATTGTGAAGTAACATAAAAAAAAGCTTTTTTTATCGGATTTTTTTGTTATACTCCTTCCTGATGAAAAAATTAGATTTGTATATATGCCGCCAAATCAGCGCCGGTTTTTTGCTTGTGTCTTTTTCACTTTTAGCTATGCTGTGGCTGACACAATCGCTCCGGTTTGTTGAAATGGTTACCAATAAGGGGTTGCCACTTCATTTGTTTGTGGAGCTTACCTCGCTTTTGATGCCGCGGCTTTTTTCCATTTTATCGCCAATTGCGCTTTTTGCCGCCGTGATGTTTGTTTATAACCGCATGCTTGCTGACCGCGAACTTGTTATTATGCAGGCGGCGGGCATTAGTCCACTTAAAAATGCCAAGCCGGTTTTTATCTGCGGCATTGTGCTTGTTTTGTTTGGCTTTTATGTTCAAAATGTTGTTATTCCTGCGGCAGAAAATGCCTTTAGAAATCTGGAATGGGAAATTAAGAACAATATCTCGCATTTGATGTTTCGCGAGGGCGAATTTACATCGGTTCAAAATGATTTAACAATTTTTGTTTCTAAGCATGAAAGTGACGGTGCGGTGACTGGCATTTTACTCAATGACGAGCGCACACCTGATAAAAGGGTTTCTCTTTCCGCTGAAAAAGGGCGTATTTTATACACTGAAAAAGGTCCGCGAATTATTCTTATTAACGGCGTGCGGCAAGAAATCAGCGCGGACGGCGAAAACTTTTCTTCCTTAAAATTTGAGCGCTATTCCGTAGATTTAGGCAACTTTGGCAATGGTGGCGTTAAGCCCGCCTCTGTTCGTGAAAAAAATCTGTGGCAACTTTTAAATGCCCAAAAAGATACTTCTCTTTCGGCAGAAGATAAGCGCAAATACGTTGTTGAAGGGCATCGCCGCCTGATAACGCCATGGTATAATCTGGTGTTTGGGCTTTTGGCATGCACGGGGCTTTTAATTGGCGCGTTTAACCGGCGGGGACAATCCAAAATTATTGCTTGTTCCGTCACTGCCATGATTGTGGTGCAAGGCGCTGATTTAATCATTACAAATTTGGCGGGACGCTCGCTTTATTTCCTGCCTCTTTTGTATGTGAATGCGCTTTTACCTTTTATGATTTGTGTTTATTTGTTGCGGTTTTATAACCCTTATTTCTTTTCATATTTTCGCTTTAAAAACAGGACGGTCAATCATGCGTCTCTCTAAAATTTTTCTTTATAGTCTTTTGAGTACAACACTTTTTTATAGCGCTTTATCCTTTGCTGATGAAAGACCTGTCGCTGGCGAAGTTGTCAAGCATGATAAGCCCTCCCCGCACGGCGTTTTAGAGCCAACGCACAATGTGACGGATATTTTCAAACCCGTCGCTACCAAAGATGAAGAACCTGATGTTTTCTTTGAAGCTGATGAGCTTATTTATCATGAAAAAGAAAAACAAGTTGAGGCTATCGGGAATGTGGAAGTCCGCCGCGAAAATTTAACCGTTTATGCTGACAAACTCATTTATTATCAAACAACTGATAATATTCAAGCTATTGGAAATGTGCGGCTTGAAGACGGAACGGGTAATACGGTTTATGCCGACAAGGTTAATTTGAAAGACAAAATGTCCACCGCTGATATGATGCGCATTAAAGCTATTTTAAGCGATGAATCTAAAATTTGGGCAAAGTATTTTTATAAAAAAGCCAATGATAATAAGGTGATGCGCCACGCTATTTATACGCCGTGCGATTTTTGCGAGGCTGACGGCATGCCCCTTTGGCGCATCAGAGCCCGCAAAATAACGCACGATGCCCAAAATAAGGACATTAACTACAATGATGCCGTCCTTGATTTTAAGGGTGTGCCGGTTTTATACACGCCGTTTTTATCACACCCTGATCCTTCCGTTAAAAGACGCTCCGGCTTTTTATTGCCTTCTATCGGGAGCAGTAGTTATTTGGGTGGCGCTTTGTATTTGCGTTATTTTTGGGACGTCAACCCGCAAACAAATATATTGTTTACACCTATTTTAACCACTGAAAAAGATGTGGTTTGGGGCGGACAATATGAGCAATATTTTAACAAAGGCTACATTAATTTTCAGGGATCGTATTTAAAAGATGATGATGACGACAGGCCTTCCGATCGCGGGCATATTTTTGCAACAGGGCGCTATGAGCTTAATGATAAATGGGTAGCCGATACCGACTTAAAATATGTTTCGGATAATCTTTACTTAAAAGAGCTTGATTTAGACCATGATGATGACGCTTGGCTAACTTCTTCGGCGCGGCTTCAGATGTTTGATAACCGCGATTACGCTTCTATAGAGGCTTATTATTACAAGCTTATCAGCTACGACTTACGCACAACCGACATGCTTGAATATGAACGCCGCAAGGCAAACAAGCCTTTTGTCGCGCCTTTGATAGATTATGAGCTTGTAAGCACGCCAAGTTCTATCGGCTCTTATTTTAAGAACGAGTTTAATATGGCTTCAGTTTATCATGAGAGCGATTTACGCACGCATCGCGCCTCTATGATAAATTCTTGGGTGTTGCCGTGGACAAGTCCTTTTGGCGAGCGTTACCGCGTGGTGGCATCTGTTAAGTCAGACGCTTATAATGTGGAAAATTTCATTAATGCTCAAAATGAAGATATTGATGGCGATGTGACGCGTATGTTCCCGCAATTGGGCTTGGAATGGCGTTTGCCTTTTGTTAAAGCGACCGAAACAACCCGTCAGATTGTTGAGCCGGTTGTGGTGGCGGTTGCCGCGCCGAATGGGGGCAATAAATCAAATAAAATCCCCAACGAGGATAGTGAAGACCTTGAGTTTGATGATACAAACATTTTAAGTTTGGATAGGTTTTCGGGCTATGATCGCAACGATACGGGTAGTCGTATCAGTTATGGTTTGAACTGGAGCAGTTATGGCAACATTATCGGGCGGACTTCGGCCTTTATTGCGCAGACTTATCAATTTAACAAAGACACCTCGTTCTCGCGTGATGTCCAAAACGAGGGGCATTTAACAGATTACGTTGGGCGCATTTATGCCGCTCCGTCTGACTTCTTGGATTTGGATTATCGTTTTAGGCTTAATCGTAAAAATTACGACCTTGAGTACAGCGAATTGGGCGCGCGAATCGGGACTGATTTGTTGAATATGTATGTTTCATATATATATCTCACACCAAACCAAAATACCGACGAATCGCTTGGCGATCGTAAAGAACTTTACACTTCGCTCACAACGGCTTTAACCAAAGACTGGTCTTTAAGTATTTATAACCGGCAGGATTTAGCTGAAAATGGCGGCTCGTTGGAACACGGCGGAAACCTGATTTATGAAGACGAGTGTTTTATGTTTATAACATCTGTTAAAAAATATGATTCAAACGATCCAGAATTAGATGACGGATATGAATACACATTTAGTTTTTATCTCAAAACCTTAGGCGGTATGGGACGATAAAAGGAGGAATTTAGAATGAAACGTTTTTTTGTTGTAGCTTGTTTATGTGTTTTTGGGGCATTATCCGCCTCAGCGCAAAAAGCCGATATTTCGGCGCTTGATCGGTCTGCGCGAAGCAATGGCAAGCAATCGGTTTTGTTTCAGGCTCAAGAGATGATGGCGCAACAAGCCCAAGAACAGGCGCGGCTTGAAGAACAAAAACGCCGCATGGAAGAAGAACGCCGCAAAGCCTTGCGTCCGGTTAATCTGTTTGGTAATGAATACAAAATTTTTGCCGAAGTGAATGGCGAGATTATTACCAGTCGCGATATGCAAAACCGCGTTAATGCGTTTGTCGCCACAACGCAAATCCCCGTCACGGCACAAACCAAAGAAATGATTATTCAAAAGGTTTTGCAAGCCGCTATTGATGAAAAACTTAAACTACAAGAAGCCAAAAAGAATGGTGTTGAAATTAGCGAGGCTGATTTAAATGACGGTATGAAAAATTTTGCAAGCAGTAACAAAATCAGCGTTTCAAAGTTGCGTCAAACCTTGCGCGAAACAGGCGTTGATGAAGCGGTTTTTCGCGCGCAGATGAAAGCTGAAATGGCGTGGTCGCGCTTGGTCATGATGAAATATCGCCGTTTAGGCGAAGTCAGCGAAGCTGAAATTCAAAAAGCCGTTGATTTGGTTAATCAGGATAAAACCAAGCAGAAATACTTGATTTCGGAAATTGTGGTTGATAAGAAAAAAGCCAAAAACATTCAAGATTTGGTTGAAAATTTGAGGAAAGATCCGCGCTTTGAACTTTACGCTATGCAATTTTCAGAGAGTCCAACCGCCAAAAGTGGCGGCAATTTAGGGTGGGTTTCGCTTAATCAGTTGGCAGAGCCTTTAGCCAATGTTGTTTCTAAGATGAAAAAGGGCGCGGTTTCGTCCCCTATTTCCGTTGGCTCAGATTTTTACATTCTCAAGCTTGAAAAAATTTATCGCCCCGGCATTGACACGCCGCCCTCAACAAACCCTGATGAAATTCGCGAATTGTTGCGTTCTAAAAAGCTTGAAGAAATTGCCAACAAATATATCCGCGATTTGCGACAACAAGCTGTTATTGAGTTAAGGGTTTGAAATGGACTTTGAGCTTTCATTAAAAGAAACGGTTGAAAAACATCAGCTGATGGCTCAAAAATCTTTGGGGCAGAATTTTCTGCTTAATGAAAACATAACTGATAAAATTATTCGCACTTCCCTTGATTGCCAAAATCTGCCTGATTTTTCGGGGCGCTATGTGTATGAGGTTGGCCCTGGTCCGGGGGGATTGACGCGCGCTGTCTTAAAGCAAAAGCCCCAAAAACTAACCGTTGTTGAAATGGACGCGCGTTGTGTGCAGATTATGACTGATTTGCAAAAGCAAACCGATGTTCCGATGAACATTATTCAAGGCGATGCGCTTCAAACCGATTTTGCCCTTTTTGATTGTGAGCCGCGGCAAGTTGTGAGCAATCTGCCGTATCATATTTCTGTGCCACTTTTAACGCGTTGGCTTGAAAATTTGGGTTCGTTTGAAGCCTTGACGCTGATGTTTCAGCGTGAAGTTGCCGAGCGTATTATGGCGTCCATTCAAACAAAAAGTTACGGGCGACTCTCGGTGTTGGCGCAATTGACGGCGCGCATAGATAAATTAATGGATTTAAATCCACAATGCTTTGTTCCCGCGCCCAAAGTGTGGTCAAGCGTTTTGCTTTTTAGGCCGTTATCTCACAGGCCTTCAACCCCTGATTTGAAAAAAGTTTCTTTACTTACCGAGCGGGCTTTCGGACAGCGGCGGAAAATGATTCGCCAAAGCTTAAAGGCTTATCCTTTGCTTGAAGAGGCTTGCCAAACGCTTCATATTCCTTTAACAGCGCGTGCGGAAGAGCTAACGCCGCAACAATTTTTAGATCTCGCCTTAATTTTGTCAAAATAATGCTTGATTTTAAAAAAATCTTGTGCTAGATTGCTTTTCATCAAGATATTTTTATGTTTAACTTTTAAAATCAATTATTATGAACTCTATGTTAGTAAAAACTTATGTGGCGTTACGCCTTGCGCAGAATGATCTGATCTTCGCGGAAGTTCAGAAAAAAACAACGCGTGCGCACTTTATTCGGGAGGTTATGAAACGTCCTGTTTGTGAGCTGCCGGACAGTTTGCAAAGATCATTAAAAGCGACGCTTGAAAAACGCGGTGGCGCGCAGGCAAAAGTTTCACTCGGCAAGCCTTCTACCATTGGGCGCTGGGTTTCAGAATTGACCGGACAGTTTGACGAGGATGATATTTTATCGTTTTTCGCTGAAAAAACCGGTATCGCTCCCGATGAAATCGCGCATCGGCGCTTGCATGGGCAAACGGTAACAAGGCCGTACCTTATCTCAATGGTTGAGACGCTGGAGAAAGCCACAAACCACACTATGGACGAAAAAGTCTTGGATGTGTTGGTTACTTTCCGTGACCTTGCTAAGTTTTTTGCCAAGCCGGCAGAGATTTACAAGATGCCTGTACCAAAACCGTTGGCGCGGCGTGAAGAGCAAAAAGTCGGGGATATGTTGTTGCGCAAAAAAGCGTTACTTTCGTACCGGCGGGTAGCTGAAATCAAAAGCGATGTCTCGGACGAAGTCTTGCTTGAAACGCCTCTCATGCAAATCCGTTGGGAGGGCTACAAAAAAGAAAAAGACTGGGAGCTCCCTATCTTTTTTGCCGCCGACGAATTTGACGTACTTCTCCCCTTGCCGGAGGATACGTTTAATCAAAAAAGCACGGTCAAAGATTTGATTGATTTGATGGTCAGTCGGAAAAAGGCCGAGCAAAAAAAATTACAAAGTGCGTTTTAAACGCACTTTTTTTGTTTTAAAAACAGTAGAACATTTATTTTTTGCTTGAATCTTAAAACTTTAATGCTAAATTAGGTTTGATTTAAAGTTTTAAATTAACGCTTGTGCGGAGCAAACCGCACCCCTTTTGGGAACATTTAGGAAGGAATATAAAATGGTAGTTCGTGTTGCTATTAACGGTTATGGCCGAATCGGCCGCTTGACACACCGCGCTATGGTGGAATCTGGCCGCACAGATATTGAATTGGTCGCGATTAACGATTTAGGCAAACCGATTGATAACGCCCGTTTGTTAAAATATGACTCTGTTCACGGTCGCTTTCAAGGCGAAGTGACGGCTGATGATAATTCTATCACGGTCAATGGTCACAAAATTAAGGTCTTTGCTGAAAAAGATCCGAGAAATCTTCCATGGGGCGAGCTTAACATTGATGTTGTGATGGAATGCACCGGTATTTTTGCCGACAAGGAAAAAGCTTCCGTTCACTTGGAAGCCGGCGCTAAGCAGGTTTTGATTTCTGCACCTGCCAAAGGCGCTGATAAAACCATTGTTTTCGGCGTCAACCAAGACACCTTAACAGCATCGGATCGGGTTGTTTCAAACGCGTCTTGCACCACAAACTGCTTAGCGCCTGTGTGCAAAGTTTTGGAAAAAGTTTGCGGCATTGAGCGCGGCTATATGACAACCATTCACTCTTATACAGGCGATCAACGCACATTAGATATTGTTCACCCGAAAGATCCGTATCGTGGACGCGCCGCCGCTTTGAACATGATCCCGACATCTACGGGTGCCGCCAAAGCTATTGGCTTGGTGCTTCCTTCCTTAGACGGCAAGTTGGAAGGTTCTGCGGTGCGTGTGCCGACTCCTGATGTTTCGCTTGTTGACTTAACGTTTAACGCCGGTCGCGATGTGACGGCGGAAGAAATCAACGCCGCGATGAAACAAGCCTCTGAAGGCGAGCTCAAAGGTATTTTGGAATATAATGACGAGCCGCTTGTTTCGCAAGACTTTGTCAGCGACGCACACACCTCTATTTTTGATGCCGGTCAAACTAAAGTTATTCATGGTCGGTTTGTCCGAATCGTTTCATGGTATGACAACGAATGGGGCTTCTCTAACAAGATGTCTGATACCGCTGTCGCTATGGCGAAGGCTTTTTCAAAATAGGTCTGAAGTTCAGCGCCCTCTTGCCTTGCCGCAAGAGGGCTTTTTTAAAGGAATAAATGATGGAATACAGAACAATTGATGATTTGGGCAACCTTGATGGTAAAGTCGTGATGCTCCGCGCTGACTTAAATGTGCCTGTTGATGAAAACTTGAAAGTGACGAACACCGCGCGCATTGATCGTACCGTGCCGACCATTAAGCTTTTAATGCAAAAAGGTGCGAAAGTGGTTGTTATTTCACACTTTGGGCGTCCGGAAGGCAAAGGCGATGATAAAAATTCGCTCAAGCACGTTGCGCCGGAGTTGCAAAAAGCTTTGGGCAAAAAGGTCATTTTTGTGGACGATTGCATTGGGGACAAAGTTCTTCAAGCCGTGCAAAATATGAGCCAAGACGAAGTTTTGCTTTTGGAAAATTTGCGCTTTTATAAAGAAGAATCCAAAGGCGACGAGGCTTTTGCCAAAGAGCTTGTGAAGCCTGCCGATGTTTATGTTTCAGACGCGTTTTCAACCGCACACCGCGCGCATGCTTCCATGGTGGCGGCCGCTCAATTATTGCCCTCCGCGATGGGGCTTCTTATGGCCGAAGAGGTTGACGCTTTAACCCGCGGGCTTAATGCTCCCAAACGCCCCGTGATGGCGATTGTTGGGGGTTCAAAAGTTTCCACAAAGCTTGATTTGTTGAACAATTTGGTCAAAAAGGTCAACAAGCTTGTTGTTTCAGGCGGTATGGCACACACCTTTTTGAAGGCGCAAGGCGTTGAGGGCGTGAACGAATCAAATTCGCTTTTGCAACCCGATATGGTTGACACCGCGCGCGAGATTATGAAAAACGCACACCAAAACAATTGCGAGATTATTTTACCGCTTGACTTGGTGAACGCTGAAGAATTTGCGCCAAACGCCAAGAACCAAACGGTTGATTTAACAAACATTCCCTCAGGCGGGCATCTTTTGGACGTTGGGCCAAAAACGGTTGCTGAAATCTGCCGTAAGTTGGAAGAATGCAATACTTTGGTTTGGAACGGACCTTTGGGCGTGTTTGAAATGAAGCCTTTTGATAAAGCCACCAATGAAGTGGCGCAAAAAGTTGCTGATTTAACTAAAGCCGGCAAGCTCACTTCCGTTGCCGGTGGCGGCGACACTGTTTCGGCGTTGGAAAATGCCGGTGTGGCGGCTGATTTTTCATACATTTCAACCGCGGGCGGCGCTTTCTTGGAATGGATGGAAGGTAAAGTCCTCCCTGGTGTTGACGTGATGAAAAAATAATTTTTCTTCTTAAAAAAGCCGGTTCAAAAGCCGGCTTTTTTGTTTGTGCAAAAAAAGCGTGGCGATGTTTGACAATCGGTGGCGTGTTCGGTAAGTTTTAATCCGTGAGGGGTAAATGAAAAAAATTTTAATTGTAATCTTTTTGGGTTTTGTGGTTTTAAGCGTGGCTTGGGCTTATCAGGTTATTAATCGTCCCCTGCCCCTTGAGCATCCGCTTGTTTTGGAAATGCCACAAGGCGCGGGCGTGCGCACACTTTCGCAAAAACTTTCTGAAAACAATTTGTTTGAGCATGGTTTTTTGCTCAGACTCATTGCGCGCTATAAAAAAATTGGCGGCAAGCTTAAAGCCGGCGAATATGAAATTCGTCCTATGATGTCGGTTCTTGATGTGTTGGATTTGCTGGTTTCGGGCAAAGTGGTGTTGCATAAAATCAGGTTGCCCGAGGGCAAAACAACGCACCAGCTTTTAGAAATTATTGCCGCAGAGCCGCTTTTGACGGGCGAAGTTGATTTTAATGTGCCGGAAGGCGCACTTTTGCCCGAAACATACACCTTTCATAAAGGGGCAAAACGTTCTGACATTATTCGCTATGCAAAAAACGCTATGACACGTACTTTAGAGCGTGTTTGGCAAAATCGCGCCGCCGATTTGCCGCTTGATAATCAGGGCGAACTTTTGGTTTTGGCGTCTATTGTTGAAAAAGAGACAGGACGCCCCGATGAACGCGCTATTGTGGCATCTGTTTTTATTAATCGTTTGAACAAAGGTATGCTTTTGCAAACCGATCCAACGGTTATTTATGCCCTTACGCAAGGCAAAGGCGACTTGGAGCGCTCGCTCAAGCATAAGGATTTATCTGTGGATAGTCCGTTTAATACTTATAAATACGCCGGTCTTCCCCCCGCGCCGATTTGTAATCCGTCGTTGGCGGCTTTAGAGGCAGCGGCGCACCCTGAAGATACGCCTTATCTTTATTTTGTGGCGAATGGCGAAGGCGGACATAATTTTTCAAGGTCATTAAAAGAGCATAACAATCATATTAAGGCATGGCTTAAAAAACGGAAATAAAATTTTTGGCATTTATAAAGACAGTCCGCGAGTTGCGGACTGTCCTTTTTCGTGAACGAGGTTTTTATTTGCTTAAGACATCTACTTTTAGGAGAACATTGATGCGCTTAGCAACCTCATCCACAAAACCCTTGCACCTTGCTTTATTTACCTCCTTTTCGCTAAGGTGCGTTTTTGGTACGTTGATAAACAGAATTACCGCTTATAAACGACTCTAACGCGACAATCGTTGTTTCCTAAACCACAACCTATAAAGTCGCCTCCTCCACCAACGACTTTAAACGCATTTCCTCTATCCTCAAAGTTACCGTTTACATAATACCAAACACTGTTTAAATAGTTTTGATCCGTAACTGGTGTTGATGATACGTACGAGAGATTCAAAGTGCTAACATTTTGCCCTGTTAACTTGTTAAGCTCTTCCAAAGCTTTGTTTATTGGCGCTGAATATTTTAATATCTCTGTGAGTTCCGATTCTGAAGGGATAAACCATTCCTTTTTACTATCAAATGGTGTCTTCCTTGCCATAATAGCTTTTGGAACAAGAGCACCCATGTTAGCAATAGCTTTTGTATTTTCGTAGCCGTCTACGGAAGGGAAGGAAAACATATTATCAGAAATCTTATAATCCCACGCATAGCAGTGACGAGCCTGTGATTCACCGATTGTATTGCTGTCAGAATCTTGATAGACACACGCCTCACCAGGATCTTTAGAAGAAAAGTCACAACTTGAAGCAAAATCACAACTGTTGGAGCTAAAGTACAAATCGGCTTGACTTATAACAAGTTTGTTTGTTGCAACAATACCGACAACCTTCGCATTAGGCATCTCTTTTGGAAGGCAAAGTGTTGAACACATATCATTATCTAAAACAAAATCGCCAACATTGCATTCTTCGTGCACATAACAAGCGCCTGTAGCACTAGCACAAAGGGAAAGATTATCGCACGTGACAATGTTGTTACACCAACTGTGTTTATCATCAGCTGTAAAGCCTAAAGCTGAACAAGATTTTTGCTCTTGCGGTTCAACGGCATTACAAAGATAATACGTTTTACCATTTTCTACGCAAGTTTCATAATCATCTTCATCGCAGTTAGGCACAGGGTTTTCAAAAAAGCCCATTGACCCGCAACTTGCTGGCGTGTCACAACGATAATGCGTGCCAGTTTTATCAGTACATTCTGAATAATTAAAACAACTACCATATTTTTTATGTGTAAGCGTAAAACCTTTTTCAGCACAAGTTGGCACCTCCTGGGCAAAGTCACCGCAAAGATAATAAGTTTTACCATCTTCTATACAAGTTTTTGAGTCCTTGCAACCAACAATAGGGCTTGTTGATGTAAAGCCTAAATCAGCACAAGAGGCTTTATCTTTACCTGGAATACTCAGTGCCTCAAGTTTCACACAACGTTTGTAAGAGGAATTAAAGGGGCAAACGATAGTATGCTCGCAGTTTTCCTCAATTGTTTTACTATAACCCAAATCTTCGCAATCGCCTGCGGTTGAATGCCCTGGTTCTTGCGCGCAAGAATTATCATAATCATTTAAGCACGTTACAGCCAAAGCAGGGTTAGCGATAAGCATCGCCAAAAATAAAATTACTAGTTTCATCAATAATCTCCTATAAAAAAGTGATAATTTAATTGTACCTTTTTTTGTGCATTTTTTTCGGGCATTTTTAAAAACCTAAGTGCTTGATTTTACGCTCATAAAAAAGCTTGACAATTGTATCATTTAAAGGTACGTTTTTTTGAGACAGTTGATTTTTGCTCATTATTTCTTGATTTTCCTTGCTTTTTTGGTTTTTGGAACC